>DATBFW010000244.1:0-71658 GCA_036558285.1 Mycobacteriales bacterium | reverse complement strand
GCGCCGAAGCCCTGCGCGGTCAGCGTCGGCGGTGCCGCGGTGTCACTGGAGGTGGCGTTGACGACCAGCGTGCCGGTGTCGGAGTTGTACGCCGCCTTCGTCACGAGCACCTGGTCGGTCAAGGTGACGTTCACTGTGGTCGGCGGTCGGTCGGACGTGTTGGTCACTTGGACCGAGGCCGGTGGTGTCGCTCCGGTGAAGGCGACCCGGCCGAAGTAGTTGCCGTTCGGGTCGGCCTTCAGCTTGGTCGTGCTGATGCCGGTGCCGGAGACCTGGATGGCCTGGTCCGGCTGCGAGGTCGCGAACGCGTCGACGAACCCGCCGCTGGTCGTGGACCGGGTGTAGGTGACCTGGGTGGGGGAGACGCCGGCGTTGGTGGCGACCCGGCCCTGCAGGGTGAACAGGTTGGTCTGGATGGTGTCGACGCCAGGACCGCCGATGTCCGGCCCGTCGATCCGGAAGAAGTTGGTGCCCAGGTCCGAGCCGGTGATCGCGTGCGCGGTGACGGCGTCGCCGAGGTACGACGCGCCGTCCGGGCCCTTGACGAGACCGGTGTCCCAGCGCAGGAAGGGGTTCACCCGCGAGCCGAGCGCGCCCTTGAAGTTGCCGGGGTCGCCGATGCCGATGTCCTCGGTGAAGTTGATGTTGCGGGTGGTCTGGTCGGTGACGTCGAACGCGTCGACCCCGTACGGGTGGGTGATCACGTAGTGGCCGGTGGTCGGGGTGGTGATCCGGATCCGGACCCGGCCGAAGACGATCTGCTGGCCCGGTGCCGGAGTGGGGGTGTTGAACGCGGCCTCGAGGTTGTCGTTGAGCACCGCGGTGGTCCCGTTCGGCAGCGCCAGCTGCGACTGGGCCAGCTGGTAGAAGGTCTCGTCCGGGAAGTTGTCCGGGAACGAGACCGGCTGGGTGACGTCAGGAACGTCGGCCCCGGTGATGTTGCAGAACGGGTTGGTGTCGTCGAGGCAGAGCCCGACGCTCAGGTTGTTGGAGTCCTTGTACCAGACGGGAAAGCCGTTGTCCGGGCTCGTCGGACCGACGGCCAGCATCTTCGTCGGCGGTGCGGTCACGACATCCGCACCGGCGAGGCCCTGCACCACGAAGAAGCTGGTGAGGACCGTGATCGCGGCGGCGAAGCCGGCGACGGCCTTGCGTCGAGGCGATCCGCGTAGCCACTGGGTTGCACGCATTCGGGCTAGTCCCTTTCCGTGAGAGAACGGCGGGCTCCCTGCACGGTGCTGTGTCCCATCATGGGCCGGTAGACCCTGGCTGAGGGGTTCGTCCCCCCGAATCTTGGGGGTCTGTTGGTGCCATCGGGCCACCCTTGGCTAGCTAAACGGCTCTAGCAGGCCGATCAACCAGCCCAGCCCGTCGCGCGAACGGACAGCCGGCTTAGTGCGGTGGGCCGGGTGGCGGTGGAGGCGCTCCGGGCGGACCGCCGTCCGGCGGGGGCGGCGGCAGGGTGGCCAGGCTCGGCGGCTCGTCCGGCCAGACCAGCAGCACCCGGCACGGCGCGTGGTCGAGCACGAACCGGGTGGTCCGCCCCAGGCTGCGCGGACCGAGCCGGGTGTGGTCCCCGTCGCGGCCCAGGACGAGCAGGTCCGCGTCGGCGCTGGCGGTGACGACCTCCTGCTCGACACGTCCGGTCCGGGCGAGCCGTAGCGCCGGGCGCGCCAGCCGCGCCTCGGCCGCGTCCAGCAGCGCGGCCTGCGCCTCGACCATGGTCCGGTGCGCCGCCGGGGCGGTCGGGTGGATCCCCCGGCCGAACAGTCCGGCCCGGGCCGCCTCGGCCGCCTCGACGCTGTCCGGGTCGATCACGTGTAGCAGCACGACCTGCGCATCGGGCTGGTCCGACGCGGCGTCCACGCACGCCGGCCAGGTGCTCTCGGTCAGCCAGACGATGATCTTCACGGTGCACCGTCTCTCACGTCGTCCCTGAGACTGTCAGGCTCAACCACAGCGCCGCCACCCCGGCCAGCAGGCCGGCCGGCACGGTGAGGACGCCGAGGCGGAGGAACTCCCGGACCGCCGGCGGGTGGTCGCGGGCATGCAGGATCTGCCGCCACAGCAGGGTGGCCAGCGATCCCACGTACGTCAGGTTGGGGCCGAGGTTCACCCCGAGCAGCACGGCCATGACCAGACCCGGCGAGCCGGCGACCAGCGGTACGACCATCAGCGTTGCCGGCAGGTTGTTCACCAGGTTCGCCAGCACCGCCGCCAGCACGGCCGCGGTCAGCAGGCCGGCGAAGTCGGCCCGCTCCGGGACCAGTGCGCGCACCGCGTCGCCGACCGGCCCGGCGCGCACGGCGAGGACCACCACGCCGAGGGAGAACACGAAGCCGCAGAACGGTATGTTGGCCGCCCGCACCAGCCGTCCCGCCTCGGCGACGCCGCGATCGCGCAGCCGCCGGACCGCCAGCACCGCGGCGCCGGCCGCGGCGATCCAGGCCGGGGCAACGCCCGCCGGCTCGGCCAGCCCGAACCCGACCAGCGTGACGGCGAGGACTCCCAGCGCGAACCACGGCGTGCCGGCGGCCGGCAGCGCGGTCGCCGGGCCGGCCGGCGCGTGCAGATCCTCCGCGAACACCCACCGGAAGACCGCGTACTCGACGGCCACCACCACCAGCCAGGGCAGCGCCGTCACCGCCGCGAATCCGGCGAAGCTCAGGCCGGTGGCCGCGAATGCCAGCAGGTTCGTCAGGTTCGACACCGGCAGCAGCAGCGACGCCGAGTTGGCCAGGTGGCCGCAGGCGTACACGTGCGGCCTGGCGCGCATGCCGGAGCGGGTCACCGTGGCCAGCACGACCGGCGTCAGCAGCACCACCGTGGCGTCGAGGCTCAGCACCGCGGTCACCACCGATGCGACCACGAACACCAGCCCCAGCAGGCGCTGCGGCGATCCCCGGCTCAGCCGTCCGACGACCGCGCCGGCGAAGCTGAACACGCCGTCCTCGTCGACCAGGTGCGCCAGGACCAGCACCGCGGCCAGGAAGCCGACCGTCGGGGCGAGTGTCACCAGCTCGCTGCCGGCCTCGTGCCAGGACACCAGCCCGAGCACGACCACCAGCAGCGCCGCCGGGGCCGCGGCCACCACCTCCGGCAGACCGCGCGGCCGCGCCACCGCGAACGCCAGCACCGCGATCAGGAGCAGCACCGACGCCCACGCGGTCACCCGGGCATCCTGGACCACCAGCGGCGTACTCGCCCGCGGGAACGCCCGTGCCGCCGGCGTGGCGCCCGCGTGCGACGATCGACCGGATGAGCGGCTTCGACACCGAACGCCTGCACGACCTGGTGCCCTACTCCGTCGAGCTCGGCATCAGGGTGGTCGCCGCCGCGCCGGAGGCCGTGCGGTTGGAGCTCGACTGGCAGCCACGGCTGTGCACGGCGGGTGGTGTGCTACACGGCGGTGCGCTGATGAGCCTGGCCGACACCGCCGGCGCGGTCAGCGCCTTCCTCAACCTTCCGGACGGAGCGCAGGGCACCACCACCGTGGACTCCACGACGAACCTGCTCGGCGCCGTCCGCGAGGGCACGGTGAGGGCGCTCGCCACGCCGCTGCATAGCGGTCGCATGCTCATCGTGGTCGAGACCGAGCTTCGCACCGGTCGCGGCAAACTGGTCGCCAAGACTACTCAAACCCAAGCTGTGCTGCGGGCATAGCGGGACTGCTGCGGGTTGTCCGCAGTCCTGCTGCGGCTGGATCCGTTGTGCCGCGGGCTTTTCGGCCGACGACGCATGACCCCAGGTCGGGAGGGTAGGTGATACGCCGCCCTGTCCCCGTGGAGGTGCGATGAAGAAGATCGCTGCGGAATCTCTGGTCGAGCGGCTCGCGGACTGGGGGGTCGACACGATCTTCGGGTTACCGGGTGACGGCATCAACGGGTTGTTCGAAGCGCTGCGCCGGCACCAGGACCGGATCCGTTTCGTCCTCGTGCACCACGAGGAAGCGGCGGCGTTCATGGCCTGCGCCTACGCCAAGACCACCGGCCGGCTCGGTGTCTGCATCGCGACCTCGGGACCCGGTGGGGTGCACCTGCTCAACGGCCTGTACGACGCCAAGCTCGACCACCAGCCGGTGCTGGCGATCACCGGAATGCAGGAGACGTCCCTGCTGGGTACCGGTTACCAGCAGGAGGTCCACCTGGAGAAGCTGTACGAGGACGTGGCCGGCTACGACGTCATGGTCACGAACCCGGCCTCGGTGGCGACGCTCACGGACCTGGCCGTCAAGCACGCGCTGGCTCGCCACACCGTCAGCCACATCACGTTCCCCAACGACCTCCAGGTCGCCGACGCGGACGCGGACCCGTGGCAGCACGTCGCTCCGGCCCGGGTGCCGGTCACCGCGCCGGTCTACCGGCCGACGCTCGTGCGGCCGCGGGACGACGAGCTGCGGGTGGCAGCGGACGTCCTCGACTCCGGGCAGAAGATCGCGATCCTCGCCGGTGCCGGGGCACTGCACGCCGGCGGGGAGCTGCTCGCGGTCGCCGAGCGGCTGGGCGCACCGATCGTGAAGACGCTGCCCGGGAAGGCGTGCGTCCCGGACGACTCGCCCTACACCACAGGCGGGATCGGGCTGCTGGGCACGAAGCCGTCCGAGCAGCTGATGGACGAGATCGACACGCTGCTGATGGTCGGTACGAACTTTCCCTACACCAAGCACCTGCCGGAGGCCGGCAAGGTCAGGGTCGTGCAGATCGAGGCCGACCCGGTCCGGACCGGCAACCGGATCCCGACCGAGGCGCCGGTCATCGGGGACAGCCGGGAGGCGTTGGCGGCGCTGCTGCCGCTGCTGGACACCCACGAGGACCGCGGTTTCCTCACCTCGTGCCAGGAGCGGATGGCCGCGTGGCGCAAGGACATGGCCGCGCTGCAGGATCCGAGCCGCGACCCGATCGCCCCGCAGTATCTGATGAGCGTCATCGATCGGCATGCCGCCGACGACGCGATCCTCACCTGCGACTCCGGCACGATCGCGACGTGGGCGGCCCGGCACTGGACGATCCGCGGCGGCCGCGAGTTCTACCTGTCCGGCAACCTCGCGACGATGGCCCCTGGCCTGCCGTACGCGGTGGCCGCCCAGTGGGCGCACCCGGGACGGCAGGTGTGCGCGTTCGTCGGCGACGGCGGCTTCGCCATGCTGATGGCCGAGTTCCTCACCGCGGCGCGACACCAGCTGCCCATCAAGGTGTTCGTCAACAACAACGGCTCCTACGGGCAGATCCTGTGGGAGCAGATGGTCCTCGGCTATCCCGAGTTCGGCGTGCGGCACTCGAGCTTCGCCGACTACGCGCCCTGGGCCGCGTCCTGCGGTGGCTACGCCGCGAAGGTGGAGAAGGCGTCCGAGCTCGACCGGGTGGTCAGCGAGGCGCTGGCGCACGACGGGCCGGCGCTGGTCGACTGCGACGTCGACCCGGACGAGCCGCCGATGCCGGGGACCGTCGCGTACGAGCAGGCCAAGCACTTCGCGCAGGCGTTCCTGCGCGGTCAGCCGCGGCGGGTCGCGATTGCGACCACGCTGTTCAAGGACAAGCTGCAGCAGCGCGGGTGGACCTCGTGAGCAGGCGGGGCACCCGCGCCGACGAGGCCGTGCTCGGCATCGACCGGCTGCTGCGCAACGTCGAGCACGGGCGGTTCGAGCGGACCCTGTCCGGGCTCACCGCGGCCGGTGCCCTCGTCACGGCGGCGGAGATCTGGATGGAGCACGACCGGGCCAGCTTCGGCAACCGGATGATGTGGCTGCCGGTGGCGCTCGGGCCGGTCGGCGTGGCGGCCGGTGTCGCCGGAGTCTTCAGCCGGCGGGCGGCGAAGACCGCGTTGCCGCTGGCGTCGGCAGCGATCGTCGCCAACGGGCTGCAGGGCACCGTCCTGCACATCCGCGGGATCGCGCAGCGGCCCGGGGGGTGGCGGCTGGCCCGCTACAACGCGGAGATGGGCCCGCCGCTGTTCGCGCCACTGCTGGTGACCATCGTCGGAGGGATGGGACTGCTGGCTGCGGTGCTGCGGCGGGAGCGCTGATGCGCCGCCGCACCGGCACCACGCCCGGTGGGCAGGGCCGGTTCGCCGGCTACGACGTCCTCGCCCAACTGTCCACATGGGACGAGGTCACCGCCGGGGTGGTGTTGCGCCGGCTCGGACCGCCGCAGCCGCTCCGGTTCTTCTCGCCGGCTGAGCAGGCGACCGCAACCGCGCTGCTGGACCACCTGCTCGGCCAGTGGGACGAGCCGAAGGTGCCGGTGCTCGCGATGATCGACCAGCGGCTGGTCGTGGGCAGCACCGACGGCTGGCACTACGCGGACATGCCGTCCGACGCGGAGGCGTGGCGGTCGACACTCTCGTTCCTCGACGCGGACGCGGTGGACCGGCACGGCCGCCGCTTCGCCGAGCTGTCCCGCGAGCAGCAGGCCGCGGTGATCCAAAGCGTGCAGGACCGGTCCACCGACGGCACGGCCTGGCACGAGCTGCCGGCGGCGCACGTGTGGAGCCTGTGGACCCGGTACGCCTGTACGGCTTTCTACGCACATCCCTGGTCCTGGAACGAGATCGGCTTCGGCGGCCCGGCCTACCCGCGCGGGTACAAGAATGCCGGGCTGGACAAGCGGGAGCCCTGGGAGCGGCCGGAGCGCCGGGCGCACGACCCGATCCCCGAGGTGCGGCAGAGCACGCAGGGGGGCGGCGGGTGACCGTCCGGGACCGCAACGAGTCGGCCTGGCTGCTGCCGAACGACGGCACCCGGACCAACCACCGGCTGCGCCGGGACATGCGCCGGTACGCCGACGCCGACGAGGTGGACATCGTGGTCGTCGGCTGCGGCGCCGGCGGCGGCGTGGTCGCGCAGCGGCTGGCCAGAGCGGGCTGGTCGGTCGTCGCGCTCGACGCCGGACCGTTCTGGGATCCGGACGCCGACTGGGTCAGCGACGAGGCCGGCTCGCACCACCTCTACTGGACCGAGCCGCGGGTCATCGACGGCACCGACCCGGTGCCGCTCGGGTCGAACAACTCCGGCCGCGGCGTCGGCGGCTCGATGGTGCACTTCGCCGGGTATGCCCCGCGGCTGCACCCCAGCGACTTCCGTACGTCCACACTGGACGGTGTCGGTGCCGACTGGCCGCTCGCGTACGAGGAGCTCAAGCCCTACTACCAGCAGCTGGAGGCCGAGCTGCCGGTCGCCGGCCAGGACTGGCCGTGGGGCGACCCGCACTCCTACCGGCAGTCGCCGCACCCCATCGGCGGCAACGGTGAGGTCTTCGTCCGCGGCGCGCAGCGGCTGGGCGTCGAGGTCCGGATCGGGCCCGTGGCGATCAGCAACGGCCGGTTCGGAAACCGGCCGCACTGCATCTACCGCGGTTTCTGCCTGCAGGGCTGCAAGGTCAATGCGAAGGCGTCGCCGCTGATCACACATGTGCCGGACGCGCTCGCGCACGGCGCAGAGGTCCGCGCGGACAGCATGGTCAGCGCCGTCGTCGTCGACGACCGGAGCGGGCTGGCCACCGGCGTCCGCTACTTCCGCGGCGGCGTCGAGCGGTTCCAGCGGGCCCGCATGGTCGCGGTCGCCGGCTACTCGATCGAGACGCCGCGGCTGCTGCTCAACTCGGCCAGCCGTCGGTTCCCGGACGGCCTGGCGAACGACTTCGACCAGGTCGGCCGCTATCTGATGGTGCAGGGCGCGCCGCAGACCGCCGGCCGCTACGCCGAGGAGGTGCGCGCGTACAAGGCGCCGCCACCGGAGGTGTCGACCGAGCAGTTCTACGAGACCGACCCGGGCAAGCCGTACCGGCGGGGGTTCGCGATCCAGTGCGTCTCCCCGCTGCCGATCACGTTCGCCGAGCACGTCACCGCGCAGGGCTACTGGGGTGCGGCGTTGCGCGAGTACATGCGGGACTACGTGCACTGGGCGAACCTCGGCGCGCTGTGCGAGTTCCTGCCGCTGCCGGACAACCGGGTCACGCTCGACGAGCAGACCGACCGGCACGGCCTGCCGATCGCGCACGTGTCCTACTCCCAGGGCGAGAACGACCGGGCGCTGATGAAGGCGGCCCGCAGCACGATGGAGGACATCCACCGGGCGGCCGGCGCCGAGGAGGTCATCACCATCGGGCGGTACGCCCATCTGGTCGGCGGTTGCCGGCTGGCCGCCGACGAGCGGTCGGGCGTGGTCGACGCCGACCAGCGCACGTTCGCCGTGCCGAACCTCTACGTCACCGACGGGTCGGTGCTGCCGACCCAGGGCAGCGCCAACCCGGCGCTCACGATCATGGCGCTGGCCGCGCGCGCCGCGGACCGGCTCGTCGCCGGCCAGCGGTCGGGGGTGGTGCGATGAGCGGGGACACCACGATGCGGGAGCTCACCGTGTCGGCGTACACGGTGCCGACCGACCGGCCCGAGGCCGACGGCACCCTGGAGTGGTCGCAGACCACGCTGGTCGTCGTGCAGCCGACCGCAGGCGACCGCACCGGACTCGGCTGGACGTACGGTCCGGCGGCCTGCGCCGACGTGATCGAGGACGTGCTCCGCGGTGTCGTCGTCGGCGGCGACGTGCTGGACGTGCCCGGGCTGTGGAGCGGGATGGTCCGGGCCTGCCGCAACCTCGGCCGGCCGGGCGTCGTGTCGATGGCCGTCGCCGCCGTGGACATCGCACTCTGGGACCTGAAGGCGAAGTTGCTCGACCTGCCGCTGTGCCGGCTGCTCGGCCAGGTCCACCCCGACGTACCGGTCTACGGCAGCGGCGGGTTCACCAGCTACGACGAGCCGACGATGGCGCGGCAGCTGGAGCACTGGGTCGGCGAGCTCGGCATCCCGCGGGTGAAGATCAAGATCGGTGAGTCGTGGGGCGAGCGGCCGGGGCGCGACCTGGCCCGGATCGCCGCCGCCCGCACGGCGATCGGACCGGACACCGAGCTGTACGTCGACGCGAACGGCGGCTACACCCGCGGGCAGGCGGTGCGGATGGCCGCCGCGTGGGCCGAGCACGACGTGCGCTGGTTCGAGGAGCCGGTGTCCTCCGACGACCTGGACGGGCTGGCGAAGATCCGGGATCGGGTGAGCGCCGACGTGACCGCCGGCGAGTACGGCTACGACATCGCCTACTTCGAGCGGATGGCGCCGGCTGTGGACTGCCTGCAGGCCGACGTCACCCGCTGCGCCGGCATCACCGAGTGGCTGCGGGTCGCAGCCGTGGCCGCCGCGCACCGCCTGCAGGTCTCCGGGCACTGCGCGCCCAACCTGCACGCGCACGCGGCCGCCGCGGTTCCCAACCTGCGGCACCTCGAGTACTTCCACGACCACGTACGGATCGAGCACCTGCTCTTCGACGGCGCGCTCGCGCCCGACGGCGGCACCGTGCACCCGGATCAGGGCCGTCCCGGCATCGGCCTGGTCCTCGACCACGCCGCCGCCGACCCCTACCGCTGCCGCTGATCCGCCGAGCGGTCAGCCCTCGCTCAGGAGCTGGACCCGGAGCGTCCGCAGCGTTGCGGCGAGCAACCGGGAGACGTGCATCTGGGAGATGCCCAGCCGGTCGGCGATCTGCGTCTGGGTCATGTCGCCGAAGAACCTCAGCTGCAGGATCCGTTGCTCGCGTACGGGCAGCCGGTCTAGCAGCGGTATCAGCGCCTCGTGCAGCTCCACCCGTTCGAAGGCCGAGTCGTCGGCACCGACCCGTTCGGACAGGGGGACCCCGCTCGGGCCCGGCGCCTCGAGGGACTCGGTCGAGCGACAGCTGAGGCAGGCGATCGCGTCGACGACGCGGTTCTGCGGCTGCTCCAGCCGGTCGGCGACCTCGCACATCGTCGGCGAACGGCCGAGTTCCTGGGTCAGTTCGCTCAGGCATCGGCTCGCCGAGACGGCGAGGTCGCGCAAGCCGCGCTCGACCCGCACGGTCCAGGTGTAGTCGCGGAAGTGCCGCCGGATCTCGCCCAGGATCGTCGGACCGGCGAAGGTGGTGAACTCAACGCCGCGGCGGGGGTCGAAGCGGTCGACGGCCTTCACCAGCCCGACGGTGCCGACCTGGACCAGGTCCTCCGTGGGCTCGCCGCGGTTGGCGTACCGGTGCGCGAAGTAGCGAACCATCGGCAGGTGGAGCTCGATCAGCCGCTGCCGCACCGGCTCGCGTCGCGGATCGTCCGGTGGCAGCGCTGCGAGGGCGGCGAACATCTCCCTGGCCACGCGGCGACGCTCGTCCGCCTGCCGACCGAGGACGGACGGGCCCGCCCGGGGAACCGGACTCACGCGGCGTCGCCCGGGTGGTCGGGAAACCCGTGCATGCCGACGAGTCTTCTCGGCCGACACCCGCGCCTGCCTCCGTAGTAGTCCGCAGAAGATGCCCGTGCTGAATGTCCGGCCCGTGGTGGTGACGGGTCGTGTGCGGGGTACGGGGGATCGCACAGGAGGTGAGGGCTATGCCGGCCAAGGAGGAACTTCCGTCGACACTGCAGCGCTCGCCGAAGAAGGCGCAGCAGACGTGGTCCAAGGCGCACGACTCGGCGGTGCAGGAATACGGGGAGGGCCAGCGCGCGCACCGTACGGCGTTCGCCGCCTTGAAGCACTCGTTCGAGAAGGTCGGCGACCACTGGGAGCCCAAGGCACGCAAGGGGCCGTCCGACAAACAGGCGGCCCGGTCGACGCCGTCGTCCCGCCGGTCCCGGTCGACCGCCGGCGGGGTCGACGCCAACGCGTCCAAGGCGCACCTGATGGACGTCGCGAAGCGACTGGACATCAACGGCCGGTCCCGGATGACCAAGGACGAGCTGGTGAGCGCGATCAGGAAGGCAAACAACCGGAAGACCGCCAAAGCGCGCTAACTGGCGAGCACTGCGGCGGCCGGGCCGGGTGGCCATTCGGCAACCAGGTCACCCCCGGCGCCGGCAGGGGCGGACATCGATGGCCGCTGCCGAGCACCAGAGTGAGGGCGGAATGCTTGGTGTGGCGCCGAAGAATACCTGCTGAGCCCACACATGGGTCGGGTCGGAGAGTCCCGTGGCTCAGGAGGCCGGAGCCGAGCGCGCGGCGCGGACCGCGGCCACCGCCTCCTGCTGGCTGAGCGTCGACCCCGTCGTGTACGGCTCGTCGAACTGGTCGCCCAACGCCTCGCGAAGCTGGTCGACCAGCGCGGCCTCGTCCCGCCGGAGCAGCGGCCACGGCCGCAGGCCGACCCGCGCGCGCAGGCCCTCGGCCGCCCCGGCCAGCAACGCCGCCCGCCGGAGATCGCCCTCGACGAACGCGAGCCGGGCGAACGCGGCCAGGCACAGCGTCACGCTGCGGGTGCTGTGCGCCGCCAGGCTCAGCTCCAACCCCTCGTCCATCGGCGCCCTGGCCTCCTCCAGCCGGCCCTGTGCCACCGCGATCGTGCCCAGGTACACCCGGGACACGGCGGCGAGCCAGGCGTTGTCGAGGGACTCGGCCAGCTCACGCATCTCGGTCAGGTGCTGCCGGGCGTCGTCGTACCGGCCGATGGTGCTCTCCACGAGGCCGGCGGTGTAGGCGGCAATCGCGGTCCAGAACGGCTCGTCCTGGGCACGGAATTGCTCCAGCGAGACCACCGCGCCGCGGAGGTAACTGTCGAAGTCGCTGTCGATCCCCGCCGACCACGCGATCACCAGTCGCGACACGGCGCTGAGATAGGGGTCGTCGATGCCGTCGACCAGCGACGCCAGGCGCTCGCGGGCCGCCAGTGCCATCCGGTCGTCGCCCACCTCGAGGCCGGTCGCCGCCGCTGTCCACGTCAGCTCGGTCCGGGCCTCGAGGTCGAGGGAGTCGTCGGCGGCCAGCAGCTGGCCGACCCAGGAGACGGCCTCGCCGAGGTGGTCCCGCAGGAACCAGAACAGCCAGAGAACCCTGACCATGTGCGGCAGCGGGCCGGTGTCGTTGTCCAGGTACCAGCGCACGGCGGCGGCCAGGTTGCCCTCGTCGTTGTCCAGGCGCTGGCACCACTCGCGCTGGCCGGCGCCGCGCAGCGGCCGGTCGGCCTGCTCGCCCAGCGTCCGGTAGAACTCGGCGTGCCGGCGGCGGATCTCCCCGGCGTCGGGCCGGTCCGCCAGCCGCTCGGTCATGAACGCGCGGATGGTCTCCAGCATCCGCAGTCGGGGACCGTCGTCGGTGCCCGGACCGACGTAGATCAGGCTGTGCCGGGCCAGCGCGTCGAACCCGTCCAGCGCGTCGTCTTCGTCCAGGCCGGCGACCCGGGCGGCGGCCTCGGCCGTCCAGCCGTCCACGAACACGGCCGCGACCTCGAGCAGGGAACGCTCGGCGTCGTCGAGCAGGCCGACGCTCCACTCCACCGTGGCCCGCAGGGTGCGCTGCCGCTCGGGCAGGTCCACCGCGCCGGTGCCGAGCGCGTCCAGCGACGTGGCCAGCCGGCGGAGCAGCGCGTTCGGGTCGAGCAGCCGGGTACGGGCCGCGGCCAGCTCGATCGCCAGCGGCAGGCCGTCCAGCCGCCGGCAGATCTCCGCCACCGCCGCAGCGTTGCTCTCGGTGAGGGCGAAACCGGGGCGGGCCGCGCGGGCCCGGTCCACGAACAGCGCGACCGCCGGCGACGCCGCGAGGTCGGCCACCGGTGCGTCGGCCGGGTCGACGGGCAGCGACAGCGGCGGCACCGGATACTCGTGCTCCGCCCGCAGCCCCAGCACCGTACGGCTGGTCGCCAGGATCACCACTCCCGAGCAACGGACCAGCAGCGCATCGATGTCGCCGGCCGCGTCGACCACCTGCTCGAGGTTGTCGAGGATCAGCAGCCACCGGTCGTCGGCGAAGTATTCGGCCAGCGCCTCCAGCGGCGAGCCCGACCCGGCCAGCTCGACCCCGACCGCTCGGGCGATCCCGGCGAGCACCAGCTGCGGTTCGGTCACCGCCGCCAGCGGGACGAAGGCCGCCCGGCCCTCGAACCGGTCGGCCAGCCGATCGCCCACCGCCACCGCGAGCCGGGTCTTGCCGATCCCGCCGAGCCCGGTGAGGGTCACCAGCCGTGCGTCGGGGCCGGCGAGCAGATCGGTCACCGCGTCGATGTCCCCGTCCCGGCCGACCAGCGACGTGAGGTCCATGGGAAGCGGGCGCGGCCCGCGCGGGCTGGGCGGCGCCGCGGCGGCGGCCGGGCGGAGCTGCGCGGCGGCGAACTGCTCGCTCAGCAGCGTGGCCAGGTCGTCGCGGACCAGCCGGCCGAGCTCGCGGGCGGTGCGGAAGTGCCGGTACGCGTCGCGGCCCTCGGCCTCGATCCGGGACAGCATCTCGGCCAGCCGCGGCTCCCGGTCCGGCGCCGGGTCCTTGACGTATAGCAGCCGCGGGAACCGCCCGGAGAGCTGGAACTCGTCCTCCAGGCCCGAGATGTCCATCCCCGGCCCGACCCACCCGTACCGCTGCCAGTACAGGCCGATGAACACGTCGCTCTGCGCGAGGTAGGCCCGGTAGAGCTCTTGCGGCGGGTGCGGCCGCGCTCCGAGCTCGAACATCACCGGCGTCAACCGCAAGGCGGTGATGGCGCGCGACACCGCCTGCCGCTCCTCGGCGAGCTCGCCGAGCGTGGAGCTCACGAACACCCGCAGTCGCTGGTCCGGAGTGCGGATGACCTCCCCTGCCTGCCAGTCCTGACTCCCCGACAGCCCCCGGTCCGGTTCCACCGGGCAAGTCTCGGCTGCGCCGGGCGCACCGGCAAGCATTTGCCGAACGCGCCCGGAGACCGCCACCGCCCGGGCATAGGCTCCGCGGGTGACCACCGTCCGGCCGCATTCACACGGCAGCCACGCCGCTGCCCGCGACCACTGCCTCAGCCCGGCCCGCGCGGTGGACCGGCCCACCGGGTCGTCCCGGTACGGGCGCATGTTCCCGGGCCTCGACCCGCTGGGCACCGACCCGGGGCTGCTGATGCGCGCGGGCGAGACCGGCGGCGTCTGCGACTCCGCCGCTGTTCTGGGCGAGGCGGGTCACGGCGACGACGCCACCGAGGCTGCCGGCTGGCCGTTCTTCGGCCAGGTGATCGCGCACGACATCACCGCCGACCGCTCGCCGATCTCCGCCGCCGCCGTCGACCCGCTGGCGCTGCGCAACGCCCGCGCACCCAAGCTCGACCTGGAGATGCTCTATTCGGACGGCCCGATCGGCTCGCCGTTCCTGTTCGACGTCACCGACCCGGCGAAGTTCCTGCTCGGCCCGGACGGCGGCGACGTGCCGCGCAACCAGCAGGGCGTAGCGCTGATCGGCGACCCCCGCAACGACGTGCACCTGTTCGTGCTGACCCTGCACCTCGCGCTGCTGCACGCGCACAACCGGATCGTCGACCTGCTGCGCGCGGACGGCGTGCCCGAGCCGGAGGTCTTCGGTACCGCCAAGACCATGCTCACCTGGCTCTACCAGTGGATCGCCGTGCACGACTTCCTGCCCCGGCTGGTCGGAGCGAGCCTGGTCGAGCAGGTGCTCGCCGAGGGTGGCCGGTGGTTCGCGCCGGCACAGGACGAGGCGTACATCCCGCTGGAGTTCGCCGACGCGGCCTACCGGTACGGGCACGGGCAGATCCGGCACACCTACCGGCTCTCCGACGGCGGCCCGACGGTGCCGCTGTTCCCCGACCTGGTCGGGTTCGGACCGGTGGCCGCCGACCGGCGGCTGGATCTCACCGAGGTCTTCGACGTGCCGGGCCGCCCGCCGGCGCAGCGGGCCAAGCGCCTCGACGGGCGCCTCGCCACCAGCCTGATCGGTCTGCCCGAGCAGGTCACCGGCGCGGTCGACACCGACGCCTACCGCTCGCTCGCCGTGCGGGACCTGCTGCGCGGGGACACCACCGGGCTGCCCAGTGGCGAGGCGGTCGCCCGGCTGATGGGCGTGCCGCCGCTGTCCGCCGACGAGGTCGAGCCGGCCTGGCCGGGTGGCACCCCGCTGTGGTTCTACGTCCTCAAGGAGGCCGAGCACCGGGGTGGCGGCGACCGGCTCGGGCCGGTCGGCGGCCGGATCGTGGCGGAGGTGCTGATCGGCCTGGTGCGCGCCGACCCGACCAGCTACCTGAGCCTGGAGCCGGGCTGGCAGCCGGACCTGCCGGCGGCCGGACCGGGCTTCGGCCTGGCCGACCTGCTCACCCTCGGCATCCACCGCGACCCGGGCTGACGTCAGGGCCGTCCGCAGCGTGCCACTTGTGCAGCAGGGCGGCGGCGTCGGCGGCTTCCGGGGCGCCGAGGGCGACGAACAGGTCCCTGGCGTCGCGGCAGGAACGGGTCGCGGCGGCATGGTCGGTCGCCCGCAGGGCGTGCCCGAGGAGCAGGGCGGTGCGGGCCTCGCCGTGCCGGTGACCGGTGGCACGGTGCAGGTCGAGGGCACGGCAGCCGCTGTCCACCGCCGCGGCCGGGTCGCCGGCCGCCAGCTGGACCTCGCACCGGATGGTGAGCGCCTGGCCGGCGATGACCCGGTAGCCGCGCTCCGTGGCGTCGGCGGCGACGTGCTCGGCGAGGGCGAGCGCCCGGTCGAGGTGACCGAGCCGCAGGTGACAGGCGGCCAGGCCGGCGAGCGCGAGCAGCTCGGCGTACGGCGTCTCGGTGTCATGGGCGAGCCGGCTGGCCCGCTCGTGGTCGGCGAGGGCGTCGGCGTAGCGGCCCAGCCGGCACCGGACCGAGCCGAGGGTGTTGAGAGTGCCGGCCTCGATCGGCAGGTGGCCGGTCTCCCTGGCGAGTGTCGCCGCCTCCATGGCGAGCTCCAGGGCGCGGTGGTGCTCGCCGAGATCCAGCTGGACGACCGCGAGAATGCGCAGCGACTCGGCCTCGGCTCCCCGGTCGCCGGCGTCACGGTGCAGCGCCAGCGCCCGGAGCAGGTGGTCGTGCGCCTCGCCGAGCCGGCCCAGGAGGTGATACGTCTCGGCCAGGTTCGCCAGGGCGATCGCCTCGTTCTGGCGCGAGCCGACCGTCCGTTGCAGGTCCGCCGCGCGCAGGTGGCGGTCGGCGGCCCGGTCGAGCCGTCCCCACGACAGGTCGAGCAGCCCCAGGTTGGTCAGCGACGCGGCGGCGCCGGCGTGGTCTCCGGTCCGGGCCGCGATGTCGAGCCGGCGCTGCCAGCACCGGGCGGCTTCGTCCAGCCGGCCGAGCCACACGTACGCCATGCCGAGGTTGGTGAGCACGATCCCTTCACCCGCGTCCCAGCCCCCGGCGCGGGCCGACTCCGCGGCCCGGCGGTAGTGCTCGATCGCGTCCTGGTAGCGGCCCTGCGCCCGGTACGGGTCGGCCAGGCAGAGCTCGGCGGCGGCCGCACCGACCGGATCGCCGGCGGCGACCGCGGCGGCGAGGCCGGCGTCGGCGACCGCCTGCCAGTCGACGATGTGCAGGCGGAGCCAGAAGTAGCCGCGCAGCGTGTCGGCCAGCAGCCAGGCCGCCTGCCGCGTCGCCGGTCGTGCTGCCGCCAGCCGGGCGGCGGCAACCAGCCCGGACCGCTCGAGGTCGAGCCAGGCCAGCGCGTCGGCTCTCGTCTCGAACGCCGGTCGGGGCGGCACCGGCACCTCCAGCCGACGCCTGCCCGGGTAGAGCGCACGAGCGCCCGCGTCGACGCCGGCCAGATACCAGTCGAGCATCCGGTCGGTCGCGGCGGCCCGCTCGGCCGGTCCGTCCGTCTCGTCGGCCCGTTCGGCCGCGTACAGCCGGAGCAGGTCGTGGAAGGCGAACCGGTCTCTCGCCGTGCGGGACAGCAGGCTCGCATCGACCAGGTGCGCCAGCAGGGACGCCGCCGACGCGGGGTCGGCGCCGGCCATCGCCGCCGCGAGCCCGACACCGAAGTCGGCTCCCGGAACCAACCCCAGCAGCCGGAACAGCTGCGCCGCCGGAGCCGACAGCGCCGCGTACGACAGGTCGAACGCCGCGCGGACGGCATGCTGGTCGTCGCCGTCGACCTTGAGCCGGCCGAGCCGGTCGTCCGCGGCGAGCTCCGCCACCTGGGCGGCGACGCTCTGATCGGGATGGAGCGTGAGGTTGGCGGCGGCGATCCGCAGCGCCAGTGGCAGCATCCCGCACAGCCGCGCGAGCTCGCCGGTGGCCTCGGGCTCGGCGTCGACCCGCCGACGACCCAGCATCCGGCCGAGCAGCGCGTCCGCCTCCGGCGCGGTGAGAGGGTCGAGCGCGACGTGCACGGCGCCGTCCCGGGCGACCAGGCCGCCCAGCCCGTACCGGCTGGTGACCACGACGACGATGCCCGGGCTGCCGGGCAGCAGCGGCCGCACCTGCTCTGCGGTGCGGGCGTCGTCGAGCACCACGAGCATCCGCCGGTCGGCGAGCACGGTCCGGTAGAGCGCGGCCGCCCGGTCGAGATCGGTGGGCACCTGGTCGGCACGCACGCCGAGCGCCGGCAGCAGGCCGGCGAGCGCCTCCACCGGCCGCATCGGTGCTGCCGGGGCGTGGCCGCGCAGGTTCACGTAAAGCTGGCCGTCGGGGAAGGCGTCCCGCGCCCGGGATGCCCAGTGCACGGCCAACGCGGTCTTGCCGACGCCCGCGACTCCGGCGACGACGGCGATCGGCACGCCCTGCTCGGCCGGCTCTGACAGCAGGGTGTCGAGCGCGGTCAGCTCGGCGGCCCGCCCGGAGAAGGCCGCGACCGGCGGGGGAAGTTGCGCCGGCCTCGCGCCATCGGCAGGGTCGGGCGGCGTCGTGACCGTCACCGGAGCCGGCCGCGGCAGCAGGCGCGGATCCTGGTCAAGCACCTGCCGGTGCATCTCCTGCAGCGCGGGAGACGGCTCCACCCCGGACACCTCGACCAGCGCCGCCCGCGCCCGCTGGTACGTCGAGAGCGCCTCCGTCTGCCGGCCGGCCCGGTAGAGCGCGGTCATCAGCTGCCCCCACAGCCGCTCGTGCCCCTGGTGCCGGCGGATCAGCGTCTCCAGCTCGGCAACGAGCTCGGCACCGAGGC
This sequence comes from Mycobacteriales bacterium, assembly GCA_036558285.1. GTDB lineage: Bacteria > Actinomycetota > Actinomycetes > Mycobacteriales > CADCTP01 > CADCTP01. The sequence continues at coordinate 53,799 of DATBFW010000244.1, read as the reverse complement.
CGACGGCAAGGTCGGCATCGATCCGGTCCTCCGTCGCGGTGATGCGCAGCCGCTCGAGCCGGCCGCCCTCGGCCACCAGCGCGGGGATCTCGGTGAACTCGCCGTACGCGTCGCCGCGCCAGAGTCCGAGGGCGTCGGCGAGCCGCTCCGCGGCCGGTCCCGGACGGCCGTCCCGCAACGCCCGTCGCCCGTCGCCGGCGAGCCGCTCGAAGCGCGCGGAGTCGACGCCGTCGGCGGCCAGTCGCAGCGCGTATCCCGGTGGCCGGGTCACGATCAGCTCGCCTGCCTCGGCGCCCTCGTGCAGGGCGCGGCGCAGGCGCGAGACGTAGGCCCGGACCGTGCGGGCGGCGTCCGGCGGCAGCCGCTCGCCCCAGAGCTGGTCGACCAGCGTCGGGACGCCCACCGTGCGGCCGTCCGCGGACGCCAGCAGCGCGAGCAGCGCGCGCGGCCGCGGGCCGCCGACGTCCACCGGGCAGCCGCCGATGACCACCTCGAACGGGCCGAGGACTCGCAGTTCGGCGCCCTGCACCTCGATACGAGCCCGAGCCCCGGTCCTGCGATACACCTGCGACGGATGTCGCTCGATTGTGGACGGACTGTCGCCGGGCCCGACAACCCTCGCCGCAGCGTCGTGGTCCATCCCGGGACGACGACCACGCTGATGACACGGAGGCAGAGCAATGACGCAGTCCACCCAGCCCCGGCGCCGCAGGGTCGGCCTTCGACTGGCCGCGCTGGGGGCCGCACTCGTCGCCGCGGCGGCGACGGCGACCACCCTTGCCCTCGCCGGTCCGGCCGACGCCCTGCCGGCGTCCCAGTCGAGCTGCACGGCGGGCACGCTCGCGCTCTCGCCGTCGGTCGGGTTCTTCCCGCTGACGCCGGCGCGTACGGTCTCCGTCCCGAACGCGACCACCGTGAAGGCGTCGCTCACCGCGGACGTCGGCGTCGACGCCGGCGCCGAGGTCAGGCTGGCCTGGTCGGTGAACAACTCCGCGCTGGTCGAGGGCGCCTTCGGGCCGGCCAACTTCGCCAACCACGCCGAGTTCTTCGAGACCCGGTCGACCTTCGCGCTGATCCCGGTGGCGGGCGGGACGGTCTCCATCCAGCCGTGGGTCCGGGTCAGCTCCAGCAACGGCAGGCCGGCCACGCTCCTGCAACGCTGCGTGGCCATCGAAGCCTCGACCTTCTGAGGCTTCGGGCCTGGCCCACCAGAGTGGTTGGGCCGGGCACCACCGAGGCTTCGGGCCTGGCCCACCAGCGTGGTTGGGCCGGGCACCACCGAGGCTTCGGGCCTGGCTCACCAGCGTGGTTGGGCCGGGCACCACCGAGGCTTCGGGCCGGCTCACCAGCGTGGTTGGGCCGGGCACCACCGAGGCTTCGGGCCCGGCCCACCAGCGTTGGTGGGCCGGGCGCCACCGACCGGAGGAACATCCTCAACCACGTCGGCGATCACCGGCAGGTGATCGCCTCGAGAACCGCGAGAGGTGAGCGATGACCCGACAGGCAGTCAGCAGCGACGAGGCGCCGGCCGCGCTCGGTCCGTACAGCCAGGCGATCGTCGCCGGTGGCTTCGTGTTCTGCTCGGGCACGGCCGGGATCGACCCGGCGACCGGTGTCGCGGCCGACGGGATCGAGGCGCAGACCGAGCAGGCGCTGCGGAACCTCGCGGCCGTGCTGGAGGCGGCCGGAGCCTCGATGGCCGACCTGGTCAAGACGACGATCTTCTACGCGGACGTCGACGACTTCGCCCGGCTCAACGAGGTCTACGCCCGGCACATGCCCGACCCGCCGCCGGCGCGGTCCGCTCCGGCGAACGTCCGGCTGCCGCGCGGACTGCTCGTGTCGATCGAGGCCATCGCCGCGCTCCCGACCCGGTGACGCTCAGATCGAGCCGCCCAGCTCGTCCTCGATGTGCACGCGGATGATCTCGTCGAACGAGGTCTCGGCGGTGAAGCCCAGGCGTCGGGCCCGGGTCGCGTCGAGGGCCGGGGCCCAGGTCTCGACGATGCGCATGATCGACTCGTCCGGCTCGCGGCGGATCAGCCGTACGGCCCGATCTCCGGCGATCCGGCGCAGCGCCTCGATCTGCTCGGCCACGGTGGCGCTGAGGCCGGGCATGGACAGCGTCCGCCGCGGGCCGACGTCCCGGCCGTCGAGCGTCGCCGCGCGGATCAGGAACTCGACCGCCGAGCGGGGCGAAGCGTGCCAGTGCCGCACCGTCTCCGGGACCGGCAGCACCGCCTCCTGCCCCACCAGCGGCTCGCGCAGGATGCTGGAGAAGAACCCGGACGCGGCCTTGTTCGGCCGGCCTGGGCGGATGCAGATCGTGGGCAGCCGGATCCCGATGCCGTCGACGACACCGCGTCGGGTGTAGTCCGCCAGCAGCAGCTCGCCGATCGCCTTCTGCGTGCCGTAGCTGGTGAGCGGGGCCTCCTGGAAGTCCTCGGGGATCGGGTCGGGCAGCGGCGGGCCGTAGACCGCGATCGAGGACGTGAAGACCAGCCGCGGTCGGTATCCGTCGGCGGCCCGGACGGCGTCGAGCAGGGCCCGGGTGCCGTCCAGGTTCACCCGGTAGCCCTTGTCGAAATCCGACTCCGCCTCACCGGACACCACCGCCGCGAGATGGACGACGAGGTCGGGCCGACTCTCGACCAGACGCTCGGCCTCACCCGGCGCGGCCAGGTCGGCCGCGATCGTCTCGGCCGGCCCGTCGGGACTCGCCGGAACGACGACGTCGACGAGGGTGAGCCGCTCGATCCCGCGGCCGCCGACGTTCCCGTCGGCGACGAGCCGCGCGGTCAGCTTGCGACCGATCATCCCGGCCGCGCCGAGGATCAGGACGTGCATGCGGCACCCCTCCCGGCGCTCGATCGAGCCAGCCACGTCGAGCGAACGCTAGCCGCAACCGCCGTCGCTCGTAGGGTTCGGGCTACGCGGAGGACCGCGGTCTGGTTGCGTGGTGGCGGACGTCGGCGAGGAGGGATACGGATGGTGACGCTGTGGCCGGTGGGGCGGAAGGTCCGGATACCTGCGGGCGGCGACGTACTGGGCCAGCGTCGTGGACGGGCTGGCCACCCTGAGCAACTCGCTCCGGCTGGTGGACGCGTTCCGGATCCACCGCCGGTGCTGGGACTCCTTCGTCGACTGCTCCGGCGGCGCCCACCTGCCGCTGTCGGTTCCGTACGGGTCGACGACGCTGCCTGGCTACCTGCTCCGGCCGGACGCCTCCGGTCGGGCACGACCGACCCTGGTGGTCACCAACGGCAGTGACGGTGCCGTCAGCGACCTGTGGACGTCGGCGGTGGCCGGCGCGCTGGCGCGGAACTGGAACGCCTTCGTCTACGACGGGCCGGGCCAGCAGTCGATGCTGTTCGAGCGGGAGACGCACTTCCGGCCGGACTGGGAAGCCGTGCTCACCCCGGTGATAGACCTGCTCGCCGTGCGGGAGGACGTCGACGCCGCCCGGATGACCGGGTACGCGATCAGCCAGGGCGGCTACTGGCTGCCGCGGGCGCTGGCGTTCGAGTACCGGCTGGTCGCGGCGGTGGTCGACCCGGGCGTGGTGGACGTCTCGACGTCGTGGACGAGCCGGCTGACCAAGGGGATGCGGGAGTCGCTCGACGGCGGCGACCGGGAGAAGTTCAACCGGGACATGGGACTGGCGGTGAAGATCCCCTCGCTGGCGCGGACGCTCGCCTTCCGCGGTCGGCCGTACGAGCACGAGGACTGGTTCGACCTGTACACCGCGGTCCGGCAGTATCGGCTCGACCCGGAGACCGCGGCGTCGATCCGGACGCCACTGCTGATCACCGATCCGGACGGTGAGCAGTTCTGGCCGGGCCAGTCCCGCCAGCTGTCCGGGCTGGTTCCCGGCCGGGCGGACGTGCTGCACTTCGGCGCCGACGAGGGCGCCGGCTACCACTGCCAGCCGACCGGCCGCCTCCTCACCGAGAACCGCATGTTCGACTGGCTCGCCGACGTAGTCCCCGCCTCCCGTCCCTGACCGTCCCCAGTGGACAGTCCGCTACCCGCCCGGCGGCGGAGTTGACTCCGGTGGGCGTGCGTAGGACGGTGGGTGCGGAGGTCGGAGTCGGATGAGCAGGGATGACCCGGAGCTCGGTCCGGTACGCAGCGCGCTGACGCTGCGGCTCTGGCTGGCCGGCTTCGGCCTGATCGTCTGCGCGGCCGGCGCCGCGGTCAGCTTCGCCGTCGGCACGGTCTGGCTGGCGATCGTCCTCGTCGTGCTGGCGATCGTCGCCGTCATCGACATCGTCGTCGTGGCCCGCCGCAAGCGCCGCGGCGAGCCCGGCTGACGACCGTCCACACGGGACGCTGGCCGGCCGCCCGCGCCAGGCCATCTCCAGGTAAGTGGCCGCGTTGAGCGCCGTCGTCCCCGCGGCCCCGGTCGGAGCGCCTATCCGACGCAGCTCATGATCCCCATGGCGTCACGGCTTGCCCCACGGGCGCCTGCCTGCCCAGCCGCTGCCGAGGTGCCGGACGACGGTTGTCGTCACCGTCAGCCAACGACCCGGCTAGCGGCTGTCGGGGAGCCGGCGGGTCTTGACCGCGGTCCCGTAGGCGCAGATCTCCTGCCAGCCGCCGCCGATCTCGGTCGCGTCGAAGCGCATCGCCAGCACGGCGTCGGCGCCCCGGGCGGTCGCCTCCTCCTCCAGCCGCTGCTGGGCCTGCAGGCGGCTCTCGACCAGCATCTTGGTCTGCCCGCGCAGCTCGCCGCCGACCAGCGACTTGAGCCCGGCCCCGACCTGGGAGCCCACGTGCCGGGACCGTACGGTCAGCCCGAAGACCTCGCCGAGCACCTCGGTCACCTCGGAGCCGGGCAGGTCGTTCATCGTCGAGATCAGCATGGCGGGGCCTCCCTCTGGCTGCGGTCAGTCGCCAGTATGCCGAGCCGAGGTCATCCGGCGGGGACGAGGCAGCGGCGACGGGGCCGGTGGCTCAGTAGTGCTCGGTGCCCATCCGCAGCTCCCCGCCGTGCACCAGCAGCGCGTAGATCACGATCACGTCGAGGGCGATGACGATCACCGCCCACGCCGGGTACGCAGGCAGGAACAGGAAGTTGACGAACGCGCTCACCGCGGCCAGACCCGCCGCGGTGAACCGGGCCCATCGCTTCGCCGACAGGACCGCGTAGCCGAGTGCGACGAGCAGGACGCCGAGGACGATGTGGGTCCAGCCCCAGACGTCGTAGTTGACGTCGACGAGCAGCCGGTCGGGCCGCACCGCGTACACCTGGTCCCGGAACAGCGAGACGAGCCCGGTGATCACCTGGATCACGCCGATGAGCACGAGCATCCCGCCGGCGAAGAACATCCACACGACCCAGCCGGTCACCGGCCGCTCCGGCTGCACCTCCGCGCGCTCCACGGGTCGAGCGTGGTCGCGATCCGGCCGGCCCACCTCCTCTCCCACGGGTGAGCACGCGGCATCGCTGCCGCGGATCACCGCCACCTCATCCGTCGCTGACGACGCGAGCGACCCGTATCGGGATCTACCGTCCAGGCCAGCCGTCGAGGGTCCGGGCTGACCGGTCCGGGCCGGGGCGACGGACCTGCAGGCGATGGAGGAGTCGAGAATGAGTACGTCGGAGATGCCACCGGCGTCGGCGCCGGGCCGGTCCACCGATACGGCCGCACACCGCCGGACCTCGAGCGCGTGGGTCGGCTGGGTGGTGTTCGCGGCCGTCATCGCGATCACGATGGGTGCGTTCGAGGCGATCGAAGGCCTCGTCGCGATCTTCAAGGACCAGTACTACCTCGTCCCGTCGACCGGGCTCGTGGTGTCGGTCGACTACACCGCCTGGGGCTGGGTCCACCTGATCATCGGCGTGGTCTCGATCCTCGCGGGCATCGCGCTGCTGCAGGGCCGCAGCTGGGGCCGGATCGTGGTGATCGTGCTCGCCGGGCTGAGCGCGCTGGTCAACCTCGGCTTCCTGTCGGCGTACCCGATCTGGGCGACGCTCGTCATCGCCATGGACGTGATCATCATCTACGCGCTGACGGTGCACTGGAAGGACGTCACGGCCTGACAGATTCAAGGGCGGGCAGCTCCCGGACGGGAGCCGCCCGCCCTTGACCATGCCGGCGGGGATGAATCAGCCGGAGGATGTCTCGGCGGAAGGCGTGTCGACCGCGGCGGGCTGGGTGGGCGGCTGTCCGGCCGGCGGCGTGGTGTCGGACGGCGTGCCGGCGGAACCCCCGTCGGGCCCCGGCGCGGGTGGCGACGCCGCCGGCGATCCGGGTGAGACGAGGACCGACAACCAGCGGGCGCCCGGATCCATGTCCAGCAGCACCGCCTTCGTCAGCACGCTGAGCGGGATCGCCAGGATCGCGCCGAGCGGCCCGATCACCCAGGTCCAGAAGATCAGCGACACGAACGAGAGCGTGGACGTCAGGCCAACCACGTCGCCGACGACCTTCGGCTGGATGACCGACTGGATGATCACGTTGATCACGCAGTAGACCGCCACCACCGCGAGCATCGTCCACGGCCCGCCCTCCAGCAGGCCGAGCAGGGCCGGCGGGATCAGCCCGATGACGAAGCCGATGTTGGGGACGTAGTTCGTGATGAAGGAGAAAAGCCCCCACACCACCGGCAGCGGGACGCCGATGATGGCCAGCGCGATCGTGTCCAGCACGGCCACGATGAGCCCGAAGATCGTGGAGACGACCAGGTAGCGGCGGGTGCCGCTGGCGAAGCCGGACAGCGCCGGCGCGAGCCCGGCCCGGCCGATCGAGCGCAGCCGCGCGGTGAAGCCGACCGCGTCCAGGGCCATGAAGAACAGCACCGTGACGACAAGCAGGAGGCTGCCGGTCACCGCCAGCAGCCCGTCCAGCACGTTGAGCAGTTCGGATACGATCTTGTCGACGTCGACGTTGCCGAGCGCGGCGTTGGCCTGCTGGCTGCCGATCCCGTGCTGGGAGAGCCACTGGCTGACGTTGTCGACCAGCTCCTGCCCACGCCCCTTGTACTGAGGGAGCTCGGTCGCGAGCCGCGCCACCGAGAACGCCGCCGCGGCGGCGAGACCGATGAGGATCAGGTAGATCGTGGCGAGGGTGAGCAGCAGCGCGACCCACGGCTTCGCTCCCCACCGGCGTAGCAGCCCGTCCAGCGGGTGCACCGCGACGGTGAGCACGAGTGCAAGGAAGATCGGCGCGATGATGTCCGCGATCTCGTGCAGCCCGGCGATCACCAGTACCACGCCGGCGGCCGTCAGCAGGACGATCGTGCCCCGGGGGAGCCAGCCGTTCGCAGCCGGTGTGCCGGCGTTCGCGTCCACCGCCGGTCAGCCCTCCGCCGGGACGGCCGTGGAGACCTGTCCGTCGCGCCGCCCCGGGCCGGCCAGCTCGAGCACGGCCGACAGCTGCAGGGTCGGCGTCGGCGGCGGCACCCCGGGCCGGTTCCTGGGCACCCGCACCCGCAGCGCCGCCGGCCGCACCCGGCACCGCACCGGGGTGGCCAGCCGCACGGTCTCGCCGTCCACCCCGGCCGGCACCTCCGCGACGTCCGCGTCGACCACGACCTCGTCGGCGACGATCAGGGTGAGGCCGGCGGCCTTGCGGCCGCGGAGCATCCGGGCCGCCTGTACGGCGTTGGCCGCCCGCACCCCGATCACGCCGAGCACGCCGCCGTCGATGCGCGGTCGCCGGCCGAGCCCGGCGACGTCGCCGGTGTTGTAGGGGTTGTTGCTGACCAGCAACGCCTGCGGGCCCTCCAGGGTGACCGCGTCCGCGTGCGCGACCAGCCGCGGTCCGGTGGTCGCGGTGAGCAGGTCCGGCAGCAGGTCGAGGGTGGTCTTCAGCTTCTCGTCCCGGTATTCCGGGCGCTCCACGATCGCGGCGTACGCGCCGAACGAGACGTTGTTGACGAACGGCCGCCCGTTGACGTCGCCGAGGTCGACCCGCATCTCCACCCCGTCCCGCAGCGCGTCCAGGCAGGTCGACGGGTCCTCCCGGTCGAGCCCGAGGTCGAGGGCGAAGTGGTTGCGGGTGCCGGCCGAGATCACCAGCAGCGGCACGTCGTGCTCGGCGGCAACGGCGGCCACCAGCGCCTGGGTGCCGTCCCCGCCGGCCACTCCGAGCAGGTCGGCCCCGCGGGCGACCGCGTCCTGAGCCAGCTGGGCGACGTCGACCGTCCCCGGTCCCTCCAGGACGGCCACCTCGGCGCCGAGCGACTCCGCCTTCTCCCGCAGCCCGAACCGGACCACCTTCCCGCCACCGGACCGCGGGTTCATGATCAGGAAGGGCCGGCTCGCCGGTTCGACCGCCAGCTCGACGGCCCGGTACGGGGTCAGAACGCCACGCCGCAGCGCGGCCCGGCCGGCCATCGCGGACAGCACCAGCAGGACCGCCGAGACGACGGCGACCCAGAGCAGGTTGGCCGAGATCGTGAGCACCGCGATGCTCACGACGGCGCCGACCGCCAGCACGATGCCGAGCACCCGCACGGCGCCGCGGTGGGCGAGCGCCAGCCAGGCGCCGACGACGACCACCACCAGGTGGCCGGCGATCACGAACGGGAGCAGCAGGCCGCGCCATCCCGCCGCGACGAGCGGCAGCAGCGCGGCGGCGAGGAGGGCGAGCAGGGCGACCCTCGCCAACCACCGCTCGGCGGGCGCTGGTCGGTGCTGGACCGGTAGTGCCATTGACGTGCCTCCCTGCCTCAGGTGGCCGGCGGCCTGGTCGCGAGCTCGTCGGTCACCGCGGCGACCTGGTCCGGGCCGGCGGCCGCGCCGACCCAGTCCGCCCCGGTCTGCTCCCGGAACGCGGCGACGGCTGCCTCGAGCGTGGGGAAGAAGTGGGCCGGCTCGAACGAGTGGTCGAGGCCGTACCGCTCGATCTTGCGCCGGACCGGGTCCTTGAGCTCGGCGAAGACCAGGCTGGTGCCCTGGTCGTTCAAGTCCTGGTCGAGGTCCTCGAGCATGTCCGCGGCGGTCGTGTCCACGTCGGTCAGCGGCTCCGCGGCGAGCAGGATCCAGGTCGGCCGGGGTTCGGTCGCCGCCAGCTTCCGGATCTGGTCCCGGAACGTCTTGGCGTTGGCGAAGATCAGCGGCGCGTCGAACCGGACGATGACCAGACCGGGCAGGTGCGCGGCCTGCGGGTAGGACCGGATGTCGTGGTAGCCGGGCAGGCCGTCCACCTGCCCGAGCACGGTCTCGTACGGCCACCAGGCGCGCCGGAACACGTTGAGGATCGACAGGCCGACGGCGATCGCGATCCCGGGCAGCACGCCGAGGAGGGCGACGCCGAGGAAGGCCGCGATCGAGAGCATGAACTCGGTCCGGCGCTGCCGCCACAGCCGCGCCGTCCCGGGCAGGTCGGCCAGCGACAGGGCGGCGGTGATGACGACCGCGGCGAGCGCGGGCTGCGGCAGGTCCTGGAACAGGCCCGGCACCAGCACCAGCATCAGGATGATGAGGACCGCGCCGACGACGCCGGTCAGCTGCGACTTGGCGCCGGCCCGCTCGGCGACGGCGGTGCGTGACCCGCTGCAGCTGACCGGGAAGCCCTGGAACAGGCCGGCAGCCAGGTTCGCGGCCCCGATGCCGATCATCTCCTGGTTGCCACGGATCTCCTGGCCGGTCCTGGCCGCGAACGAGGAGGCGGTGGAGATCGTGTCGGCGAGCGAGACCAGCGCGATCCCGAGTGCCCCGGCGAGCAGCACGCCGAGGTCGGACGCCTGCACGTCGGGGATGGTCAGCGGTGGGAAGCCCTTGGGCAGCGTGCCGACGAGATCGACGCCGTGGTCGGCCAGGTCGAACACGGCCGCCGCCGCGATCGCGAGCACCACCATCACCAGCACGCTGGGCACCGCCGGTAGCCAGCGGTTCAGCACCAGGATCAGCGCGACGCCGAGGATGCCGAGCACGGCCGCGGCCGGGACCACGTCGCCGTTCGCGATGGCCTTGACGGTCTCGACCAGCTCGGCGATCGGGCCTTCGGCGTCCACCGAGAACCCGAGCAGCTTCGGCAACTGTCCGATGAGGATGGTCAGTGCCAGCCCGTTCATGTAGCCGATCATGGTCGGCTTGGACAGCAGGTCGGCGATGAAGCCGAGCTTCGCGACCGCGGCCAGGACCATGATCGCGCCGGTCATCAGCGCCAGCACCGAGGCTAGTGCGACCGCGCGATCCGGGTCGCCGCCGGCGACGACCAGCGGGGCGATCGTCGCCGCGATCATCGGCCCCAGCGACGAGTCCGGACCCAGCACGAGGATCCGGGACGGGCCGAAGACCGCGTACCCCAGCAGGCAGAGGATCGACGTGTACAGCCCGGTGATCGCGGGCAGGCCGGCCAGCTCCGCGTACGCCATGCCCTGCGGGACCAGCAGGGTCGTGAGCACCACGCCGGCGACGATGTCCTTGGCCAGCCACTCCCGCCGGTACGAGGCAACCGCCCGGAATCCGGGCACGGCGGACAGAACGCCTCTCACGTCGCCGTCCAGGTCCGCACGCGCACACGGTGGCCCGTCGCGCGGCCGCGCGGATCACCCGCGCGGGACGAACCCGCCTCAGTGCAGCAACATCTTGAGCACGATCATCACGCCGCCGAACGCGGCCGCGACCGTGGCGGACACAAGCCGTTCCCAGGTGCTGAGCTTCCCCTCCCGGCCGACCGCCCAGCCGGCGATCCCGAGCAGCAGCGTGCTGCAGCTGAGCCCGGCCAGCAGCGCGGTGCTCAGCTGGACGCCGAGCACTCGCGAGATGTCGAGGACGGCCAGCGGCAGGAACGAGGCGGTGATCATCTCCCAACCGGTGGTCAGCTGGTGCCGCAGCTCGCGGCGGTCCGGCCGGCGCCCGGCGTGGATCCGTTCGGCCACGATCCGGGCGTACCGCTCGGCGCCCCAGTAGATGGCCAGCGTGACCAGGACCGCGACGGTCGCCGCCGCGGCCGTCGCGGCGTGCGAGGCGGCCATCACGGCGGAGGAGACGATCACCCCGTAGATGCCGGCCGCGGTGCTCTCGGCCGAGGTGCCGCCGAGGCCGAGCCGGCTCAGGTATCGCGGCCGAGCCACCGTATGACCGCCCGTCAGATGATCTGCAGGTCCCTGGCGCGCCGGATCGCCTCGTTGCGCCGGCTCGCCGCGAGCTTGCGGAGGATAGCCCGTACGTGTGTGCGCACGGTGTTGACCGAGACGTACATCTGGCGGGCGATCTCCTCGGTCGAGAGCAGCTCCGACAGGTGGACCAGGACCTCCTGTTCCTTCTCGGTCAACGGCTCGATGAGCACCGACGGCGCGGCCTGCGGGTCGGGTGGCGTCAGCTGGGCCGGCACCGGCGGACGCGGCGGCTCCGCCTCGTCGAGCCAGGAGTGCCGCGCGGACAGGTCGCCGTGGTGCCGGAGGAAGCCGCGCAGCCGGGCCGGTGCCTCCAGGAAGGGCCGCCGCAGTCGCTCCGGGGCCGCCGTCCGCAGCGCCCGGTCGGCGGCCGCCTTTGCCGCCGCGGTGTCGCCGCGTTCGAGGGCCTCGGTCGCGCGTACCAGCAGCGCATCGACGCGCAGGCAGAGCGGCAGGTCGACGTGCCGGAGCAGGTCGGTGACCGCGCTGCGGACGGGTTCCGCCTCGTCCCGGGCGAGCCGGGCGCGGGCCAGCTCCAGCGCCACCTCGGTGCTGGTCGCCGGGCCGAGATCGGCGAGCGCCCGGACGGCCAGGTCGGGTCGGCCGGACATGGTCCAGGTGGCGGCCGTCTCGGCGGCCAGCCGCCCGTCCAGCCAGGCCGGCAGCTCGACGGTGCGGGCCGCGTCCAACGCCGCCAGTGCGGCGGCCGGGTCGCCGTCGGCCCTGGCATTGCGGGCGCGCAGCACGGACACGGCGACCGCGAGCACCGGGTCCTGCAGGTCCGCGTCGGCGACGGCGGCGACGCGGCTGTGGGCGAGCGCCGCGTCACCGATGTCGGAGGCGACCCAGGCGAGCGCGACCTGCGCGGCCGGCGTGCGCCGGTCGGCGTCCTCGGGCTGGTCGGTCGTCCGGCCCGGCTCGGCCCCGGCGAGCTCGGCCGCCCGACAGAGCCGACCACGCATGGCCTCGGCCAGCGCGGCCAGGCCGTCGCAGGTGGCCAGCAGCCGGTCGCACCAGGGCGCCGTGACCCGACGGGCGTCGTCGAGCGTGACCAGCGCGGCCTCGAACCGGCCGGCCTGCAGCAGCGCCCGCGCCCCGTACGAGAGCGCCAGCATGTGGCTGGTCGCCAGCTCCTTCGACGGCGGCAGCTCACCCAGCAGCTTCTCGACGGTGGCCGAGGCCGCCAGCGTCGTCTCGGTGTCGCCGGTCGCGGCGGCCAGCCCGCCGGCGACCAGGTTGAGGCTCAGCGCGAGCGCGGCCTCTGGCTCGGACCCGGAGCGCTGCGCGAGCGTGTCCGCGGTCGCCAGCTCTCCGGCGCAGCCGATCGTGTCGTTGCGGGCGAGGGCCACCGCGGCGCGGACCACCGCAGCCTCGGCACCCGGGACGTCGACCGGCAGGTCGGCCAGCAGCCAGGCGAGCCGGCCCGACCCCGGCCCGGCCAGCAGGTTCGCGATGCCGAGCCCGTCGACCAGCATCCGTACCGCCGCCCGCCACTCGCCGGCCCCAGCCGCGTGTACGGCGGCCTCGGTCGGCTCGCCGGCACGCAGGAACCAGGCCGCGGCCCGCCGGCGCAGCTGCTGGCCGGCGCCGGGGGAGTCCTCCTCGAGCCGGGCCCGCAGCACCTCCTGCAGCAGCGGGTGGTAGTGGTAGCAGTCGAGGTGCTCCTCGCAGCTGGTCACGAACGCGTTGTGGCGGGCGAGATCGGCGAGCAGCCGGGCCGCGCTCTGCTGCCCGGCCAGCTCCTCGGCCAGACCGGCCGGCAGGTGGTCGGCGATGCTCGTCCGTACCAGGAACCGCCGCACCGGCGGCGGGTACGCCCCGAGGACCTCCTCGTCGACGTACTCCTCCAGGTCGCCGGCGGCCGGAAGCTCGCCTGGCGCCCGGGGCGCCTGGTGGGGGTCGCGCAGGGCCATGCCGGTGAGGACCAGGCCGGCCATCCAGCCGCGGGTCCGGCGCAGGATCCCGTCCATCGTGTCGGGCCCGGCGGGCAGCCCCTGCTGCTCGAACAGGTCGGTCGCCTCGGTCGGAGTGGCGGCCAGGTCCGTGGCGCCGATCTCGGTGACCGTGCCGGCCAGCCGGTGACGCGGCAGCGACACCGCCGAGTCGTCGCGAGTGAGCAGCACCAGCCGCAGCGCCGGCCCGGCGTTCCGGAGCAGGAAGTCGAGCTGGCCGCACAGCGGCGAGTCGGCTACCACGTCGGCGTCGTCGAGCACCACGACCACCGGCTCGGTCCGCTGGTAGAGGGCGGCGGACAGCCGGATCAGGAAGGATGGGTCCAGCTTGTACGGATGGTCGGGCGCCGGCACGCTGGCCGGAGCCACGCCCGCCCTGGTCAGCCCGGTCAGCAGGTAGGACCAGAAGATCCCGGGCTGCCGGTCCAGCGCGTCCAGGCTGATCCAGACCACCGGTCCGGGAGCAAGGCCGGCGTCCACCCAGGACAGCATCAGGGTGGTCTTGCCGCAGCCGGCGGGAGCGCAGATGACCGTCAGCCGGCCCTGCGCTCCGGCGGTGAGCCGCTCCAGCAGGCGTGGCCGCCGCAGCGTCGTCGATGGCAGCGTCGGCATGTCGAGCTTGGCGAGCATCAAGGGATCGCCAGTGGGACCGGTTGGAATATCGAGCCCAGGATTGCGCTCGATGGTGTCCTGCATGAGATCACCCCGTCGCCCGACCCGCAGTTGCCCCGACAGAAGTCTGGTCCTGGGTGGGGGACACGACATCGCCCACCTTGGGTGATTGGGCGTGTCCGGAAAGTGTCGGCCGGGCCGGGCCTGGCCCGGTTGCGCCCTCTTCCGGGCCGGGTCCGCTTCGTTCGTCTTGGCTCGATTCAGCTGTTTTGACCGACGGTCATCCTCGCGGGATGAGGTATCTGCGCTGGTCATGGTGTGAGTTGGAGGAGCACGTCGGTCCGGCGACGAAGCGGGTCCGGACTGCGCTGACCGTCCAATGGAAGGGGACTCCGCATATGTCAACGCTGATCGCCATCGGATACCCCGACGAGACGACGGCGACCGCGGCCGCGGACGAGGCGGAGCGGCTCGCCGGCGACCTGATCATCCAGCCGGACGCGATCGCGGTGATCCGTCGCGATCGCGAAGGCAAGTACCACGTCACGACCAACCACCACGCGGTGGGAGCGGGCGCGACATGGGGGATGTTCTGGGGCCTGCTCTTCGGGTTGCTGTTCTTCATTCCCGTCTTCGGAATGGCGCTGGGGGCCGGGATGGGCGCGCTCATGGGGAAGATCACCAAGAGCGGAATCGACCGGCGCTTCCAGGAACAGGTACGGGACATGGTCCAGCCGGGGACGTCCGCGCTGTTCCTCATCGTCGAGAAGGTGACCCCGGACAAGGCGGTCGAGTCGCTGTCCCGGTTCGGCGGCACCGTGCTGAAGTCGTCGCTGAGCAAGGAGCAGGAGGCCGAACTGCAGGCCGCGCTGCACGGCGAGCAGGCGCCGGCCTCGTCGACGACGACGACCCAGTAGGACCCGCAGTCGGGGGTTCGGGCCGGGATGCCGCTGCAGCGGCACCCCGGCCCTCTGCCGTCCGGCGCCGCGCTGGTGCCACGCCGGGAGGCCGCGCCGCATCAAGTGCCGGGGTGCCGGGTGCCGCGTCGTGCCCTCCGCCGTCCGCGCCGGGTGTCGGGCTAGACCGATCCGCAGTTCTGGGCCTGATTGGCGGCCTCGGCCGCCGCGTACCGTGGCATGGCCGGCGAGTCGTCGCCCGGCCACATCCGCCCGCCGGCGTCGTTCGCGGTCATGCCGTCCAGCGCGCCCTCCACCAGCAGCCGGGCGTCCGCGGTCATGCCCCAGGTCACCAGGATCCCGCCGAGCCGGGTCAGCTCCCGGACGGTGTTCTCGGAGACGATGCCGTCGACCGCGAGGAACAGCGCCGAGGTGCCCGGCGTGACGATGTCCCGCAGGTGGCGGCGGAACGTGTCGTCGACGGCGCCGCCCGAGCGCCGGCTGTCCGGCCGGTCCTGTCCGAACAGGGCGTCGCAGAGCAGCACCCAGAAGACGCCCCATCGCGTCCCGCCGCCCGCGCCGTGGCTCGTGGTCATCTGCAACGCACCGGTCCGGTCGCGGCTCACGACGGCGATCGCGTCGGGGTCGACGGGGATGTCGAGAGCCAGCCGGCGGACGTCCTCGGCAGCGGCGCTCGCCGTACTTTCGTACGGGAAGGCGACGGCGACGAGGGTGGTCACGGTGACAGGACACCGCGTCACCGGAGCGCTGTCCTCATCCACAGCACAGTAGGTGCCTGGCCCGGCGCCTCATCCTTCCGGGCTAGTGGTCGAGCAGGCCGAGATCGTTGGCCCGCTGCACCGCCTCGGTGCGGCTCGACGCGCCGAGCTTGCGGTAGATCGCGGCGACCTGGGTCTTGACGGTGTTGCGGGACAGCACCAGCTGCCGCGCGATCTCCGCGAGCGAGAGGTGGGTCGGCAGCAGCGGAAGGATCCGGAGCTCGGCCGCGGTCAGCGTCGTACCGTCGGACACCGCCCTGCTCCGGACCCGGTCGAGCTCGGCGACCAGCTGGTGGTGCTGCTCGGTGAGTACGGCGGCCGGGCCGAGCAGCGGAAGGTAGCGGCCGGCCTCGGTCGCCTTGCGCTGGGCGCCGGCCGGGTCGTCGAACGCGAGCAGCAGATGACCGAGCCGGATCGCCATCTGCGCGGCGAGCCAGGAGAAGGCGATCGGGGAGGGCCGCCGGTAGAGCCGCAGTGCCACCGCCCCGTCGATCCGGGCGGCCTGGACGTTGCCCCGGTGCAGCGCGACCATCGCGGACGCGATGTACGCGGGCAGGCTGGTCACCGAGGTCTCCAAGCCCGCCGAGTCGATCAGGCCCCGGGCGTCGTACGCGCAGGAGGCGGCGGTGGCCCAGTCTCCTTCGTCCACCGCGAGCAGCGCGCGCTGCCCGAGCGCGAACGAGCTGCCCGGTCGCGCGTGCTCCCGACCGAGACTGGCGGCGCGCTCGAGGGCCTGGACGGCGCCGTCCCGGTCGCCGAGCAGCAGGCAGGCGCTGCCGAGCAGGAGCGAGGACATCGTGTGCCACGGGCTGCCGGGCGGTTCCAGCGCGACCGCGCGCTCCGCGTCCGCCCGCATGGCGGCGAGCCCGTTCGGGGCGAGGGCGGCCCGGGCGCGCAGCACGGCCGACTCCAGCGACGCGCTCCCGTCCGGCATCGAGCCCGCATAGCTGGCGGTCTCGGCCAGGTGCAGCGTGGACAGCGCCCTCGGGGCGTCCCCGGTCAGCGCCCAGACCCAGGCGGCCGTTGCCGCAAGCGGCGGGTCGGCCGGCAGCAGCTGCTCGTCCAGGGCGTCGAGCCAGTCGCGAACCTGCCGGATGTGACCCTCGCTGTTGAACCGCTGCGTGTACGTGGTGATCAGCCGGGCCGCGGTGCGCTGGTCGCCGGCCGCCATCGAGTAGCGGACGGCCTGGTCGGGCTGCCCGCGCTCCTCATACCAGGCGGCGGCGCGCCGGCGCACCCTGGACTCCTCGCCGGGCTCGCGTCGGCGCAGCTCGGACTGGAGCATCTCGGCGAACAGCCGGTGGTAGCGATACCACTCGCCCTGATCGTCCTCGGGAATGATGAACAGGTTCAGCGCCTGGATCTCGTTCAGCCAGGCGGCCGTGCCGGTCGTGTCCAGCACCGCGTCGCAGAGCGAGCCGCAGATGCGATCGAGCACCGACGTGCGCAGCAGGAACCGGGCGGTCTGCGCCGACTGCCGGGTCAGCACCTCGTCGAGGAAGTAGTCGACGATGTAGCGGCTGCTGCCGGTGATCTCGCCCGCGGCCTCGATGGGGTCGGGCTGGCCGGCGATCGACAGCCCGGCAAGGTAGACCCCGGCGGGCCATCCCTCGGTGTGCGCGACGATCTTCCGGATCTCCGGGGCCGGCAGGTCGATGCCGAGCTTGCGCAGCAGGTCGGCGGTCTCGTCCGAGCCGAACGCGAGGTCCGCCGGCCCGAACTCCAACAGCCTGCCCTGGCTGCGCAGCCGGCCGAGCCGCACCCGGGGTTGCCACTGGCCGGCGCCCGCGATCACCCAGCCGGCCGGCAGCGCGGCCGCCAGGTCGGCGACGACCTGCAGGGCCGCGCTGCTCCGGATGGTGTGCAGGTCGTCGAGCACCACCACGCGGGGTTGGGTCGCGGCCAGCACGGTCACGAACTCGTCGAGCGCCTCGGTCGTGTGGCTCGACTTCGCCAGCGCCAGGACCGACGACAGCTGGTCGGGGTCCCCGTCGGCCAGGGCCGCCGTCGCGATGTTCCGCACCATCGTCGCCGGGTCGTTGTCGGTGTCGTCCAGCTGCACCCAGCCGATCCGGCGGTCCTCGACCTCACCCCACTGCGCGAGCGTGGTCGTCTTCCCGTATCCGGGCGGTGCCACCAGCAGGATGAGCCGGACGTCCCGGCTGATCCGGGCGAGTCGGGTCAGCAGGGCCCACCGGCGCACCGCGCCCGGTCGCACCTGAGGAGGTCGGCGGTTCACGGGCTACTGCCGCAGAGGATGGCGGCGGTCACCCGGGTGCGGCACCGTACGGCACCGGGGCGTCGCCCGACCCTGATCCACCCGGCCGGAGGGGCGGATCTTCGCCGATGTCAACACCCTTCTTCACCCCCTGCGAGCGGAGCCAATGTCAGGGAGGCTGATCACATTACCGGCTCCACGCGGCATGGGTCCCTTTTCGTTGCGCGGTCCGCCGTGTCCGGGGTGCGACGTCCGGTCGCGGAGCGGCCGGATCTCTCGCGTCCAGAACGAGGCGAGGTCGGCACCGGGCCAGCACCGAGCCGGCGGCCACGGCACGAGCCGAGCCCGGCCGCGGCACGCCGGCGGCAGTGGCGGTGTCGAAGGGGAACCCGGTCAGCTCCCGTTGCCGGCGGACGTGCCGCCGCCGTTCTGCCAGCCGCGCGCGCCCGCGGCGACCGCCGACCGGGCCTGACCCCAGGTCCGCCGCGCGACCGCGCTCGGCGGCTCGTCCAGATGATTGACCCAGCGGCGGGTCGCCCGGATCGCGACGGCGCTGGTGATCAGACCGCCGATCAGCATGACGACACTGCCGACCGAGAGGAGCCCGACTCCGCTGACCAGCATCCCGCGGTCCTCGGCCAGCAGCGAGTACTCGGTCGCCTGCTCGTCCATGGCATCCTCCTCGGGTCGGCGGCGCCGGCCGCCGGTGCGTCCTGATCTCCCGACCATGATCGGGATCGGACCGCCGCCCGGTCCTCATCCCCAGTGGAGGAATGGTGCGGTTCTGCTCCCGCGGATGAGGCGCAGCCCGCGCGCCCGGCCCAGACTCGGCCCGATCGCACCGCTTCCGTTCGCGTCGAGGAGGGCTTCCATGGTCGAGACCGAGGCCACGCGGCTGTCGCCGGACGAGAGCGCCGCCCTCGGCCGGCAGGCCAGGGCGACGGTGCCCCGCTCGTCGCACGCCGGCCTGCCGAGCGACCCTGACCGTCCCGACCCGGTCAGCCTGCTGCAGAGCCAGGCGAAGACGCGCGTCCCCCAGCTCGTCCCGATCCGGTACGGCCGGATGGTGTCGTCTCCGTTCGCATTCTTCCGCGGCGCCGCCCTCGGCATGGCCGCCGACCTGGCCGGCACCCCGGTCTCCGGGATCACCGTGCAGGCCTGCGGCGACGCCCACCTGCTCAACTTCGGCCTGTACGCCAGCCCCGAGCGGCGGCTGGTCTTCGACGTCAACGACTTCGACGAGACCCTGCCCGGCCCGTGGGAGTGGGACGTCAAGCGGCTGGCGGCCAGCATCGCGATCGCCGGCCGGGACCGCGGGTTCAGCACGGCCGAGCGGAGCCAGGCGGTGCTCGACACGGTCGGCCGGTATCGGCAGGCGATGCGGGAGTTCGCGGCGATGCGGACCCTGGACGTCTGGTACGCGAAGCTCGAGGCCGAGGAGATCGTCCGCCGGCTGCGGGCCGTCGCCAAGGGCATGGACAAGCAGCGGGTGCGGCGCCGGGAGCAGGACATCGCTAAGGCGGCGACCAGGAACAACCTGCAGGCTGCGAGCAAGCTGTCCAGGCTCGTCGACGGGCAGCCGGAGTTCATCGCGCAGCCGCCGGTCGTCGAGCGGCTGGTCGACCTGCTGCCGGGCGACCAGCGACACCGGCTCGAGGGCGGCCTCGCCGAGCTGGTCGCCGGGTACGCGAGCAGCCTGGCGGCCGACCGGCGGGTGCTGCTCGAGCGGTTCCGGGTGGTGGACATGGCCCGCAAGATCGTCGGCGTCGGCAGCGTCGGCACCCGCTGCTGGATCATCCTGCTCGTCGGCCGCGACGCCGACGACCCGCTCGTCCTGCAGGCGAAGGAGGCGCAGCCCTCGGTGCTGGAGCGGTTCCAGTCCCGCAGCCGGTACGGCAACGCCGGCCAGCGGGTCGTCGCGGGTCAGCGGCTGATGCAGGCCTCCAGCGACATCTTCCTCGGCTGGCACCGGACGACCGGCATCGACGGCAAGCGCCGCGACTTCTACGTACGCCAGCTGCGGGACGGCAAGGGCTCGTTCGACACCAGCCAGATGGTGCCGGCCGGGCTGGGGGTGTACGGCCGGTTCTGCGGCTGGACGCTGGCCCGGGCGCACGCCCGGACCGGGGACCGGATCGCGATCGCCGCGTACCTGGGATCGTCGGACGTGTTCGACCGCGCGCTGGTGGAGTTCGCCGAGGCGTACGCGGACCGCAACGAGCGCGACCACGACGCTCTGGCCAGGGCGGTCAAGGACGGCCAGGTGCAGGCCGAGACCGGCATCTGAGAGTCATCCACGCGGGAGGAGGCGACGGCGCCGCGGCCAGGTGAGCATCGATGGCCACGAACGAGGAGGTTCCACCATGGCGATCGGACCGGTCCAGCTGTTGGTGCTGGGATTCTCCCATCCCGACTTCCAGGGCGAGGTCGTCACGGAGCTCGAGCGACTGCGGCAGAACGACACCGTCCGGGTCATCGACGCTCTCGCCGTGGTCAAGGACGCGGACGGCAACGTCGACGCGGTGCGGTTGAGCAACCTCAGCGCGGACGAGGCGGTCGAGCTCGGCAGCAAGGTCGGCGCGCTGGTCGGTCTCGGGCTCGGCGGCGAGCCGGGCCTCGAGGAAGGCGCCCGGCTCGGCGCCGAGCAGGCCGCCGCCACCGGCGCGGTCCAGGTCTTCTCCGACCAGGACGCCTGGGACGTGCTGGGCCAGATCCCCAACGACTCGGCCGCCGCGCTGGTGCTGATCGAGCACCACTGGGCGGTGCCGCTGCGCGACTCGATCATGCGCGCCGGCGGCTTCCGCCTCGACGACCGCTTCATCAGCCCGCTCGACCTGGTCGCGGTCGGGCTGGTCACCGCGGCCGAGGCGGACGAGCTGCAGGCGTTCGAGCGCCCCGCCGCCGCCATGCCCTGAGACGTCCAGCGAGCGTGTCACGACCCAGAGCGGGTCGGACGAGTGGCCGGCCCCGCGGCCGCGAGGAGGAAGGTTATGACTGAGACCCCGGAGGCCAAGGCCCCGCAGACCCCACCGGACCAGCCCGCCTGGCACCTGTCCGACGAGGCGCGGCACGACGAGGAGCTCTACGACCGGCGCGCCGATGCCCGCGACGAGTACGAGAGCGAGCAGTTCGGCTGGGCCCTGTTCGCCGTCGTCACGCTGATCCTGGTCGGCGGCTTCCAGATCATCAACGGGCTGATCGCGTTCTTCCGCAGCGGGACCTACCAGGTCGGCCGGAGCGGTCTGGCGGTCAACGTCGACTACACCGCCTGGGGCTGGGTGCACGTCATCCTCGGCGCGCTCGCGCTCATCGCCGCGATGGGCCTGCTGCGCGGTGCGATGTGGGCCCGGATCCTCGGCGTGGCGCTCTGCGCGATCAGCGCGATCGTGTACATGGCGTTCATCCGGGCGTTCCCGGCGCTGGCCATCGTCGTGATCGTCGTCGACATTCTGGTCATCTACGCGCTCGTCGTGCACGGGCGGGACCTGAAGGACACCGAGTACTGACCGCACCCGTTGCGGTTCTTCCCCAACCGTCCACTCGGGACGCAGGCAGGTGACAGATGTGGCGGAGAACGATCAGGCCGTCGGAGCCCGTACGGCTGCTGATCCGCCACGCTGATGCCGGTCTGAGATCCGAGTGGCGCGGATCGGACGAGTGGCGCGGTCTCACCGACGCGGGGCACGGGCAGGCCAGGGCGATCGTCCGCATGATCGGCGAGATGCCGGTTGAGCGGATCCTGTCCAGCCCGTCCCTGCGCTGCCGGCAGACGGTCGTGCCGCTGGCGCTCGCCCGGGCCCTCGACGTCGAGCCGTGCTGGCAGCTCGGCGCGTATGTCCCCGCGGAGGACATGGTCGCCCTGCTCGCCGACCCCGGCACAGCCTCCGCGGTCGTCTGCACGCACCGGGAGTCGCTGCAGGCACTGTTCGAGCACCTGGCCGGCACGTACCAGATGGCCGCAGAGGCGGTGGAGCCGATGGCGAAGGGCGCGGTCTGGATCCTGCGCGGGCCGGTGGGCGGCCCGCAGGCCCCGCGCCTGGACTATCTCGGTTCGGCCACCGCGCTGGCGGTGTGACCCGCGGCGGCCGGTGGGGGACGGCCGCCCCGACCCCGTGAGAGAGGACCGGTCGACGATGCCCGACGAGCAGGAGCCGCGGATCCAGACGGAGCGGATTGCGGAGTTCATCAAGCCGCTGCGGGTCAAGCCCGGCTCCGAGGTGGTCCTGTCGGAGCAGTTCGACCCTGCCTGGAAGGCCGGCATCTCCAAGAAGAAGGACGGGGTCGAGCTGCTCCAGGCCGGGATCAGCCTGCTGTCCGACTACCAGTCCCGGC
The DNA here is from genome assembly GCA_036558285.1 of Mycobacteriales bacterium. Classification (GTDB taxonomy): domain Bacteria; phylum Actinomycetota; class Actinomycetes; order Mycobacteriales; family CADCTP01; genus CADCTP01. The sequence goes on along the minus strand of DATBFW010000244.1, from coordinate 31,937 downwards.
TGGCCGCGGAGAACCGGTACGGCGTGCTGGTCTGCCTGCAGGCGCTGGACGCCGGCGGCAAGGACGGGACGATCCGGCACGTGATGAGCGGCGTCAACCCGCAGGGGGTGCGGGTCAGCGGCTTCAAGGTGCCCACGGCCGAGGAGCTCGACCACGACTACCTCTGGCGCTACGCCTGCCGGCTGCCGGCCCGCGGTGAGATCGGGATCTTCAACCGGTCGCACTACGAGGAGGTCCTCGTCGTACGGGTGCACCCGGAGGTGCTGGACCGGCAGAAGCTGCCGGACTCGGCCCGGGGCGGGCATCTCTGGCACCGGCGCTACCGGGAGATCAACGACTGGGAGCGGTACCTGTCCGACAACGGCTTCAAGATCGTGAAGCTGTTCCTCAACCTGTCCAAGGAGGAGCAGCGGCAGCGCTTCCTCAAGCGCATCGACCGGCCGGAGAAGAACTGGAAGTTCTCCTCGGCGGACGCCAGGGAGCGGCGCCGGTGGGACGACTACCAGCAGGCGTTCTCCCACATGCTGTCGGCGACCAGCACCGAGTGGGCGCCCTGGTATGTCATCCCGGCCGACCGCAAGTGGTTCGCCCGTGTCTGCGCGGCAGCCGTCATCGCCAACACGCTGATCGAGATCGACCCGCAGTACCCGACGGTCAGCGACAAGGCCCGGGCCGAGCTGCTCGTCGCCCGCGATGAACTGCTGGCCGAGGCGCCGGACGCCGCCAAGGCGAACGCGTAGCAGGGGAGGCCTCGACATGGCCGTCACCGTCGATGACACGGGCCACCGCGAGGCCGCCGGCGCGGCCTGGTATTCGCAGTCACCCGACGCAGTCGCCGCCGCCCTGCGCGTCGACCCGGCCGAAGGGCTGTCCGGCGAGGAGGCCGCGAGGCGGCTGGCTGCGACGGGGCCGAACGCGCTGCCGGAGGAGGAGCCGGAGCCCGGCTGGCGCCGGTTCCTTGAGCAGTACCGCAGCTACATGCAGATCATCCTGATCGCCGCGGCCGTGGTCTCCGCGCTCATCGCGGAGTGGGGCACCGCGGTGCTGCTGGTCGCGCTGACCGTGCTCAACGCGGTCATCGGCCTGCGCCAGCAGGGCAAGGCGGAGAGCGCGATGAACGCGCTCAAGTCGATGGTCAAGGCCACCGCCCGGGTACGCCGGGACGGGACCGAGCTGGAGTTCGACGCCGACCAGCTGGTCCCCGGCGACGTCGTGATCCTCGCCGCCGGCGGCCAGGTGCCGGCCGACGGGCGGATCGTCGCCGCCAACGCATTGCAGATCGACGAGTCCGCGCTGACCGGCGAGAGCGTGCCGGCGGACAAGCACGTCTCGACGCTGACCGGCGAGCTCAACCCCGGCGACCAGACCAACATGGCGTTCATGAACACGCCGGTGACGCACGGCAGCGGCGTGCTCATCGTCACCGGCACCGGCGCGGACACCGAGCTCGGGAAGATCTCCGGGATGCTGTCCGCGACGGCAGCGGAGGACTCGCCGCTGACGCGCGAGATGGACCGGCTCACGCTGTGGATAGCGGGCGCCGCCGGCCTGACGATGATCGTGATGTTCATCCTCGGCCGCGCCCGCGGCCAGGCGTGGGACTCGCTGTTCGTCGCCGCGGTCTCGCTGGCCATCGCCGCGATCCCGGAGGCCCTGCCGACGGTCACCCAGACCATCCTGTCGCTCGGCGGCATCGACCTGGCCAAGCGCAACGCGATCGTGAAGGACCTCCCGTCGGTGGAGACCCTCGGGTTCACCTCGGCGATCAACTCGGACAAGACCGGGACGCTGACGCTGAACCAGATGACCGCCGTCGAGGTGGTCACGCCGACCGACCGGTACACGATCTCCGGCATGGGCTACGGGCTCGACGGGCAGGTGCACCACGCGGCCGGCAGGTCGGCCGCGATCGACGACGCGATCCTGGCGTACCTGGTGGCCAGCGACGCCAAGCTGGTCGACGGCAAGGTGGTCGGCGACCCGACCGAGGGCGCGCTGCTCGTGCTCGGCTTCAAGGCCGGGCTGGACATCGACGGCACCCGCGACCGGCTGCCCCGGCTGGCGACCCTGCCGTTCGACCCGACGTACAAGCTGATGGCCACCTTCAACTCCACTGTGGACAGTGCCGGGCGGCCGGTGGTGCGGTGCTTCGTCAAGGGAGCCGCCCCGGCCGTGATCTCCCGGGCCGCGACCGCGCTGGCCGGTGACCGGAGCGTTCCCTGGGACGCCGAGCTGAGCGGGCGTACCCAGCAGAAGATCGAGGAGCTTGGCGGCAAGGGCCAGCGGGTGATGGCCGCCGCCGTGCGCGACATCGACCCGGCCGGCTTCGACCCGAAGGGCGATCTGCTGGCCCACGTCGTCGAGCTGCAGATGACCAGCCTGGTCGCGATGGTCGACCCGCCGCGGGACGAGTCGAAGGCGGCGGTCGCGAGCGCTCAGGCGGCGCACATCCGGGTCCGCATGGTCACCGGCGACGACGTGGTGACCGGCGCGGCCATCGCCGAGCAGGTCGGCATCCCGGGCGAGGCGATCCTGGGCGCCGACTTCGCCGCCCTGCCGGAGGCCGAGCGGCTGGCCACGATCGACCGGATCGGGGTGGTCGGACGGGTCGCGCCCGAGCACAAGGTGCTGCTCGCCGACACGCTGAAGAAGAAGGGCGACGTCGTCGCGATGACCGGGGACGGCGTCAACGACGCCCCGGCCATCAAGGCCGCCGACATCGGCATCGCCATGGGGTCCGGCACGGACGTGGCCAAGAACGCCGGCCGGATGGTGCTGTCCGACGACAACTTCGCGACCATCGTCTTCGCGGTCGAGCAGGGCCGGAAGATCTACGACAACCTGACCAAGTACATCCGGTTCGTCCTGATCCTCCTGGTCGTATTCGTGCTGACGTTCCTCGGCGCGACCGTGTTCAACATCGCCGCGGGCGAGCCGTTCACGCCGGCGCAGGTGCTGTGGATCCACTTCTTCGTCAACGCCGCGTTCGGGTTCGCGCTCGGCTTCGACCGGGAGACCCCGGGGCTGATGGCCCTGCGGCCGCGGCCGCGCGGGGAGTCGGTGCTGACCAGGCGGCTGATCGTCACGGTCGGCCTGGTGGGGCTGGCGATCACCGTCGGGCTGCTGCTGCTCATCGGCCTCGGAACGTCCCGGTTCGGCGGCCTCGAGGTCGCCCGCTCGGTCGCGTTCACGTCATTCGCGCTCTGCCTGATCGTGGCCGCGCTCGAGTGCCGTAGCGAGACCGCGACGGTGCTGACCACCGACACCTTCGACAGCAAACAGATGAACTGGGCGGTCCTGGGAGAGTTCGTCCTCGCCGTCCTGGTCACCCAGATGGACGTCTTCAACCGGTTGCTCGGCACCACCGAGATCACCCTGGGGCAGTTCGGCTGGGCGCTGCTGCCGGCGCTCGTCCTGCTGGTTCTCTGGGAGCTCGGCAAGTTCGCGGCCCGCCGCCGCATTGCCGGGAGAATGTGACCGCTCCACGCGAGATCCGCGACGTCGGCCGCGGCGCTGCTCGTCGCGCCGGTCGCCTACCACCGCGCGGCCGGGCTCGACCGACGGGATTGACGGTCTGCCACCGCCGGGCGGGTCACACCGAGGTTGCGTTCGCCGCGGCCCGCTGCGCTCAGTGGCGGCGACCACATGGGTCCAGCGCTGAACACGACCCGTTCACACCGGTGGGGACCTGCCGGCCGTGGGGCCGGATCCGGGCCTGGTTCACCCGGTCGGGATGAGGTGCGGGACCGCGCGCGCGACGAGCCTGGCCGGACGGGTCGACCAGGAGGGAGCGGGCGGATGTTGAGCGAGCGGGAAGAACGCGAGCTGCTGGTGATCGAGCAGGGCCTACTGGACGACGGTCGCTTCACGTACGCCTTCCCGAGCGAGCGGCGGCCGCTGCACCGGCGGCCCTGGGTCGTCCGTACCGCTATCGCGTTCGGCCTTGTGCTGATCCTGGCCGGCCTGGTGCTCTCGGCGTCCGGGCTGGCTCTGCAGGGCCTGCTGCTTGCCGGCGGGTCGTACGCGTGGTGGTGCTGGAAGCTGAAGCCGAGCTCGAGGAAGCCGGTGCCCGCCCCCCGGGCGGACCGGCGCTGGTGGGGCTTCCCGCCGGTCTACTGACTCCGACGGAGGTCCGGGTCCCCGCGGTCCGGGAGGGATAGGTCATGACGGAGCAGGACCCGCAGCGCATCTTGACCGAAGACGAGCGCGCCGAACTGGAGAGCCTGCGCGCCCAGGTCGCCGAGCTCCGCGAGGAGGTGTCGCGTGTGGACGGTGACGGCGCCCAGCCGCGCCCGACGACAACAGCGCGGCGGCGCACCTGGCCGCGCACCACGGTCGGCTACGTCCTCATCGCCCTCGCCGCGCTGCTGGCGCCGGTGAGCGTGGTGGCGGTCTGGGCACGCAGCCAGGTCTCCGACACCGAGAGGTACGTGCAGACGGTCGCGCCGCTGGCGTCGGATCCGGCCGTGCAGGCGGCCGTGACGACGAACATCACCAACCTCATCTTCCAGTACCTCGATGTTCAGGGGCTCACCCAGCAGGCGATCGATGCGCTCTCGTCGTCCGGCCGGCTGCCGCCCGCGGTAACCAAGCGGCTGGAGAGCCTCGTCACCCCGATCACCAACGGGGTCCGGAGCTTCACCCAGAGCCAGGTCTCCAACGTCGTGCAGAGCCAGGCCTTCGCCGACGCGTGGACCACCGCGAACCGTACTGCGCACACCTCGCTCGTCAACGCGCTCACCGGGGACAACAGCGGACCGGTGCAGGTCAAGGGCGATACCGTCTCGATCCAGCTGGCCACGCTGATCACCACGGTCAAGCAGCAGCTGGTCAACCGAGGGTTCTCGCTGGCCGAGCGGATCCCGGCGGTCAACGCCCAGTTCACGATCCTCCAGTCGCCAGACATCCCGAAGATCCAGCGCGGCTACAAGCTGCTCAACACGCTCGGCTACTGGCTGCCGTTCATCGTCCTCGGGCTCGGCGTGATCGGGATCTACGTGGTCCCGCACCACCGGCGGGCGGCCATCGTCGCTGGTCTGGCTCTGGCCGGCGCGATGTTGCTCGTCGCCATCCTGCTGGCGCTGGCCCGACATCGTTACCTGAACGCCGTCCCGCCGGCGCAGCTGCCGCCGGACGCAGCGGCGGTGCTTTTCGACACCTTGGTCCGGTTCCTGCGGGAGAACCTGCGGGCGCTCGCGCTGATCGGTCTCGTCCTCGCCGGGGGTGCATTCCTCACCGGCCCTTCGGTCACCGCCAAGGCCGTACGGCGCGCCTCGACCTGGGTCGCCGTCGAGACCCGGAAGGGACTCGGCCAGCTGGGGCTGCACATGCCGGCCGTCAGCAACTGGGTCGACGCGCGGGCCAACATCATCCGCGCGGTGGCAGTGGCCGTCGGCGTCGTCGTGCTCATCGTCCCGGCCTACCTGACGCCGGCGTTCGTCGGCTGGGTGGTGCTCGGGTTGCTCGTCGTGCTGTTCGTGGTCGCCGTGCTGGCCGCGCCAGACCCGCCGCGGCGGCCCGCGGCGACGGCGGTGCCGGCTTCGGAGGTCCCGGTGGCGGCGGGGTGACGTCCGGGGCGACCCAGGCCCCGGACACCCACGACCGGTTCGAGCTGGTCTTCCTGCTGCTGATCTCGAGCTTCGTGCTCGAGGCGATCCTCACCAGCCAGCGGGCACAGGCCACGATCCTGCTGGTCTACCTGGTAGCGCTGCTGGTGGTGCTGCGGACCACCAGCCCGGACCGGGGTGAATGGCCGGTGTTGCGTGCCACCCTCGCGGTGGTCTCGGTGATCGTGGTGGTGGTCGGGCTGGCGGCACCGGGACGGGTGACGGCGGCGGCCGTCTCGTTGTGGCTCGCCGTCGTCCTCGGCGTCACGATCGCGGCCATCGTCCGGCGGGTGCTGCTGCATCCGACGGTCACGCTGCAGACCCTGTTCGGCAGCCTCTGCGCATACCTGCTGATCGGGTTCCTGTTCATGGCGCTCTACGGCGCCGTCGCCCACCTCGATCGGGACCCGTTCTTCGCCGCCGGGCAGCCGGTCAGCTCGTCGACGCTGCAATACTTCAGCTTCACCACGATGACCACCACCGGCTACGGAGACTTCACCGCCGCCGGGACCGCGGGCCGCTCGCTGGCCACCCTGGAGGCGCTGCTCGGCCAGATCTTCCTGGTCACCCTGGTCGCCCGGCTGGTGGCGCTGTACGGCCGGGGGCGCCCGGCGTCGCTCCGGTCCCGCGCGCGCGACGCCGACCGCCCCGACCCGTCCTCCTGACGGTCTCCGACCAGCGATCACTCATCGAGGGTGAGGACCGCGGCGACCTGCGGGTTCAAGCTGCGCCCGGATAACCCGCCGCGCACTGCTGGGAGGGTCCATGACGGAGCTGCGTGACCGGGTGGCCGGCCTCATGAGACGAGCGCATTCCGATCTGGCCGAGCTGGTCGCGATCAGGTCGGTCGCCGATGCACGCCAGTTCCCTCCGGAGGAGTGCGCCCGGGCGGCGGAATGGGTGCGGGATCGGTTCGCCGAGCTCGGGTTCGTCGACCTCGAGCTGGCCGAGACGGCCGACGGCAGCCGCGCGGTGGTGGGATCCCGACCGGCGGCCGACCCCGGCGCACCGACCGTCCTGCTGTACGCCCACTACGACGTCCAGCCTCCGCTGGACGAGCAGGCCTGGCGGACCCCGCCGTTCGCGCTGACCGAGCGGGACGGGCGGTGGTACGGGCGCGGAGCAGCCGACTGCAAGGGCAACATCGTCATGCACGTGACTGCGTTGCGGGCGCTCGGCGACGACATCCCGGTCAACCTCAAGCTGGTGGTCGAGGGATCCGAGGAACAGGGCACCGGCGGCCTGGAGGACTACGTGCCCCGGCACGCCGACCGGCTGCGGGCCGACGCGATCCTCGTCTGCGACACCGGCAACGCGGCCGTCGGCGTTCCGACGCTCACGGTCAGTCTCCGAGGGCTGGCCGACGTCGTGGTAACGGTCGAGACCCTCGCATCCGAGGTGCACTCCGGGGCGTACGGCGGCGCTGCGCCGGACGCGCTGGCCGCCCTGATCGCCATGCTCGCCACGCTGCGCGACGCGGCCGGCAACACCACGATCACGGGTCTCGACGACACCGGCACGTGGAGAGGCGCCGGCTACCCGGCGGATGCGTTCCGCGCCGACGCGACCGCGCTCGACGGGGTTTCGCTGCTGGGTGACGGGTCGGTCGCCGACATGCTGTGGGCGCGACCGGCGGTCACCGTCCTGGGCATCGACTGCCCGCCGGTGGTCGGGTCGGCAGACGCGATCCAGCCACGGTCGGCGGCGCGGCTCAACCTGCGCATCCCGCCCGGTACCGACGCTTCCGCCGCGCAGGACGCCCTAGTCGCACACCTGCGCGCGGCCGCCCCGTGGGGCGCGCGGGTCACCGTGGAACCGGAGGGAACGGGTGCGCCGTTCCTCGCCGAACAGGGCGGCCCGGCCTACAAGGCGATGTCCGCAGCACTGGCGGAGGCGTACGGCCGACCGATGACCGTGCTGGGCGAGGGCGGCTCCGTCCCGTTGTGCACCGTCTTCGCCCAGACCTACCCCGGCGCGGAGATCATCCTCATGGGAGTAGAGGAGCCACAGGCGCTCATCCACGCTCCCAACGAGAGTGTCGATCCGAGCGAGATCGCGAACATGGCCCTCGCCGAAGCGCTGTTCCTGCAGAGCTATCCGAAGGGGCGTTAGCCGGCGGGCACGCGACCCGGTCCGGGCCCCCGAGCGCCCGGACCGGGATGGCGAGTCCCGGATTGATGCCGGACCACGCCGGCGTCGTCGCGCGAGCGGGCGCCGGGGTCTCCGTGGTCGCCGGCTCGTCCGCGGTCCGACCCTGCCTCCTCGCCGCCGGTAGCGCACCGTCCGCGCCGGATGACGTGGCACGCCCCGAGCCGCTCATGCGCTGCGGATGATTCAGCCCGGCCCGGGCCGGACGTACCGTCGGCAGGCGGGCGCCGGCCCGCGTCGGGGTCGTACCTGTTCGTCAGGAGGCAGGCCATGACCGAGTCAACGCCCGCGGACCGGTACGCCTGGCGCACCTCAGCGGACTACCGGGACGAGGAGACCCGCTCCGACGCGCTCGCCCGATCCCGGGCCGCCGAGCGCGATGCCGGCTGGGTCCGATTCGCGACGCTGATGCTGGTCGCGATCGGTGTGTTCCAGATCGTGACCGGCCTGAGCGCGCTGCTGCGCCGGTCGACCTTCCTGCTCCCGGAGAGTCGGCTGGCCTTGGAAGTGAGCTACGGAGTCTGGGGCTGGCTCTACATCATCCTCGGCGTGCTCGCCTTCGCCGCGGCCGCCGGCCTGCAGCAGCGCCGGCCCTGGGCCAGGGTCGCGGGGATCGTGGTCGCGATACTCAGCGCGGTGGGGAACATCGGCTTCCTGCCGGTGCGGCCATGGACCTCGGCGACCGTGATCCTCCTGGACATCCTCGTGATCTACGGGATCACCGTGCATGGCAGCCGCGGGGGCACCCGCTTCTACGCCGACCGAGCCTGACCATGGATCCCCGCGAACCCGCCCGGGCCGGAGCCGGCCGAGTCGCCGGCGCCGACGACGACCTGGCGGCCGGTGCCGAGGTCGAGGTCCACCGGCCGGACGAGGACGACGGCTCCGACATGCCGTGGGCCGCCGTCAGCGTGCTCGTGCTCGTGCTGGTCACCGGCGCGTTCGCGTCCGGATGGCACTTCGGGCGGAGATGGGGCCGCCTCATGGGCTGGTGACCGGCGACCTCCTGTCCCGGCTGCCCGCTCCTGCCCGGAACCTGGCGACGAGGCTCCTCGACACCTGGCCCGGCCGCATCGTCGAGCGCGGTGCGCGCGCCCTCATCCAGATCGAGATCTTCGACCGGTCGATGACTCTGGCCGCGCAGGCGTTCACGTCGGTGTTCCCGTTGCTGATCCTCGTCGCGACGCTGCGGCCCCGGCAGTCCCACAACCAGGTCGGCTCCGCGCTCGCCGACAGCCTCGGCCTCAACGCGCAGGCCCGCCAGTCGCTGGAAGCGGCGCTTCCCGCCGCCGGCAGCGCGGCCAGCACGTTCGGCGTGATCGGTGCCCTCGTCGTGCTGATCTCCGCGACCAGCTTCTCCCGGGCGCTGGTCCGGATGTACGTGCGGATCTGGGACGCGCCACGACCGTCGGCCGTGCGTGGGTTCTGGCGGCTGTTCGCCGTCCTGTTCGGGGTCGTCACGCTGCTCGTCGTCCTCACCGTCGTGCGGCGGGTGCTGTCCGGGGTGCCGTTCTCCAGCGTCGCCGAGGCGATCGTCTCATTCGTGCTCGGCTGTCTACTGTGGACCTGGACGCCGTGGGTCCTGCTGGCCGGCCGGGTTCCGATGCGGATGCTCGTTCCCGGTGGCGTGCTCATGGCCGTGTGCATGATCGTGCTCGGCATCGCCGGCGGGATCTACCTGCCGATCGCACTGTCCTCGGCCACCCGCCAGTTCGGCGCGCTCGGAGTCTCGTTCACGTACGTCACCTGGCTGTTCGTCATCATGATCGCGCTCGTCGGCAGCACGGCCATCGGCGCTGTCATCGCCAGGGACGCCGGCCCGTTCGGCCGCTTCCTCGGCGCCGTCGCGCGGTGACCCGTGGCGTTCGCCGTCGTCCTGGTCGTCCTCGTGGCGGTCAACGTCTGGGTGCACGTCGGGCCGCGCCGCGCGCACCTGCTCACCGGCCCCGTAGCGGCCGCGGTGCTGCTCCTTGTCGGCCGCGCCGCCGGGCTGTCCTGGACGGAGCTCGGCCTCGGCGCCGGCTCGCTGCTGCGCGGGCTCCGCTGGGGCGGGGTCTGCGCCGCGATCGTCGTCGGCGGGTACGCGGTGGCGCTCGCCGTGCCCGCGCTGCACCGGTTCTTCCTCGACACCCGCTACCGGCTGGGGCTGCGCCCTGCGTTCGGCGCGGCGTTCCTGTCCGTACCGCTGGGCACCGTGGTCTTCGAGGAGGTGGCGTTCCGGGGCGTGCTCTGGGCACTGGTCGAGGACAAGGCCGGCGCCGCCTGCGCGACCGCGGTGACCGCGGTGCTGTTCGGGCTGTGGCACGTGCTGCCGGCGCTGGACCTGGCCCGCACCAACAACGCGGTGGCCGGGTCGGGACGCCGGGCCAGGCTCGCGGTCGCGGTCGCCGGCACCGTGCTGTTCACCGCTGCGGCCGGCGTGCTGTTCGCCGAGCTGCGCCGGCGCAGCGGCAGCCTGCTGGCCCCGATGCTGCTGCACTGGGCGACCAACGCCGCCGGCGTGCTCGGGTCGGCGCTGGTCTGGTCGATCAGCCGTCGGTCGCGGCCTTCGGGCTGAACAGCTCCTCCCGGGTCGACTCCCGCAGCCGCAGCGCCGCCTCGACGGCCGCCATCTGCTCAGGGCTGGCCGGCAGCTCATAGACCTCGCTGATGAAGCGCGGAAGATCGGCGCGGTAGTCATGCGCCCACGCCCGGAACGGTCCGGGCGCCTGGGCGTTCTTCATGTCCACAAGCGACTGGAAGAACGTCGTGATCGGTCGCCAGCGCATGGCGGGCGGGATCCCGCGCGGGCTGGCGCCGTCGACCTCCTCGACCCGCGGCCGGTTCCGGCCGAGCCAGGTCGGTGCGGTGGCGAGCAAGTCGGGGCCGAACTTGGTCACACCGTCGTTGTCGTGGCTGACCAGGACGTACCGCGGCGTCGACCCGCGCTCGGCGATCAGGTCCTCGAGCTGGCCGAAGTCGTTGACGGTCGCGACCAGGTCGCTCTCGACGTCGAGCCGGTTGGGGTCGTGGAGCTGGTGCATCCACCCGCTGCCGTACGGGGTGCCGATCCACAGTGCCCGGTCGATGCCGAGCGACCGCAGCCCGAGCGTGCCCCAGTGCAGGAACACGTCCTGGCTCGTGTGCGCGCCGAGGCTCTCGCCGAACAGCACCACCCGCGGTCTCGGCCCGCTGGACTCGCGCAGCCGGTCCAGGATCCGCAGCCACAGCAGCCGGTTCTGCTCCCGGGCGCCGGCGACCATGCCTAGCGACAGCGGTGACGGCCGCTTCGAGTACTGCAGTGTCACCGTCGCGATGTCGCCGCGGGTGAGGTATTCCGCGGCGGCGACGGCGACGTAGTTCACGTACCCGGTGCCGGTCGGGGAGACCAGCATCAGCACCGACCGGTCGAACGCGCCGGTCCGCTCCAACTCGGCGAGCGCCAGGTCCACCCGTTCCCGCGGGGTCGTCGCGCTGTCCAGCCCGACGTACACCTGGATCGGCGACGCCTTCGCCGGCTCGCCCATGACCGTCTCGATGGACAGGTCCGGCACCCCGGCCGGCCGGTCCTCGACCGGCTGCGGGTGAACGTGGGCCATGACGTGCCGGCGCCCCTCCCGGCCGAGCGTGTCCCAGGGGACGAGGCTGTCCTGCCCACCGCTCATCGTGGTCCCGGCCCAGTGCACGTCCTCGCCGGACCCGAAGATCGGTGACTCGTGCGAGGTTCCGGCCTCGATCCGGTGCATAGCCCGGGACCAGACCGAGGAGGAGGCGACCGTCAGCGCGCCCAGGCAGGCCGCGTGACCGGCCAGCCGCCACAGCAGCGGTCCGCCCGGCAACACTGCGGCCAGCCGGCGGCCCAGCCAGGTCGCCAGCTCGTGCTCCGCGTACGCCGCGCCGACCAGCGCGCCGGTCGCACCGGCGGCCAGGCCGAGGGACCGGACCGGCGCCGCGGACTCGACCGGGTCGAGCGGCTCGTCCTGCTCGGCCACGCCGAGCACCCGGCGCCGCTCCAGCAGGTACGCCGCCGCGAGCCCGACCGGCACGGCCAGCGGGAAGCCGGCGATCCGACCGCCGCCGCCGAGCCGCGCGTCCACCCGGTCCGCGCCTATCCGGGCGCCGGCGAACACCGCCCCGCCGAGCCCGGTCACCGCGAACCGCCAGCCCGCCTGCCGCAGCAGCCCGCGCAGCACCGGCTCACCTGGCCGCGTAGGCAGCGCCCGCTGCAGGCCGAAGCCGAGCGGGACGGCGGCGAGGTCGGCGATGAGCGTCAGCTTGTGCTGCCGGGCCAACTGGTCGGCGGCGGTGCGACCCGGCCCGGTGGCCAGCTCGGCCAGCGCCTGCAGCATGTCCTGCGCGCCGAGGGTGAGCAGGTAGTGCAGCCCGGTCGACAGGGCCGTGACGAGGCCCTGATCGAGGGTGCTGCGGGGCGCGAGGGACGAGGCGAACGTGCCGGGGGCCGCGGCCGAGGCGACAAGCAGCCCGACGTTCACCCCGATGTCCGGCGACGCCGCGCGGGCGGGGTCCGTCCACATCGGAGCTCCTTGGGGGAATCCTGCGCGGCGTCGACCGCGACCGTCACGAGTTGAGGATTCTCGCCTTCTGCTGCTGGAACTCCTCGTCGCTCAGCACGCCCTGGTCCTTGAGGTCACCCAGCTGCTTGAGCTGATCCAGCTTCTCCTGCATGGGGTCGGCGGCCGGCGGCGGAACGGCGTACTGCGGAACGGCGTACTGCGGAACGGCGTACTGCGGCGGCGGGGCGGCGTACTGCGGCGGCGGCGCCGCGGACTGCGGCTGCTGTTGCTGCTGCTGCTGGTCGTCGTCGTACTCCGCCTGCTGCTGCTGTTCCTTGTCCGCCCAGCGGCCCGCCTGGCGGCGGGAGACCCGGTTGGAGACGGCGGTCGCCGTGCCAGCGATGACGGCCGTGCGGGCGACTCCGCGAAGAAGTCCAGGCATCAGATGTCTCCTCTCAGTTCGCCGTCGCGGCCGTCGCGCCGGACTCGGTCGCGTCCAGTGACGCCAGCAGCGCCTGCACCGGGATGCGACCGCCGGCCACCATCTGCGCCCCGCTGCGACGCAGCGCGACCGCGAGCGGCGCGGCCCAACTGTTCTCGTAGACCAGGATGGCCGCCGACCGCCCCGGTTCCAGCGCCTGCCCGGCCTCGTCGATGTCGTCCTGGCCGAGCACGCCGGCCGAGACGCCCTCGAACACCGAGTAGTCCCACTCGCCGTCGCCATCGGCGTCGGCGAGTGCGAGCAGCGACATCGATCCGTCGAACTCCCGCTTCACCAGCACGAGGTCGAGGATCCGGATCAGCCCGCGGTCCACCAGGTCGACCAGGAGCGGAAGGTTCTCCCCGGTGGGATAGCCTGCGGGGAACTCGATGACCAGGTAGTCGACCGGTCCCATCTCGTCCAGCTCGACCGCTCCCATGTCCTGTCGGTCGTCCGTCATCGCAGTTCCTCCGACTGTCAGGCCTGTGACGCGTGCGCAGCCACCCTCCGTCGGACCCGCCCGGTCGCGCGTCATCACGCCCGGATGAGATAGAGCGACCGGCTCCTCGTCCGGCGGCGCCGGCGGTCGGCGATCACTCCGGCGGGCCGAAGCGCACTTCGGGATCGTTCGCCGACGGGCCGTCCAGCAGCGGCGCCGGGGCGCCGCCGAGGTGCCGGCCGAAGAAGGCGAGCAGCAGCTCGGACGTGAGCCGCCACATGCGCTCCGGCCGGATCGTGGTCGCGGCGAGCATCGCGGTCGCCGGCGACGCGGCCGCCGCGGGCAGGAACGGGACGTCCATGAAGCTGAGGTGGGTCGCGCCGTCGACCCGCACCGTGTAGCCGGGCCGGCCGTGCTCCTGCACCGTTCGCCAGCCGCCGAACGTGATCTCCTTCTCCGCCTCGAACCAGCCGACGTCCGGGGCCGCACCGGCAGCGACCGCCTGCTCGCCGGTCACGGCGAACTCCCGGTGCTCCGCCAGCACCTGCAGCACCGGGCGGTCGAGACCGGTCCGGCCGACGTCCGTCCACAGTGCACCGTCGAGATTCGCGGCGGCCAGGCAGCGGCCATCCGACCGGCACCACTGCAGGACGGCGTTGCCGCCGAACGAGTGCCCGAGCGCGCCGAGGCGGTCCAGGTCGAGCCGGCCGGCGAGGCGCGGGAGCGCCTCCAACCGGTCGGCGACCATGGCCAGGTCGAGCGCCTTGTAGTCGCAGACCGCGGCCCGCTCGGCGAACACCTTCTCGTGCGCGCCGGTCTGCGGACCGAGCGCGCCCGCGACGGCGGCCGGGTTCAGCGGGACCACCCGGCCGTCGGCGAACACGGTCACCGCCGTCTCGTACGTGTGATTCACCCCGACGACGACGTACCCGTGGCTGGCCAGCTCCTCGGCGAACGCCGCCAGCATCAACGGCGGGAAGCCGCTCGGCGACAGCAGCAACACCGGGTAGGTCGCCGCGCGATCGGACGGCGAGCCGTCGACCACCGCGTGCGTGCGCGCGCCGGCCACGTCGAGGCCGAGGAGCTGGACGTTGGGCGCCCAACCCGGCGGAAGGTAGTCGGCCGTCCCGCCCGTCGCCGCGTCGTCGGCCGGATACCAGATCCACAGCACCAGCTCCCGCACCCCGGGCCCGTAGCGCTCCGGGCGGCCCGGATCCGTCACCTCGGTGGACGTGCGGCTCACCCGGTACGGGCCGGTCGGCGCCGGCAGCGGACTCTCAACAGAATGGACCATGTCCGATACACCCCCGATGCCGCGCCCGCCAGCGAGTCAACACTCGGCAAACGGACCCTAGCGCCGACCGCGACGGTCCGGGGCCGGTCAGATCAGGAGGGCGAGGCCGAGGCCGGCAGCCGCCGCGGCCAGGCCGAGGGCGACGCTGCCGGCGGCGTTGAGGGTCGCCTCGGCGACGGCGCCGTCCTCGAGCAGTCGGACGGTCTCGTAGCTGAACGTGGAGAACGTCGTGTACGCGCCGAGCAGGCCGGTGCCGAGCACGGTGACCGCCTGGAGGGACAGCCCGTGGTGTGCGGCCAGGCCGGTGAGCAGGCCGAGCAGGAAGCTGCCGGACAGGTTGATGGTCAGCGTGCCGGCCGGGAACGCTCCCGGCCAGCGGTGCTGGACGGCCTGGTCGACCGCGTAACGCAGCGGAGCCCCGACGGCAGCGGCGACCATGAGCAGGACGAGCGTCATCCGACCCCGCTCGGGGCGTCCTCGTGACCGCGGCCGACGTACTTGACCACCTGCACGTCGTCCAGGATCACCAGCCCCTCGGTGATCAGCTCGTCCAGCTGGGGCAGGAACGCGGCCAGGTGCTCGGGCGTGTCGACGATGACGATCGCGAGCGGCAGGTCCTCGGACAGGCTGAGAATCCGGGTGGTGTGGATGCGGCTGGACGCGCCGAACCCCTCGATGCCGCGGAACACGCTGGCGCCGGCGAGACCGGCCTGGTGCGCGCGGCGGACGATCTCGGAATAGAGCGGCCGGCGGTGGTAGTGGTCGGTCTCGCCGATGAAGATCGTCAGCCGCTGGGACGGCCCCTGCAGTCGCATGTCAGCTCCTTCCGGCCGGCGCGCCGGCCCTGCTGCGACGGGCGAGCACCGCCCGGCCGACGACGAGGCCGAGCGAGACCGCGGCCAGGCCGGCGCCCAGGCTGCCGCCGACGTAACCGGCCGCGAGACCGGGGTGGTGGTGTGCGACCAGCTCGTCGGTCTCCACCATCCAGGTGCTGAAGGTGGTGTACGCGCCGAGAAAGCCGATCGCGGCGAACGGCCGCACGTACCGGGTCGGCGGCCAGATCTCCAGCACGAACACCAGCAGCACGGCCAATGCCAGCGAGCCGCTGACGTTGATCGCGAACGTCGCCCACGGGAACGCGTCGGGAGCGGTCCGCAGCGCGCTCTCGATGCCGTACCGGGCGGCGCCGCCGAGCGCGCCACCGACCGCGATCGCGGCCAGGATCCCGGGCCGCAACCGCGACCCCAGCCCCCGCCACCGCCCGCCCGACCGCCGGCCGGCTCCGAACCCGGGTCGTGGGTCCCGAGGATCGCGTCGGCGGGGGCGTGCCTCGGCGGCCTCGTCGAGGTCCGGGTCGATCGGCAGCGCCGCGTCCTCGACCCGTTTCGACGTCACCGCGGCCTCGTCACGGCCGCGCTGGTCCTGCAGCTCAACTCGATCCCCTCGTACGTCCCGCGCCCGGGGACCGCCGCGTCGGCGACACCCCCGGCCGGATCCGGCCGAACCCAGGGACCGTTGGCCGCCCCGGACCGTTCCGGGACGGCGGTTCAGGGCGAGCCCCACCGCCGCACACGCCGGTCCACGATACCGCCGGGCGACGACCGTCCCGTCCAGTGCCCGCGCCGGGTCCTGCGCGCGATCGGGAGCAGTCGTACGACCATCTACCGCACGTATCCTGAGCTGACCGGCCGGCCAACTGTCCACAAAGGAATGTCGTACCGGTCGAGCGGAACAGTAACCGCCTGTGTTCGCTCGCCTATCCCACGATTGCGGCTCCGGCTCGGGCATCACTTCCGACTGACTCCAATGGGCTAGCACTCGCTAGCGGTCCGGGGTTGTGAATCGATCTCGGTTGCCGATTCGGCACATACGGACGCGATGGAGGGCGTACTGTCGCTGGCGATTGAGGGTTGAAACCGGTACGTCCCGTTAGCGTGGGCGGGCGACGGTGCGTATTCGGGACGAGTTCGGAAATGGGCCAGCGATGTCGCGACTCCGTCGACCGTCGGTCGTCGCCCGAGCGCTGGTGCAGCATGCCGCGATCAGCCTGGTCGCGCTGGTAGCAGTGGGGGCGCTGGCCGCGATCATCTGCGTCCAGGTCGTCCAGGACCAGGCGCTGCGTCGGGCTGAGCAGAACGGAGCATCCCTCGCGCGCCGTGTCGTCGCACCGATGGTGACTCCGGCCGTCGAGGAGGGCGACACCGACGCGCTGGTCGCGCTGAACACGCAGGTGCGATACCGGATGGCCGGTGACATGATCCAGCGGATCAAGGTCTGGTCGCCCAACGGCCTGATCCTCTACTGCGACGACCCCCGTCAGGTGGGACTGACGTTCCCACTGGACGAGGACGACCTCGACGCCCTGACCAGCGGTGGCGTCGACTCCGACATCTCCGACCTCGACAAGTCCGAGAACGTCTACGACCGCGGCTTCGGCGAGAGCCTCGAGGTCTACGCCGGTGTCCGCGACACCAGCGGGAACCCGATCCTCGTCGAGACCTACTTCGCCGCCAACCGCCTGCACGCCGACGAGACCGCGCTGATCCGGCGGATCGTGCCGGTGGTGCTGGCGGCCGTCATCGTGCTCGGGCTGCTGCTGGTGCCGCTGGCGTTCACCCTCGCCCGCCGGGTCTCCCGGTACGAACGGGAGCGGCAGAGCATGATCCGGCTCGCGGTCGAGGCGTCCTCGGCCGAGCGGCGCCGGGTCGCCGGCGAACTGCACGACGGGGTGATCCAGGATCTCGCCGGCGTCGGATACGCCTTGTCGTCGATCGACTCGCAGCTGGTCACCCTGGGTAGGGCGAACGGCGAGCGGACGGCCGGCGAGCGAACCACCGGCGAGCGAACCGCCAGCGAGCGGGCCACCGGCGAGCGGGCGGCCGGCGAGCGGGCGGCCGGCGAGCGGGCGGCCGGCGATGCCGAGCTCGCGCCGGTCGAGGGCATGCTGACCACGTTGCACACCGCGCAACGGCTCGTGCACGACGACCTGCTCGCGCTGCGTGAGCTGACCGGCCTGCAGTACGCGGCCGACAGCCCGGCGGTCGACCCGGAGGCCGCGTTGCGCGTCGTCGCGGACCACGTCGCCGCCGAGGGCACGCCGGTCGAGATGGTCGTCGGCCCGCTTCCCGGGCTACCACCCGCCCACCGCGCCGCCCTCATCCGGATCGGACGGGAGGCGATGCGCAACGCCGCCAAGCACGCGCCCGGGTCGCACGTCGTGCTCACCCTCGGGGTCTCCGGCGGCAACGTCGTGCTGACGGTCGTCGACGACGGACCCGGCTTCGATCCGCACAACGCGGTCGGGCCGGTGGAGGGCCACATCGGCCTGGCCCTGCTGGCGGACGCGGCCGAGGGCGCCGGCGGCCGGCTGG
Organism: Mycobacteriales bacterium; assembly: GCA_036558285.1. GTDB lineage: Bacteria > Actinomycetota > Actinomycetes > Mycobacteriales > CADCTP01 > CADCTP01. The sequence goes on along the minus strand of DATBFW010000244.1, from coordinate 14,105 downwards.
ACGTGCGCTCCCGGCCCAGTCACGGCACTACGATCAGGGCGACCATTCCCCTGCTCAACTCCTGACGGTGTATGCAAGGCGCACCTCAGACCTTGCCAGGGGTGTCGCCCAGCCCTAGATTGCATGCAATCCGAGGTCTGGGGTGGTGCCGTGACGGCTGCAGCCGACCGCGCGTACGGCGCGCTGCGGGACGGGATCCTCGACGGTCGCTACGGGTTCGGCGACAAGCTCGGGGAGATCGAGATCGCCGATGAGCTCGGCCTGTCGCGCACGCCGGTACGGGAGGCCCTGCGCCGACTGGGATCAGAAGGACTCATCGAGGTGCTGCCCAACCGCGGCGCCCGGGTCAGGACCTGGACGGCCCAGGATCTCGAGGAGACCTACGAGTTGCGTGCCGCCCTGGAGGGCCTGGCCGCACGCCGCGCCGCGACTCGGATCGAGCCGGCGGCGCTGGACGAGATGGACCGGCTCGCCGCGACGATGATGACCGTCGACCCCAGCCTCGGCCACCGCCCGGCCGGCGATTTCGCCGAGTTGGCCGCACTCAATGCCCGCTTCCACGAGCTGATCGTCACCGCCGCCGGCAGCGTGCAGCTGGCCAGCACGCTGCAGGGGCTGGTCCAGCTGCCGCTCGTCATGCGCACCTACCGGCGCTACACGCCGGCCGCCCTGGCCCGCAGCCACTCCCACCATCGCGAGATCGTCGACGCCCTGCGCGCCGGGGACGGCGGGTGGGCCGAGAGCGTCATGCGCTCGCACGTCCTCGCGGCCCGGGCCGTCCTGCTCGACAGCCACCGCGAGGACGCCCCGCCACTGGAGGAGGTGTCGTGACCCGCGACGTGTCGGCGCTGTCCCACGCGGTGCCGTCCGAGGGGCCGCTGGCGGGGATCCGCGTCATCGAAGCCGGCCAGCTGCTCGCCGGGCCGTTCTGCGGCCAGCTGCTCGGCGATCTCGGGGCCGAGGTCATCAAGATCGAGCCGCCGGTCGGCGACCCGATGCGGCTGTGGGGCCGGGAGAAGCCGCACGGGCAGTCGCTGTGGTGGCCGGTGGTCGCCCGCAACAAGAAGTCCGTCGTCCTCGACCTCCGCACGGCCGAGGGCCAGGAGGCGGTGCGCCGGCTGGCCGCGGTCAGCGACGTACTGATCGAGAACTTCCGCCCCGGCACGCTGGAACGCTGGAACCTCGGCTACGACGTGCTGGCCGGGATCAACCCGCGGATCGTGCTCACCCGCGTCACCGGCTTCGGGCAGACCGGCCCGTACGCGCCACGGGCCGGGTTCGGCTCGGTGGGCGAGGCGATGGGCGGGCTGCGATACGTGCTGGGCGAGCCGGACCGGCCACCGGCCCGCGCGGGCATCTCGATCGGCGACTCCCTCGCCGCCTCGTACGCCTGCATCGGCACGCTGGCGGCGCTGCAGGAGCGGGAGCGGTCCGGGCGCGGCCAGGTCGTCGACTCGGCCATCTACGAGGCCGTGCTCGCGATGATGGAGAGCCTGGTCACCGAGTGGCAGGTGGCCGGCTACCAGCGGGAGCGGACCGGTGCGATCCTGCCGAACATCGCACCGTCCAATGTGTACCCGACTGCCGACGGCGGCTCGGTGCTCATCGCCGCCAACCAGGACTCGGTGTTCCGCCGGCTGACCGCGGTGATGGGCGAGCCGGAGTTGGCCGACGACCCCCGGTACGCGACGCACGGTGCTCGCGGTGCCAACATGACCGAGCTGGACGAGCGGATCGGTCGCTGGTCGGCCGGGTTCGACGCCGAATCGCTGCTGTCCACACTGGACGCCGCCGGCGTGCCGGCCGGCCGCATCTACCGCCCGCAGGACATGCTCGCCGATCCACACATGATCGAGCGGGAGTCGCTGGTCACCGTTCCCGACCCGACCTTCGGCGAGCTGGCCATGCAGAACGTCGCGCCCCGGCTGTCCCGGACCCCCGGCTCGATCCGGTGGACCGGGCCGGCGCTCGGCGAGCACACCCACGAGGTCCTGCACGACCTGCTCGGCTACTCCGACGCCGAGATCACCGACCTGACCGGCGCGAGCGGCGCCTGACCCTCAGCCCATCGCAAACCGCGGGAGAACGACATGACCTACCGGCTCGGAGTCGACGTCGGCGGCACCTTCACCGACCTCCTCCTGGTGGACGAGGACACCGGCGACACCCATCGGGCCAAGACGCCTTCGACGCCGGCCGACCAGTCGGTCGGCGTGCTGGTCGGCATCGACAAGGTGTGCGCCCTGGCCGGGATCGAGCCGGCGCAGATCGACCACGTCATGCACGGCACCACGGTGGCGACCAACGCGGTGCTGGAGGGCAAGGGCGCCAAGGTCGGGCTGATCGTCACCCGCGGCTACCGGCAGGTGCTGCAGGTGGCCCGGTCGTTCGTCCCGGGTGGACTCGCGGCGTGGATCGTCTGGCCCAAACCGGAACCGCTGGCCGCGCTGGAGAACACGGTCGAGGCGGTCGAGCGGGTCGGCGCCAGGGGCGAGGTGGTCGAGGATCTCGACGAGGCCGACCTGCTGCCGAAGCTGGCCTACCTGCGGGACCTGGGCGTGGACGCGGTCACCGTCGCGCTGATCAACTCCTTCGCCAACCCGGCGCACGAGCGGCGGATCGCCGAGCTGGTCGCCCGGGAGATCCCGGGCGTGCCGATCTCGCTGAGCAGCGTGATCCTGCCGGAGATCAGGGAGTACGAGCGGACGCTGACCACGGTGGCCAACTCGTACGTCCGGCCGACGGTGAGCCGCTACCTGGCTAGCCTGGAGAAGGCCCTGCAGCGCAAGCAGATCAGCGGCACTCTGCACGTGCTGCGTTCGGACGGCGGGCTGGCCGCGGTGGGCGCCGCGACCGAGGCGCCGGTGCAGCTGCTCATGTCCGGCCCGGCCGGTGGGGTCACCGGCGCGCTGTGGGTGGCCCGGCAGAGCGGCTTCGAGAACCTGCTCACCTTCGACATGGGCGGCACCAGCACCGACGTGGCGCTGGTGCAGCACGGCCGGCCGCGAATCGGCCGGGAGACGACCGTCGGCTCGCTCAACGTCCGGGCGTCCTCAGTGGACGTCCGTACGGTCGGCGCCGGCGGCGGGTCGATCGCGCACGTGCCCGAGCTGACCAAGGCGCTGCGGGTCGGACCGCAGTCGGCCGGGGCCGAGCCGGGGCCGGCCGCGTACGGCAAGGGCGGCGACGCGCCGACCGTGACCGACGCCAACGTGGTCCTCGGCTACCTCCCGCCGAGCCTGGTCGGCGGCGAGATGACGCTGGACGTGGACGCGGCCAGGGCGTCGGTGCAGACGATCGCCGACGCCATGGGGCTCCCGGACGCCGAGACCGCGGCGGCCGGCATCGTCGACATCGTCAACGAGAACATGTTCGGCGCGCTGCGGCTGGTCTCGGTCCAGCAGGGGTACGACCCGCGCGACTTCGCGCTCGTCGCGTTCGGCGGGGCCGGACCGCTGCACGCCAACGCGCTGGCCCGGCTGCTCGGCTCCTGGCCGGTGATCGTGCCGCCGAGCCCCGGCGTGCTCTGCGCGTACGGCGATGCGACCACCAGCCTCCGCGACGAGGGCGCCCGCACGTTCATCCGGCGGTTCTCGGAGACCTCCGACGCCGAGGTGCGGACCGAGCTGGCCGAGCTCGCCGGCGAGGTGCAGGCCCGGCTCGACGCCGAGGGCGTGCCGCGGGACGAGCAGACCGTCAGCTACCAGGTCGACGTCCGCTACCACGGGCAGGGCTTCGAGGTCCCGGTCGACGTCAGCCTCGACCAGTTCGGCGGCGAGGGGCTGGCAACGGCCGGACGGGCGTTCAACGCCGAGCACGACCGGCTGTTCACCTTCGCGCTCGACGCCGAGCACGAGCTGGTCAACCTGCGTGCGGCCGTCACCGGGCGGCCGCCGCAGATCTCCGCGCCGCCGGTGCCGGCGGGCGGCACCGACCCGTCGGCCGCGCACCGCGGCGACACCAAGGTCTACGTCGACGGCGCCTGGGCGGAGGCCCAGCTCTACGACCGGACCGCGCTGGCCGCCGGCAACGTGGTGCCCGGTCCGGCCGTGATCACCGAGATGGACTCGACCACGCTGGTGCTGCCCGGCTACGCGGGCACCGTAGACCCCGTCGGCTCGATCCTCATCCGTCCCGCCAGCGCAGGAGCGTAACCATGGCCACCCTCGTCGAGACCGCGACCATCCCGCTCGGCCGGGTCGACGTCGACCCGGTCACCGTCGACATCATCGAGAACGCCCTCCGCAACGCCCGGTACGAGATGGACGCCGTGCTGTTCCGCACCGCGATGAGCCCCGGCATCCGCGAGCAGCACGACGAGTTCCCGCTCATCGGCGACCCGTCCGGCAAGATGGTCGTCGGCCAGTTCGGACTGTCCATCCCGGACTTCCTCGCCGGCTTCGACGGCACCGTCGAGGAGGGCGACATCCTGATGACCTCCGACCCGTACGCGTGCGGGGCGGCGATCAGCCACGCCAACGACTGGCTCGTCGTCATGCCGGTCTTCCACCAGGGCCGGATCGTCGGCTGGGCCGCGATGTTCGGGCACATGACCGACGTCGGCGGCAAGGTGCCCGGCTCGCTGCCGACCGACGCCACCTCGATCTTCGAGGAGGGCGTGCTGGTCCCGCCGTTCAAGCTCTACAAGGCGGGCGAGCTCAACACCGAGATGCTCGGGCTCATCCTCAACCAGGTGCGGATGAAGGACTGGAACCGCAGCGATCTCAACGCGATCGTCGCCGCCTGCCGGACCGCGGCCCGGCGGGTGACCGAGCTGTGCGACCGGTTCGGCCCGGAGACCTACCTGTCCACTTTGGACGCTCTGCTGCAGCGCAACTACGACGCGATGAAGCAGCTGATCGCCACGACGATCCCGGCCGAGGAGACGCTCACGTTCACCGACTACGTGTGCGACGACGGCATGGGGTTCGGGCCGTACAAGATCCACTGCTCGATGTACCGCGAGGGCGACGGGGTCGTGCTCGACTTCGCCGGCACCGACCCGCAGTCGCCGGGCTCGATCAACTACTACCTCAACGAGAACCTCTACAAGATGTTCTTCGGCATCTACATGATCATGGTCTTCGACCCGCAGATCCTCTGGAACGACGGGTTCTACCCGCTCGTGGACGTCCGGATCCCGGAAGGGACGCTGCTCAAGCCGACCTACCCGGCGGCGCTGTCCTGCCGCACCCATGGGCTCGGCCGGATCTTCGACATCCTCGGCGGGTTGCTCGGCCAGCGGCAGCCGGAGTTCCTCTGCGCGGCCGGGTTCTCCTCGTCCCCGCACCTGATGTACAGCGGGTACCGCAAGGACGGCGAGTGGTTCCAGCTCTACCAGATCGGGTTCGGCGGCATCCCGGGCCGGCCGTTCGGCGACGGGCCGGACGGGCACTCGCTCTGGCCGTCGTTCTCCAACGTGCCCAACGAGTTCCTGGAGTCGTACTTCCCGCTGCGCATCGAGTCGTACGAGACCGTGCCGGACTCCGGCGGTCCTGGCTTCTTCCGCGGCGGCAACGGGATCGACGTCGTCTACCGGTTCCTGGAGCCGGGCGTCATCTCCATCCACGACGACCGCTGGTTCACCTACCCGTGGGGAGTGAACGGCGGCGAGCCGGGGATGCGCTCGCGCAAGTGGGTCGAGCGCGGGGACGGAAGCCGGGAGATGCTGCCGAGCAAGTGCGACAACGTCCGGGTCGCGGCCGGCGACGTGCTGCACTACGTGACCTGGGGCGGCGGCGGTTGGGGCGACCCGTACACGCGGGATCCCGAGCTGGTCGCGCTGGAGGTCCGGCGCGGGCTGGTCAGCGCCGACGGCGCCCGCCGGTACGGGGTGGTGCTGGGCGCGGACGGGTCGCTCGACCGGGACGGGACCGAGAGCCTGCGGCGCGAGCTGTCCGGGCAGCGCGGCGAGACGCAGATCTTCGTCCGCGGGCCGGACATCGACGAACTGCGCGAGCGGTGCCTGGACGAGACCGGGTTGCCGGCGCCGCGGCCGCCGGTGTTCCGCACCGCGGGGGCGCCGGCATGAGCGAGCCCGAGCGCCCGCAGGGCGAGCGGGGAGCGACGAGGGCTGACCCCGCCGAGGGACGAGGCCGGGTCCGTCCGAGGAGCGGGAGATGACCGGCGACCTGACCGCCGAGTACGCCGCGCACGGGTTCAGCGGCGAGCTCGGGTTCGGCGCGGCGCCGGCGGTGGTCGCCGTCGACATCGCGATGGCCTACCTCGACCAGTCCTCGCCGCTCTACGCGGGCGTCGAGGACGCGGTCGCCTCGGCCGCGCGGGTGGTCGCTGCGGCCCGGGACGCGGGCGTGCCGGTGCTGCACACCCGCGTGCGGTACCAGCCCGGCGGCGCCGACGGCGGCGTGTTCCGGCGCAAGGTGCCCTCGCTGTGGGTCTTCGACGAGGGATGCCCGCTGGGGGAGCCGGCACCGTCGGTCGCGCCGGCGCCCGGCGAGATCGTGGTCGTCAAGCAGTACGCGTCGGGCTTCTTCGGTACGTCGCTGGCGTCGTCGCTGCGGGCGATGGGCGTCGACACGGTGGTCGTGGTCGGGCTGACCACGAGCGGCTGCGTGCGGGCGACCACGCTGGACGCTATGCAGCACGGCTTCGTGCCGATCGTGGTCCGGGACGCGGTCGGCGACCGGGACCCGCGTCCGCACGAGGCGAACCTCCTCGACCTGCAGGCCAAGTACGCCGACGTCGTCACCGAGGCGCAGGCGGTCGCGGGCCTGACCGGCTAGCGCCGGCATGATGCGGCTGGACCGGCTCGCCGCGCTGGTCGCGACGGTAGGCCCGGACGGCACCAGCCCGGTCGCCGACGCGGCCGCGGCGCGTTGGGGGCTCCCGCCCGGCACCGCCCGCTACGTCCGGACCAGCGCCACCTGCGTGTACGCCGCGGGCGGCGGCTACCTGCGGCTGGTGCCCGCCGCGGAGCGGCCGCTGCGGGAGGTGCTGGCGGTCGCCGCGGCCGGGGCGGCGCTCGCCGGTGCGGGCGCACCGGTCGTCCCGTCGCGACCGAGCCGGTCGGGGCGGTGGGTCGAGCCGGTGCCGAGCCCGGCCGGCGACCTGTACGCCACGTACGTCGACGCGGCGCCCGGTCCGGCCGAGGATCCGGACGAGTCCGGCTTCGAGCGGCTGGGCGGCGCGATCGCCCGGTTGCACCGGGCGGGCCGGACCGTGGGCCGTTCGCACATGCCGGCCTGGCCGGACGTCATCCGGGACGTGGTCCGCCGCGCCGGCGACGGCGAGGTGGCCGCGGCGATCGAGCCGGTGCTGCGCCGCTGCGTCGGGACCCTCGGCCCGCCGACGGTGCTCGCGCACGGCGACCCGCAGCCGGACAATGCCGGCTGGGGCGCGGCCGGCCCGATCCTGTTCGACCTCGACGACCTCGCCGTGTCCTGGCCGGTGGCCGACCTGGCGATGGCGGTCCGCGACGCCCAGCCGATCGACGCGCTCGACACGCCGGTCACTCGGACCACGGCCGGCGCGGCGCTGCTACGGGGCTACCGATCGGTAGCGGGAGGCGAGCCGGTGCAGGAGTGGGCGGTGCCGCTGGTGCAGCGGCTGTCCGGCGCCGTGACGTACGCCCGGCTGCGCATCGCTACCGAGCCCGGACGTGCCGCCGAGCCCGGCTGGCTGGGCGCCCTGCACGACCGGCTCGCGGCGACCGCCGACCGCCTCCGGACCGCCCTGCTCGGTTAGCCGACCGAGCCGGCTCTCTACCTCCGTACGACCGTGGCGACGCCACCGCGCCGGTTCTGCATCTCCGGTGGGGCGGCATCTCATCCGATCGCAAAGCCCGCCGCCTCACCGTCCGAGCCGGAAGGGGATCTTCATGAAGGTGCGTCGGGGTCGCGCTAGCGGACCAGGCCGTGCTCGCGGGCGTAGCTGCTCAGCTCGGCGCGGGTGTGCAGGCCGAGCTTGGTGCGCAGCTGGCCGCGGTGCGCCTCGACGGTGCGCAGGCTCAGGTAGAGCCGGCGGGAGATCTCGGCGTTGGTGTGGCCCTCGGCGAGCAGGCGCAGCACCTGGATCTCGCGGTCGGTCAGCGGTGAGGTGGACGCCTCCAGCACGGCCATCTGCGCGCCGAGCGTCGGGTGCAGGTAGGTGGCGCCGCGCATGATCGTCCGCAACGCCAGCAGCAGCTCGTCGGCGGCGGCGTCCTTGAGCACGTAGCCGCTGGCGCCCAGCCGCAGCGCCTCCCGGGCGAAGCCGGGATCCTCCTGCATGGTGAGCACGACGATCCGCAGCCCGGGCGTACCGGCGAGCAGGCCCGGGATCGCGTCCAGGCTCGACTCGCCGGCCATCACCAGGTCGAGCACCAGCGCGTCCGGTCGGACCGCCGGCACGCCGCTCACCGTCCGCGGCAGGTCCTCGAACTCGGCAACGACCCGGACCGCGTCGTCGGCCTCGAGCAGCGTCCGCAGGCCGGTCCGTACGACGGGATGGTCGTCGGCCAGCGCGACCGTCAGCGGCCGGCCGTCCGGCGCGGTGGACCCCACCATGTCCGGACGATAGCCGCCGGTCCCGGCCGTCGGCGCCCCCCGTGCGGAGTGCCCGCACGATCCTGCGGCTCAGCCGCACGGCACCGCGCCCGCGGTCCGGTCAGCGGTGCCGGGCGGGGACGACCAGGCGGACGGTGGTGCCGCGACCGTCCGCCCGGGCCGGCGCGACCTCCAGCGTCCCCTCGGCCAGCTCGGCCCGCTCCCGCATGCCGGACAGGCCGAACCCGGTCGCCGGGTCGGCGTCGAAGCCCCGGCCGTCGTCGCTGACCTCGGCGACCACCGTCTCGTCGTCCTCGACGACGGTCACGGTCACCCGGTTGGCGGTGGAGTGCCGGCGCACGTTCGTCAGCGCCTCCTGCACCACCCGGTAGACGGCGAGCTCGACGTTCGGCAGCAGCCTGGTCCCGATGACGCCCTCGGCGTACCGGAGCGAGACGTGCAGCCGCACCGGGATCCCGGACAGCTCCTCGGTGCGGCGGGCCAGTGCCTGCAGCGGCGGCAGGAGGCCGAGATCGTCCAGCCCGGCCGGCCGCAGCTCGGCGATCAGCTGGCGCAGGTTGCCGATCTGACCGGCGACCAGCTCGGTCGCCTGCCGGACCGCCTCGACGAGGCCGGCCGACGGGGCCGCGTCGCCCTTCGGCAGCGCCGAGGTGAGCAGCACCTGCAGCGCACCGAGCTGCTGCAGCGTCTCGTCGTGGAGCTCGCGGGCCCACCGGCGGCGCTCCTCCTCGCGCTCGTGCAGGCTCTCCCGGACCGCGGCCGAGACCGCGGACCGTTCGGCGCCCAGCACCGCCGACGCGATCTCCAGCAGGTGCCGGACGACCCGCTCCTCGGCGCCGTCGCCGGCCACGACGAGCAGCACCCTCGATCCGCGGGCCGAACCGGCGATCGCGTGCCCGTCCGGCTCGTCCGACGCGGGGGAGACGACCACGCCGCCGGCGACGGACAGGTGTATCGGGACGAGCGCGCCGTCCGGGCCGGGTTCGTGCTCGGTCACGGTGGCGTGGTCGGCGGTCAGGCCGGCGGCCGCGCGCACGACCAGCTGCCCCGACGTGCCCGCCGCGATCACGACGGCGCCGGTGCCGAGCAGCCGGCGGCCGCTGTCGGCGAGCGCGTCGAGCACCGCGTCGGCCAGCACGTCGGTGCGCGACCGCGACAGCATCCGTGCCACCTTCTCTCCCGCACGGAGAACCCCTGCCCGGAGGGCCCCCGAGTGCCAGGACCCTGCGGCGAGGACCCCGTGCGGCGCACCCGGCACGGAGAACTCGCAGGGAGAACTATGCCCCTTGTCGCCAAGGGCCCGGGAGAGGGGTGGTGGCTAGCCGGCGCAGCCGGACGCGACGGCGGCGGTGCTGCCGATCGGCGTCGGGACGGTGATCGTGCCGGCGTTGGCGAAAGTGAACGTGATCGGCACGTTGCCACCGCGGACGAGTCCGATCCTCAGGTCGCTCAGCCGGATCGTGTACTGGGCCGACGGGCCGGCCGGCAGCTCGATGCGGGCGGTCTGGTTGCAGCTGGCGTCCGCGAGCATCTCGACCTTGCCGGCGACGTCGCTCGCGACGCCGGTGAGGGCGTCGGGCTGGCCGGCCTGGTTGACGAGCGTGACCCGGACGGAGGCGTCGCGGTTCACGTCGGTCACGCCGGTCGTGACCTCGACGCCGCGCAGCAGGACCTGGCCCACCTGGGCGTTGGCGCCGATCGAGGCGGGCTGGGTGGTGCCGGCCGATTGGCCGTTGCCGCAGCCGGCGGCCAGAATGGCGGTGGCCGCGAGAGCGACCGCCGTAGCCGCGGGGACACGTCCGGGACGCATACCTTCAGCATCGGCCGGGATCCACCGCTGCGGCAGCGAAGGTTGCCGCCGCCCGGTCGCGGGGGAGCCGCGCGCCCGGCTGCGGACTACCCGCAGGCGAGGCTGACCGCGGCGGTCGGCGCGGCGCCGGATCGTCAGCCGAGGCCGACGAGCCGGCCGAGGCCGAGCGCGGTGGCGCCCTGCTGCAGCCGCGCCGTCACCGCACCGAGCTGGTTGAGCGCGAGCAGGATCCCGTAGCCGGCGAGCACCACCGCCGCGGCGCGGACCAGCATCGCCGAGTGCCGGCGGACGAACCGGAACGCGGTCAGCGACCGGTCGAACGCGGCCGCCGTGAGCAGGAACGGTACGGCCAGCCCGGCCGAGTAGAACACCAGCAGCAGCGCGCCCTCGCCGACCCTGGCCTGGTCCGCGGCCACCGCGAGGACCGAGGCGAGCACCGGCCCGATGCACGGCGTCCAGCCGAAGGCGAACGCCGCGCCGGCCACCGGCGCCGCCCAGGTCCCGTACCGGCGGGGCAGCGGGTGGAACCGGAGGTCGCGGCTGGCCAGCCCGAACGGCATGACCATGACGACCGCCATGACGACGACGGCGACGCCGGCGATCCGGGTGATCGGCACGTGCTGGCGCACCAACAGCGCGCCGACCGCGGTCGCGGACAGTCCCAAGAGGACGAACACGGCCGAGAACCCGGCCACGAACAGCGCCCCGGTGCGCACCGGCCGGCGGTCGGCGGCACCGGCCCCGGCGGTCAGCGACAGGTACGCGGGCACGAGCGGCAGCACGCACGGCGACAGGAACGAGATGACCCCGCCGCCGAAGGCGAGCACCAACCCGGTCGGCGACACCGTCGGTGGCCTACAGGTCGGACAGCGGGACGCTCGGGTTGGTGAGCTGGTCGGCCGGGATCTGCCGGCCGACCAGCCGTCGCAGGTCGTCGTTGACGTCCCAGATGTTGACGTTCATCGCGGCGGTGACCCGCCCGTCGCCGAGCCAGAAGGCGAGGAACTCGCCGGAGAGCAGGCTGCCGCGGATCACCACCTCGTCGTCAGGGTCGCCGTGCCCGACGTACTCCATGCCGAGGTCGTACTGGTCGGTGAAGAAGTACGGCTGCCAGTCGTATTCGGCGCCGGCGCCGAGGATCGTGCTCGCGGCCAGTCGGCCCTGCCGGATCGCGTTGTCCCAGTGCTCGACGCGCAGCCGCCGGCCGAGCTTCGTGTTCTGGGCGGAGGCGACGTCGCCGGCGGCGAGAATGCGCGGGTCGCTGGTGCGCAGCCGCTTGTCGACCACGACGCCGTTGTCGACAGCAAGCCCGGCCTCCGCGGCCAGCTCGGTGTTCGGGCTGACGCCGACGGCGAGCACGACCGTGTCGGCGTCCAGCACCTCGTCGCCGACCTTGACCGCCAGCCCGCCCGGGCCGGCCTCGATGCCGCTGGCCGAGACCCCGGTACGCAGGTCGACGCCGTTGCCCAGGTGCAGCTGCAGGAAGTAGCGGCCGAGCCGCTCGCCGAGGACCCGGTGCAGCGGCAGCGACGCATGCTCCAGCACCGTCACCGAGCGGCCGGCGCCGCGGGCCGCGGCGGCGACCTCGAGGCCGATCCAGCCGGCACCGATGATCACCCACCGCTCCTCGCTGGCCAGCGCGTCCCGCAGCCGGTCGCTGTCGGCCTTGGTCCGCAGCGTGTGCACGCCGGGGAGGTCGGCGCCGGGCAGCCCGAGCGTGCGCGGGCGGGCGCCGGTGGCCAGGACCAGATGCCCGTACGGGACCGGGTCGGCGCCGTCCAACCGGACCCGCCGCGCGTCCCGGTCGATGCCGACCGCGCGGGTTCCGGTGCGGACGTCGACCCCGTGCCCGGCGTACCAGCGGGCGTCGTGGACGTGCAGTTCGCCGGCCTTGCCCTGCAGGTAGGACTTGGACAGCGCGGGCCGCTCGTACGGCAGCTCGGTCTCGTCGCCGATCAGCGTGATCGGTTCGGTGTATCCGCGCTCGCGCAGTGTCTCGATCGTGTGCGCGGCGGCGAGGCCCGCGCCGATCAGGACCGTTCCGGTCTCCGTGTTCACGGGCCCTCCCTAAAGGAAACTGCCATGAACGTTAGAAGACGGCGGGTTGTAACGTCAAGACTCTCGTCCCTTAGAATTCGGGCTAGCATCGCCGGAGTGGACGATCAGGCCGCAGTCGTGCTGGCGGGGGGCCGGTCCGCCCGGATGGGCCGGCCGAAGTCGGGGCTCGAGTGGCACGGCGCGACGCTGCTGTTCCGGACGGCCGCGGTGGTCGCCCGGGCGGTGGCCGGACCGGTCGTCGTGGTGAGGGCGCCGGGGCAGCAGCTGCCCGCGCTGCCGGACGGCGTGGAGACCGTCGAGGACCCGGTCGAGGGGCTCGGCCCGATGCAGGGCGTCGCCGCCGGTCTCGGTCACCTCCGGGACCGGGCGGCCGGCGCGTTCGTGTGCTCCACGGACCTGCCGTTCCTGCACCCCGCGTACGTCCGCCGGGTGCTGAGCGGGCTCGACGACCCGGCGGTCGACCTCGTGCTGCCAACCGTGCGCGGCGTCCGGCAGCCGCTCGCGGCGGCGTACCGGACGACGCTGACGGCCGTGATCGAGGCGCAGATCGGGGCGGGCAACCTCCGGGTCGGCTCGCTGCTCGCGCACTGCACGGCGGTGCAGCCGGACGAGGCGGCCCTGCTGGCCGATCCTGCGGTCGCTGCCGCCGATCCCGGACTGGACTCGGTGGCGAACGTGAACACGCCGGAGGAGTACCGGCGGGCGCGGTCCCGCCCCGGCCCGGACGTCCGGGTGGAATGCGCCGGTACGCACCGCGCGGTGCCGGCCGCGAGCGTGGGCGAGGCCGCCGCCGCGGTGGGCCTCGCACTCGACCGGCACGTGCTGGTCACCGTCAACGACGAGCACGTCGTCGGCGACCCGCGGCTGCCGCTCGTCGCCGGCGACACGGTCGTGTTCCGAGGCACGGCCGCCGGCTGACCACTGTGGACAGTGCCCCGCCGGGGGCGCTAGCGGGCTGGGTCGAGGTGGTCGTCGAGCCAGCCGAACGAGCGGGCGTGGTAGAGCGCCCTGGCACCCTGCTCGCAGTCGGCTTGCGCGCGATCACCCGGAGCAGGCCGCCGAGCAGGATCCGGGCGCCGCGGTGCCCGGTGCGGTAGCGGGCGGCGAGCGGGCCCGGGAGCCGGTCCAGGAACGACGCCTGCAGGTCGAACGTGCCGCAGTCGGCGATCAGCGCGGCCAGCCGGTGTTCGCCGCCGGCCGCGCGCGGCGCGAGATGGGCACCGAGGATCAGCCCGATCAACGCGATCCGGTCCGGGTCGACGTCCGGCCGGGCGACCAGGTAGTCGACGACCGGCGTGATCACGCGATCCCAGTCCGGCCGCATGACCAGTCGCCGCTGCAGCAAGGCCGCGCCCTGTCCCGGGCCGTCGAAGGCGAGCACGTTGCAGCCCCGGGCGAGCGCCGCGGCGCCGTTGAAGAAGTACAGCTCCTCGCAGGTGCCGTCGTACCCGCCGGTGAGCAGCACGGTCGCCCGCGGCCGGGAGTCCCCGGCGGGCCGGAAGAAGTAGCCGGGCAGCGAGCTGCCTTCGAACGGGATCTCCACGCTCTCGACCGGCGTGTCCATCAGCTCGCAGGCGTGCCGGAACATCCCGGTCTGCGCGACGTTGCTGGCCGCCTGCCGTGGGTCGGGCGGCACCGCGTAGAGCATGGTGCCGGCGGTGCGGTAGTAGGTCGACGCGCGCAGGTACGCGGCCCGGGCGCTGACCCGGTGCCCGGCGGCCTCCTCGACCCGG
>DATBFW010000243.1:0-6256 GCA_036558285.1 Mycobacteriales bacterium | reverse complement strand
AGTGGCCAGCGTCAGCCACACCGGCCACGCCACCCGCTCCAGCCGGAACGCCGCGGCCAGCCGGAACGCCGCGGCCAGCCGGAACGCCGCGGCCAGCCGGAACGCCGGCTGGATCGGCCGAGTCCCCCCGGTCGGCGGCGTCGACCGGGTCTCCCGGGTCGACCGGGTCTCCCGGGTCGACCGGGTCGGCCGGGTCTCCCGGGTCGGCCGGGTCGACCGGGTCTCTCGGGTCTCCCGGGTCGGCCGGGTCTCCCGGGTCGGCCGGGTCGGCCGGGTCTCCCGGGTCGGCCGGGTCGGCCGGGTCGGCCGGGTCGGCCGGGTGGGGCGGAGGAGGGGCCTCGGCCGGCGGCGGGGGCGGAGGGGTGGGGCCGAGGGGCTGGCTCACGCGCCGCGGAGGGTTTCTAGCTCGTCGAGGCAGCCGGCCCGCTCGCAGACCTCGCTGATCACGTCGGACGGCAGCGTGCGCTCGTGCGTCACCAGGGCGATCAGGTCCCGGCGGGGCGTGCCGAGGTCGGCGAGCAGGTCGGCATCGCCGACCGGCTCGGAGTCCGGCGGGTCTTCGTCCTCCTCGTCGTCGTCCGAGTCGGACGGCGGGGGCGGCTCCTCCTCGGCCGCGCCGGCGAAGATCCCGGCGACCGGGTAGCTCTCCGCCGCCTGCGAGTCCGAGACGAACACCCGCAGGTCGTCGGCGTCGACCCGGAGGATCGCGACGTATTCGTCGTCCTCCTCGACGAACAGCAACGCGGTCTCCGCCTCGCCGTCGACGTCGCGGACGCGGTCGGCGACCGCGTCGACGTCGGTCAGCCCGTCGAGATCGAGTTCCTCGGCGGTCCAGCCTGCCGGTGTGCGGGCAAGGGCGGCAGCGAAGTACGACACCCAACTCCTCCGGGAAAGGTTTCAGTCGGCTGGCTGCAGCGTGTCCAGAACCCGGGCGAACTCGGCACCCACCCCGATCCGGTCCGCGATCGCGGAGAGCATCTCGTCCGCCCAGAGGTCCACATCGTCCAGGATGAGGCCGAGCTCCCGCTCGTCCA
The DNA here is from genome assembly GCA_036558285.1 of Mycobacteriales bacterium. Taxonomy (GTDB): domain Bacteria; phylum Actinomycetota; class Actinomycetes; order Mycobacteriales; family CADCTP01; genus CADCTP01. Next base: position 5,222 of record DATBFW010000243.1, on the reverse strand, counting down.
GCCCCAGGTCGCGGAAGATTCCCAGATCGCCGGCCGGCCACACGTCCTCGGGGTCGGACGGGGACTCGTCGACGTCGCCACCGGCCCGTTCCAGTGCCTGCCGGGCGATCGTGAACTCCTCGGCCGCGGTGATGTCCGACAGCAGGATCCGCACGCCCGACGAACCCAGCCGGAGCGCGACGAAGAACTCGTCCGCGACGTCGACCAGCGCGATCGGGCCGCCGTCGGACGGCTGCTGGCGCAGGACGGCGACGCAGGTGTCGAGGTCGTCGAGCACGGCCGGCGGCAGGAGGGTGCAATCCCACCGCCCGCCCTCGCGGTAGACCGCCACCGCGAAGCCGTCCTCCGCCACCCCCGGCCTCCTTGCCGCGTGCCGCCGTGCGGCGATCGTTGCAGACACCGCGCCGACGAGGAAGACCGGCCACGTGGCTGCGGCCGCCAACACAATGCCGGCAATTCCGCCGACATACGTGGATGCGCGTCACCTCGCCCGAGCGCGCCGGGTCGGAGCTGGCACACAGGCGACACTGTTTACAGACACAGACAGCGGGCGCATAGTTCGCACATGGGAGAGGTGCGGCCGATCCCGACCCTCGGTGGCGTCGTCCGGGACGTACGCGGAGCCGGGCGGGCGCTGCGGGTGAGCTGGCATCGCGAAGACGGGCTCGTGGTCCTGTCGCTGTGGGACGGGCCGCGCTGCACCGGGACCGTACGGGTCGATGCGGACGACGTCCCGACGCTGATCGAGGCGCTACAGCTCGGCCTGCGGTCCCCCGACGAGACGCCGGCCGGGACGCCGGAAGCGGCGCCGGACTGGACGCCGGACGGGGCGCCAGACGGGACGCCGGGAGAGGCGGCGGACCGGACGCCGGACGGGGGGCCGGAAGCGGCGACGGACCGGACGCGGACGGACGGGACGCCGGTGGACGCGGCGCCAGCGGACGGCGCGGCGACAGACACCGCGCCGGCGGACACGGCGACAGACCGCACGGCGACAGACCGCACGGCGACCTTGGGGCTCGTGGGCGACGACGGGGAGGACGGCGTCGCCGGCTGACCGGGTGCGGCACGATGAGCGCCGTGCGGGTCGCGGTGATCGGTCTGGGGATGATCGGCGGTTCCGTCGCGCGCCGGCTCGCCCCGGACCACGACGTCCGGGTCTGGGACTCGGATCCGGACACGAGAACCGCGGCCGCGCAGGCCGGGCTGCTGGTCGCCGACGACCTCGCCGGCACCGACGTCGCCGTCGTCGCGACGCCGCTGGAGGACATGCCGACCGTCCTGTCCGGACTGTCCACGAGCGACGGTCCACTCGTGACCGACGTCGGCTCGGTCAAGGTTCCCGTCCTCGCCGCCGCTCGCGCTGCCGGCCTCGCGAGCCGGTACGTCGGCGGCCACCCGATGGCCGGCGTCGAGCGGTCCGGCTTCGCCGCCGCCGACCCGGAGCTGCTGGCCGGCGCGGTCTGGGTGCTGACCCTGGCGGACGACACCGATCTGCCCGCCTGGCTGACCGTCGCCGAGCTGGTGACCGGGGCCGGCGGCCGGGTCCTGCCCACCACCGCGGCCGCGCACGACGAGGCGCAGGCGAGGATCAGCGGGCTGCCACACCTGCTCGCCACCGCGCTCGCCGTCGCCGGCGGTCGAGGTGGATCACTGGCCGGCGCGCTGGCGGCCGGCTCGTTCCGGGACGGCACCCGGGTCGCCGGCACCCGGCCCGAGCTGATCGCCGCGCTCTGCGACGGCAACCGGGCCGCGCTCGCCCGCGTGCTGGACGAGACGCTGGTCGAGCTGACCGCGGCGAGGGACGCGCTCGCCGCCAACGGCAGCGTGCTTCCCCTCGCGACCGCGGGCCACCAGGCCCGGCGGGCGTGGGTCGAGACCGCGCCGGCGGTGGGGGTGACCCTGGACCGCGACACGCCGAGCCTGCGCGACGACCTGTTGGCACTGGGCGCGGCCGGCGGCACTCTGGACGCCGTGACCTCGCGCCAGCTGCACGGCCGGCGTCCGGACGTGTCGGGCAGCCCCGGGCCGGGAAGGCTCCGGCCGTGACGTTCAACGACGACGCAAGCCTGGACACCTCCCAGGTCGGTGATCGCCGCGGCATCGGCGGCGGTGGGCTGGCCATCGGCGGTGGCGGGCTCGGCATCGTCGGCCTCATCATCTACCTGCTGATCTCGGTGCTCGGCGGCGGCAACTCGTCCGACAGCGGCACCGGGATCCAGACCCCGTTCCAGCCGGGCCAGACCGGCGCGGTCTCGCAGCAGGACCTGGCCCAGGTCTGCCGGACCGGCGCCGACGCGAACGCCCGGGACGACTGCCGGATCGTCGCGTACACCAACAGCGTGCAGCAGTACTGGGCGCGGGCCATGGGCTCGCGCTACCAGCCGGCGCAGACGATCATCTTCTCCGGCGGCACCCAGACCGGCTGCGGCAACGCCACCAGCGACGTCGGCCCGTTCTACTGCCCGGCCGACGGCAAGGCATACTTCGACCTCGGCTTCTTCGACGAGCTGCGGACCCGGTTCGGCGCTCAGGGCGGCTCGTTCGCACAGGGGTACGTGGTCGCGCACGAGTACGGCCACCACATCCAGAACCTGCTCGGCACCTCCGACCGGGTCGGCAGCGGCACCGGTCCGGAGAGCGGGTCGGTGCGGCTGGAGCTGCAGGCCGACTGCTACGCCGGCGTGTGGGCGAAGAACGCGACGACGACCACCGGGGCCAACGGCAGGCCGCTGTTCGAGTCGGTCAGCCAGTCGGACATCAACAACGCGCTGGACGCGGCGGCCGCGGTCGGCGACGACCGGATCCAGGCGCGGGCGCAGGGCCGGGTCACGCCGGAGAGCTTCACCCACGGCACATCGGCCCAGCGACAGAAGTGGTTCACCACGGGCTACACGACCGGCAACCCCGGAGCCTGCGACACCTTCAGCGGCAGTATCTAGGCAGCTGGCCAGCCGGGCAGCTACGCGTCGGCGGGCCGCTGCTCGGCGACCCAGGTGTCGAGCCGTCCCCACCAGTCGAACAGCCAGTCGACCTGGTCGTCGACCGGCTTGTCCCGGGGCAGCTCGTCCGAGGGCACGCGCCACCACGCCACCTCGACCACGTCGTCCATCGGCAGCCTGCGCCAGAGATCGGCGACCGAGGACAGGTCCTCCAGGCCCTCGTGCGCGACCAGCAGCACGTCCGCGTCCGGGGCCGCGGCCATCGCGGCGAGCGTGCCGCCGGGCCGCGGCGCCATCAGGTTGTGCATCCGTTCGGCCTTGGCCGCCTCGTCGGCGTGCCCGAGCCCGCGCAGCCGTTCGATCGCGCGGGACCGGCGCCGCTCGGAGAAGTTGCCGCCCTCCGGGAAGATCACCACCGCGTCCCCCGGACCGGCGCCGCCGGCCAGCGTCGCGATCGCCTCCGTGACGTCGTCGGCGACGTCGGGGCGAGGGGTGATGAAGCGGGTCGGCAGCCGGTTGAGCAGCACGTCGACGGTGGGGTCGAGCTGGAGCGCGTCCTTGAGCACGATCCGCGGCCGCAGCTGGGCGAGCATCACCAGCTCGCGGACGAGCAGCACCGAGTCTCCAGGCCCGGCGTGCCGGCAGAGCACCAGCTGCGGCCGGTCCCGGCGGAACGGCCGGCCGTCGCCGGAGCCGACCACCCGCAGCCGGAACGTCCAGCGCGCGGTCCGGTAGACCCGGTCGAGCACCCAGCCGAGCAGCCGGTAGTGCGCGTCCTGCCAGCGCGGCTCGGCCAGGTGCCGGCCGAGGCCGGACCGCAGCCACATCCAGCCGAGCGCGCCGAGTGCGGCCCACTCGCAGGCGAACCAGACGATCCCGAACCAGAGCAGCCGCAGCCCGCGCCACTTCCCGGGCAGGAACGGCGAGCTGAGCACGCCCGTCAGGACCCAGACCGGGAGCGTCGCCACCAGCAGCGGCAGCGCGGCCAGCGCGACCGGCACGCTCACGAGGCGCCGGAGCGCCGGCGGCGGGAGGGGTCTGCTCACCGCACCGGCGCTCCGGTCGTACTCACCGGTCGATCATCGCGCGAGTTCGATGGCGATGGGGCGGCGCCGCCGTTCGCGCGGGTCGGGCCGTCAGGTCAGCTCGAGCAACGGGAAGGCCCGGTTCCGCCGCGGCGGGCAGAGGAAGTTCTGCCGCCGGGTCGAGGTGCAGAACCGTTCGATGCCGTTGTCGAGCGGGTCGACCGCGAACTGGGTCTGCAGGTTCTGCGCCGCCTGGTTGCGCCGCATCGTGTCGAAGAAGTCCGCGGTCGGCACGAACGCGGTGAAATACAGCTTCGGCACGTTCCCACTCCGGCCGGGCCGCTCGGTGATGTCCGGCACGTCCAGCGTGTCGAAGCCCGGTCCGTCCATGCGGACGTGCAGCGGCGTGCCGTCGGACGCGCGGGACGACTGCTGCAACGCCGACAGGTGCCCGATGCGGTGCTCGAACAGCGGCGTGTTGACGCCCTGCGCGTTGAGGGCGGCGTCGCCGGTGCCGTTGAACGTGCTGGGCAGGAAGGCCGGACCGCCGCCGTTGAGGAACGGGTCGCCGCCGCCACCGAACGAGGGCGGCGGGTTGGACCGGAACATGTACTGGACGCGTTCCAGGTAGGTCTCGTCCTCGGCCGAGCCGGCCTCGCCGGCCCGCGCGTAGTACGCCTCCAGGTCGAGGATCACGTGCGAGAAGTTCTGGACCGTGCCGTTGTCGAAGTAGTCCCCCGGCTGCGCCGTGGTGAGGTGCGACGACGCGTTGCCGGCGAACGTGCACGCCGCCGCGGGCCCGGTGCTCGACGTCTGCTGGTCGGCGAAGCCCATCCACATCGTCGACTGGTCGTTGATGCGGTCGGCGTAGTAGATCTCGTCCTGCGCAGCCATCTGCCGGGGCAGCCCGCGCTGGGCGAACATGTGCCGCACCAAGCCCCAGCTCACCGGCAGCTGCGGTGGGGCGACCGTCTGCCCGTTCAGCGTCGAGCTGGCGCCGCGCAGCCAGGTCGCGACCTCGGAGGTCGTCTTGAGGTTGTCGCTGCGGATCGTGAACAGCAGGTCGTTCGCCTCGATCCGGACCGGGACGTTGTACGTCTTCTTCGTGATGGTCGGATTGCCCGGGCTGACGTCGGTCGGCGACGGCACGGCCTCCTCCAGGGCGAAGCGGGTCTCGTCCAGAAGCAGCCGCGGCACCTTAGCGTCGAACAGCTTGCTGGGGAACCGGGCAAAGTAGGGCAGCCCGTACGACACG
>DATBFW010000242.1:0-3007 GCA_036558285.1 Mycobacteriales bacterium | reverse complement strand
CCTCCTCGCGGGTGTCGTACGGACCGATCCTGGCCTCGCGGTATCCGCGCTTGGCGGGGCCCTGCTCGGCCTTGCCGGTCTCGACGTTGAAGTACCAGCGGTCGTCCAGATCCTTGGCCACGATCCCTGTCTTCCCTTCCGTCAGGCGTTGTATCGCTCGTCGTGGGCGGCGCGGGGCGCGCACACCGACGCGAACGAGCACGCGCAGGTGCGGCCGCCGTCGCGGAGGCGGACCTTCACCGTCTCGCTGGGTACGTTGACCTCGACGACGCGTCCCGGGCCCTCGGGCGTGTCGACCTCGGAGCCGCGGGATGGGACCGTCTCGTGCGCCTTGACGTACAACGGGTGCTCGTACTTCAGGCAGCACAGCAGGCGGCCGCACGCACCGGAGATGCGCAGCGGATTCAGCGGCAGGTCCTGGTCCTTCGCCATCCGGATCGACACCGGCTCGAAGTCCTTGAGGAACGTCGCGCAGCACAGGTCGCGGCCGCACGATCCGATCCCGCCCTGCACGCGGGCTTCGTCCCGCGGCGAGAGCTGGCGCAGTTCGACCCGGCAGGACAGCGTCGCGCCGAGATCGCGCACCAGGGCCCGGAAGTCAACGCGGTGCGGGGCGGTGAAGTAGATCGTGGTCCGGTTGGTCTCCGGTGCGTGGTCGACGCCGACCACCTTCATCGGCAGCTTGTGCTCGCGTACGAGGCGCTTCGCCGCGACCCGGGCCGCCGCCTTGCGCTTGCGCATGAGCGCGTCGCGGTCGAGGTCGGTCTGGGCCGCCATGCCGGCGAGCAACGGCATCCCCATCGTGTCCTCGCTGACCCACTGCGGCGCCCACACGCACTCGGCGACCTCGGGACCGTCGTCGGTGGGGATGAGGACCTTGTCGCCGATGGCAGGCGAGTACGGACCCGGGTCGAAGTAGTAGAGCCGGCCGTACCGCTCGAAACTCACCGCGCAGACCATGCCCATGCGGCGACTGTACGTGCCCGGTCCGGCGCGATGTCAGGTGATGCGCAGCGCTACCGTCATCGCCTCGACGGCGATGCGGGGCTTGACGTTGAGCTCGATCGCCTCGCGGCATCCGAGCACCGCGTCGAGTCGAGCCAGCGCGCCTTCGGGCGTGAGCCGGGCGGCCACGGCCCGGACGTCAGCGGCCACGTCGGGGTGCGCGGCCCGGACCTCGGCGCGGCACTGGGTCAGCAGCACGTCCCGGTAGAACGCCGCCAGGTCGACCAACGCACGGTCCAATGCGTCCCGCTGTGCCCGGGTGGCCCGGGACCGCTGGCGGCGTTCGAGGTCCTTGAGCGCACCGGCACTGCCGCGGGTGGCGGCCGCGGCGCCCTTGCCGGTGCCGCCGGCCCCGAACGCCAGCTTGAGCGCCTCGGTCTCCGGCCCGTCGAGCTCGGCCGACAGCGCCGCCGCCTCCTGCTCGGCCGCGGTGACGAGCTGGTCGGCGGCGTCGAAGCAGGCCCCGAGGGTGGTCAGCGACGTCGGCACGGACAGCACGGCCTTCCGGCGGGCGCGCGCCTCGTGGTCGCGGGCCAGCCGCCGGGCCCGACCGACGTGCCCCTGCGACGCCTGGGCCGCCCAGTCGGCCTGGGCCGGATCGATACCGTCCCGCCGTACCAGCACGTCGGCGACGGCCTCCGCAGAGGGAGTGCCGAGCGGGACGACCCGGCAGCGGGACCGGATCGTGATCGCGACGTCGTCCGGGTGCGTCGAGGGTGCGCAGAGCAGGAAGACCGTCCGCTCGGGCGGCTCCTCGACGGCCTTGAGCAGCGCGTTCGATGCCGCCTCGGTGAGCCGGTCGGCGTCCTCGACGAGCACGACCTGCCAGCGGCCGAGCGACGGCAGGCGGCCGGCGGTGAGCACGATCGAGCGCATCTCCTGCACCGCGATCGAGAGGCCCTCGGGGACGACGATGTGGACGTCGGCGTGGGTACGCGAGCGGACCGTGTGGCACCCGGCGCACTCGCCGCAGCCGACGCCGTCCCGCTCGCACTGCAGCGCGGCGGCGAACGCCCGGGCGGCCACCGATCGGCCGGAGCCGGGCGGGCCGGTGAACAGCCAGGCGTGCGTCATCGAGCTCGCGGCGGCCGGCTCGCCGGCGACGACCCGGTGCGCCGCGGCCGCCGCCTCCTGCAGCGTCGCGACCGCGCGGGGCTGGCCGACGACCTCATCCCAGACGGTCACCGCGCGTTCTCCGGCACCTCGTCCGCCGGCGTCTCGACGCTTGCCGCGCCGACGGGCGGCACCGGGGCGGCGGCCGGCGGGACCGGCACCGCCGTCGCGCCGTGGGCGGAACGCCAGGGGCGCGCGCGCCAGCGCGGCGACCTCCCGCGCCGTTCCGCTGCAGTCGCCCCGACCGGGCGGGGGGCGCCGACCCGGGAGGCGAGCCGCTTGGCGGTCGCGATCCGGACCAGCGTGGCGACGGTCTCGGGGTGGCCACCGGCGTCGACGACGAGGTAGTGGTCCGGCGCGGCGTCGGCGAGCGCGAGGAAGCCGTCGCGGACCCGCTGATGGAACTCCAGCGATTCCCGCTCGACCCGGTCCCGCCCGCGGCCGGCCGCCCGGGCGCGTTCGAGCCCGACTTTCGGGTCGACGTCGAGCAGCACGGTGAGGTCGGGACGCAGCCCGCCGGTCGCCCACCGTGACAGCCGCCGGACGTCGTCCATCGCCAGCGCCCGGCCGGCGCCCTGGTAGGCCAGGGAGGAGTCCACGTACCGGTCGGTGATCACGACGTCGCCCCGGTCCAACGCCGGCCGGATCACCGTGTCGACGTGGTGGGCCCGGTCGGCGGCGAACAGCAGGGCCTCGGCCCGCGGCGTCAGCGACCCGTCCGCCGAGTCGAGCAGGATCTGCCGTATCCGTACGCCGAGGTCGGTCGCCCCCGGCTCGTGGGTCAGCGTGACCGCGACGCCGCGCTCGGTGAGCCACTCGGCCAGCCGGGAGGCCTGCGTCGACTTGCCCGACCCCTCGCCACCTTCGAACGCGATGAGCATCCCGCCCC
>DATBFW010000241.1:0-2870 GCA_036558285.1 Mycobacteriales bacterium | reverse complement strand
GAACAGCAGGTTGTCCTGTCCGGACAGTTCCCGGGCCTTGGCCACCCGGCCGTCCGGCAGGGCCAGCTTCACGCCGGCGGTCACGTACGTCCCGGCTTCGACGATGCAGTCGTCGCCGAGCGAGATCCCGATGCCGGAGTTGGCGCCGAGCAGGCAGCGCTCGCCGATCGAGATGACCTCGGTGCCGCCGCCGGACAGCGTGCCCATGATCGACGCGCCGCCGCCGACGTCCGAGCCGTCACCGACCACGACGCCGGCCGAGATCCGGCCCTCGACCATCGACGCGCCGAGCGTGCCCGCGTTGTAGTTGACGAAGCCCTCGTGCATCACCGTGGTGCCCGCGCCGAGGTGGGCGCCGAGCCGGACCCGGTCCGCGTCGGCGATCCGCACCCCCGCCGGGATCACGTAGTCGACCATCCGGGGGAACTTGTCCACCCCGTGGACGGCGACCGGCCCGTCGGCGAGCAGCCGCAGCCGGGTCCGCTCGAACTCCTCCGGCGCGGCCGGCCCGGCGGAGGTCCACACCACGTTGGGCAGCACGCCGAAGATGCCGGCCATCGACAGGCCCTGCGGGCGGACCAGCCGCGCGCTGAGCAGGTGCAGCCGCAGGTACGCGTCGGGGACGTCGGCCGGCGGCGCGTCGAGGTCGGCGAGCTCCACCGAGATCGCCCGGCGGAAGGTCTTCCGCCGGGCATCGGTGCTGGTCAGAGCGGCGAACTCGGGTGGCGGCAGGGACCCGGCCGGGCGGTGGCCGAGGGCCGGCGCGGGGAACCAGACGTCGAGGATGCGACCGGAGTCGGTAACGGTGGCCAGTCCGTCGCCCCACGCGCTCCTGGTCATCCGACAACCGTACCGCCCCAGCCACGGAGGGCCGGTCCGGCGACACTACGGTGCTACGGGTGACCGCCACCACCCGACTGAAGGACATCGTCGTCGACGCTCGCCACCCGGCCGGTCTGGCGCGGTTCTGGGCCACCGTGCTCGGTTACCATGTCCGCCCGTACGAGCAGGATGACCTGGCGTTCCTGGCCTCCATCGGCCGCTCTCCGGACAGCGACCCGGCGGTCGCGATCGACCCGCCGGACGGGACGACCGGGCCGTCGGTGTTCTTCAACGAGGTGCCGGAGGCGAAGACCGTGAAGAACCGGGTTCACCTGGACGTGTGGCTGCCCGGCAACCAGATCGAGCCGCTGGTCGGGCTGGGGGCGCGGGTGCTGCGGGCGCCGGACGAGGACATCGACTGGTGGGTGGTCGCCGACCCGGAGGGGAACGAGTTCTGCGCGTTCCCGGCGCTGCCGTGACCGCCGCCGGCGCCTTGGACCTGTCCCGGTCGGGCGCCGAGCTGACCGCGGCGCTGGTCGACGTCGCCTCGGTGTCCGGGACCGAGGGACCGCTGGCCGACGCGGTCGAGGCGGCGCTGCGGGCCGTGCCCGAGCTCGAGGTGGCCAGGAACGGCGACACCGTGCTTGCCCGCACGGCGCTGGGCCGGCCGCGCCGGGTGCTGCTGGCCGGCCACCTCGACACGGTGCCGATCGCGGACAACGTACCGTCGCGTGTGGACGGTGACCGGCTCTGGGGCTGTGGCAGCTCGGACATGAAGTCCGGCGTGGCCGTGCTGCTGCGGTTGGCCGGGCTGGCTGATCCGACCGACGACCTCACCCTGGTCTGCTACGACAACGAGGAGGTCGAGGCGGTCAAGAACGGCCTCGGCCGGGTGGCCCGCACCAGCCCGGACTGGCTGGCCGCCGACCTCGCGATCCTGCTGGAGCCGACGTCGGGCAAGGTCGAAGCCGGCTGCCAGGGCACGCTGCGGGCGGAGCTCACCACCCGGGGCCGGCGCGCGCACAGCGCCCGCTCGTGGCTCGGCGTCAACGCCGTGCATGCCGCCGCGCCGGTGCTCTCCCGGCTGGCCGGGTACGAGGCGCGCGAGGTGGTCATCGACGGCTGCGCGTACCGGGAGGGGCTCAACGCGGTCGGCGTCGCCGCCGGGGTGGCCGGCAACGTGCTGCCGGACGAGTGCCGGGTGACGGTGAACTTCCGGTTCGCGCCGGACCGGTCCGAAGTGGACGCTGCCGACCACGTCCGGTCGGTGTTCGCCGGCCTCGACGCGGAGGTGTCCATTGTGGACAGCGCGCCGGGGGCGCTGCCCGGGCTGGCGGCGCCGGCGGCCCGGGACTTCGTCGCCGCGGTCGGCACCGAGCCGGTGGCGAAGTACGGCTGGACGGACGTGTCCCGGTTCGCCGCGCTCGGCATCCCGGCGGTGAACTTCGGCCCCGGCGACCCGAACCTCGCGCACACCCGCGAGGAGCACGTGCTGCTGCCACGGATCGCCGAATGCGAGCGGGCGCTGCGGGCGTACCTGACCCGCGGGTAGCGTTGACCGGCGTGACCGACCCGAACGACCGGCCGAACGAGGACGTGCCCGGCGCGAACGACGACGCGCGGCGCGACCACCGGCTGCCCGAGCACCACCGCGGCCCGGTGGTGCTGCGCCGGCAACAGATACCGCCGGGCACCACCGACGAGCGGCTGCTGTCCAACCGCGGGCCGAAGGACTGGGTGCACACCGACCCGTGGCGGGTGCTGCGCATCCAGTCCGAGTTCGTGGAGGGGTTCGGGCTGCTGGCCGAGCTGCCCAAGGCGGTCAGCGTGTTCGGCAGCGCCCGCACTCCGCGCGAGCACCCCGAGTACGCCACCGGTCGGGCGCTCGGCACCGCGCTGGCCCGGGCCGGCTTCGCGGTGATCACCGGCGGCGGCCCCGGCTCGATGGAGGCGGTCAACCGGGGCGCGTCCGAGGCCGGCGGGATCAGCGTCGGGCTCGGCATCGAGCTGCCGTTCGAGCAGCGCCTCAACGACTGGGTCGACGTCGG
>DATBFW010000240.1:0-9471 GCA_036558285.1 Mycobacteriales bacterium | reverse complement strand
CGTGGACAGCACGACCGCGAGCGGCACGGCCGGGCGGACCGCGCTCCACCGGGTGGTCAGCCCGCCCTCGGTGAGGATCACCACCAGCGCGGCCAGCCCGAGGGTCTGCGAGAGCTCGGCGTTGTCGAACCGCAGACCGAGCCCGTCCTCACCGATGGCGACGCCGATACCGAGGTACAGCAGCAGGCTGGGCAGGCCGAGCCGGGTGGACACCCGCACCGCGACCACCCCGAGCAGCACGACCGCGGCGCCGGCGAGAGCGACGACCGCCAGCGGCACACCGGCGACCTCCGCGCCCTCCGCCGCCAGGACCGACATCGGCACATGATCCCAGCCGGGTGCGGATTGCCGTTGCGACGGCCGGTATCGTGGAGGACGACAAGGCGTCGATGGGGACGAGTAGCGCCGGACGCAGCCAGCAGCGACCCGGGGGCGGTGGAAGCCCGGGGGCCTGGCCGGCGTGAAGATCACCCCGGAGCCCCGGAAGAAACGCGCCCGGCGCGGAGTAGACCCGGCGAGCACGGCAAGAGCGGGGTGTCCGTACGGGCACCCAAGGAGGGTGGTACCGCGGGCCGGCGACGGCTCGTCCCTCCATCGGACGCCGATGGAGGAAAGGTAAGGACAGTGCCCCTCTCGCCGCTGCCGGCCCACGTCGACCTGCCGAAGCTGGAGCACGACGTGCTCGAGCGCTGGCACGCCGACAAGGTCTTCGAGCGCAGCCTGGAGCAGAGCGCCGGGAACCCGACCTGGATGTTCTACGAGGGCCCGCCGACCGCGAACGGCACCCCCGGCGTGCACCACGTCGAGGCCAGGGTGTTCAAGGACGTCTTCCCGCGCTACCGGACCATGAAGGGCTACCACGTGCCCCGCAAGGCCGGCTGGGACTGCCACGGCCTGCCGGTCGAGATCGCGGTGGAGAAGGAGCTCGGCTTCAGCGGCAAGCCGGACATCGAGCGGTACGGGATCGCCGAGTTCAACGCCCGCTGCCGGGAGTCGGTGCTGCGGCACGTCGACGAGTTCACCGTGATGACCGAGCGGATGGGCTACTGGGTCGACGTCGACGACGCGTACTGGACCATGGACCCGTCCTACGTCGAGTCGGTCTGGTGGTCGCTCAAGCAGGTCTTCGACTCCGGCCTGCTGGTCGAGGACCACCGCGTCACGCCGTACTGCCCGCGTTGCGGGACCGGCCTGTCCGACCACGAGGTCGCCCAGGGCTACGAGACCGTCGTCGATCCCTCGGTGTACGTGCGGTTCCCGGTCACCTCCGGCCCGGCCGCGCGGTACGGCGCGGACTTCCTGGTCTGGACGACGACACCGTGGACGCTGGTGTCCAATACCGCGGTCGCGGTCAACCCGCGGGTCGAGTACGTCGTCGCGCGCAGCCCGCAGGGCACGTTCGTGGTCGCCGAACCGCTGCTGTCGGCAGTGCTCGGCGAGGACCGGGTCGAGGTGCTCGACCGGTTCCCGGGCAGCGCGCTGGAGCGCTCGGGCTACCGCCGGCCGTTCGAGCTGGTCGAGATCCCCGGCGCGCACTACGTGATCCTGGCCGACTACGTGACCACCGAGGACGGCACCGGGCTGGTGCACCAGTCCCCCGCGTTCGGCGCCGAGGACCTCGCCGCCACCCGCGCGTACGGGCTGCCGGTGGTCAACCCGGTGGAGCCGGACGGGCACTTCCGGGCCGGGATCCCGCTCGTCGGGGGGCTGTTCTTCAAGGATGCCGACCCGCCGCTGGTGGCCGACCTGCGCGAGCGCGGGCTTCTGTTCCGCGAGCAGCCGTACGAGCACGCCTACCCGCACTGCTGGCGCTGCCACACCGCCCTGCTCTACTACGCCCTGCCGTCCTGGTACGTCCGCACCACCGCGGTCAAGGACCAGTTGCTGGCGGAGAACGAGCGGACCACCTGGTATCCGGAGACGGTCAAGCACGGCCGGTACGGCGACTGGCTGAACAACAACGTCGACTGGGCGCTGTCCCGGGACCGCTACTGGGGCACCCCGCTGCCGGTCTGGCGCTGTCCGGACAAGCACGACACCTGTGTCGGGTCGCTGGCCGAGCTCGGCTCGCTGGCCGGCCGCGATCTGTCCACTGTGGACCCGCACCGGCCGTTCGTGGACGAGGTCACGATCCCCTGCCCGGACTGCGGCGCCGAGGCGCGCCGGGTGCCGCAGGTGATCGACGCCTGGTGGGACTCCGGCTCGATGCCGTTCGCGCAGTGGGGCGCGCCCTGGCAGAACAACGACGAGTTCGAGCAGACCTACCCGGCCCAGTTCATCTGCGAGGCGATCGACCAGACCCGCGGCTGGTTCTACTCGCTGATGGCGGTCGGCACCGTCGTGTTCGGACGGTCGTCGTACGAGACCGTGCTCTGCCTCGGGCACATCCTCGCCGACGACGGCCGCAAGATGAGCAAGCACCTGGGCAACATCCTGGAGCCGGTGCCGCTGATGGACCGGCACGGCGCGGACGCGCTGCGCTGGTTCATGCTCTGCAGCGGTTCGCCGTGGTCGGCCCGCCGGGTCGGGCACGCGGTGCTCGAGGAGATCGTCCGCAAGGTCCTGCTGACCTACTGGAACACCGCCTCGTTTCTCACCCTGTACGCCGGCGCCGCGGGCTGGGAGCCTGGCACGCCGGTGGCCGAGATCGCCGACCGGCCGCTGCTCGACCGGTGGGCGCTGTCCGAGCTGCACCGGACCGTGGCCGAGGTGGACGCGGCGATGGAGGACTTCGACACCGCCCGGGCCGGCAAGCGACTGGCGGCGTTCGTCGACGACCTGTCCAACTGGTACGTCCGGCGGTCCCGGCGGCGGTTCTGGGACGGCGACCCGGCCGCCCTGGCCACCCTGCACGAGTGCCTCGAGGTGCTCACCCGGCTGCTGGCGCCGTTCACGCCGTTCGTGACCGAGGCGGTGCACCGGGCGCTGGTCACCTCGGTCTGGCCGGACCTGCCCGACTCGGTGCACCTGCGCGACTGGCCGCAGGTCGGCCCGGACGGCGGGCTGTACGAGCCGGTGCTGGCCGAGCAGGTCGCGCTGGTGCGGCGGCTGGTCGAGCTGGGCCGGTCGGCCCGGACCGCATCGAAGGTGCGCACCCGGCAGCCGCTGGGCCGTGCCCTGGTCGGGGCGCCCGGCTGGGCCGCGCTGCCGGCGGAACTGCGGGCCCAGGTCGCCGACGAGCTCAACGTGCAGTCGGTGGAGGCGCTCGGGTCGGCCGGCGGCGAGCTGGTCGACGTGACCGTGAAGCCGAACTTCCGCGCGCTGGGCAGGCGGTTCGGCTCCGGCACCAAGGCGGTCGCGGCGGCCGTCGGCGCCGCCGAGCCGGCCGGGCTCGCGGCCGCCGTCCGGGACGTCGGCGCGGCCACGGTGACCGTGGACGGGGCGCCGGTCGCGCTGTCGGGCGACGAGCTGGTCGTCACCGAGACGCCGCGGTCGGGCTGGGCGGTGGCCGCGGACGCCGGCGAGACGGTCGCGCTCGACCTGACCGTGACGCCGCAGCTGCGCCGGGCCGGGATCGCCCGCGAGGTGGTCCGGCTGGTGCAGGACGCGCGCAAGGCCAGCGGCCTCGAGGTGACCGACCGGATCGCGCTGACCTGGTCGGCGTCCGATCCGGACGTGGCCGAGGCGGTGCGCGAGCACGCGGCCGCGGTGGCCGGCGAGGTGCTCGCGACCTCCTTCACCGAGGGCAGCGTGGCCGGCGGCCGGCGGGACGAGGAGCTCGGACTGGAGTTCTCGCTCGCCAAGGCGTGAGGCAGGCCGATCGGCGCAGCGGTCGTACGGCTGCGGGCGCCGGTCGGCCGCTCCGACGACTACCCAGAGCTAAAGTTGTTGACTGTCGTCGGTAGGCCGTTCGATGGCGCGATCCCGCGCCCTTTGCTGCGCCTTCTGCTCTGCCCGCTCGCGCAGACGGGCTAGCAGCGTGCGGTCCGGGACGCACACGGCGCACGGTGTGAAGCCGCCCCGGCGGGCCGCCGAGACGGCCAGCGGAATGGTCGCCGCGGCGGCTCCGGCACCGGCTCCTGCACCGGCCTCGGGACCGGCTTCGGCCTCGGGACCGGCTTCGGCCTCGGGACCGGCTTCGGCTTCGGGACCGGCTTCGGGACCGGCTTCGGGACCGGCCTCGGGACCGGCCTCGGCACCGGTGCCCGCGCCGGGCCCGTCACCGGCTTCGGCAACAGTCAGGGTCGGGCAGCCGGCCAGGTGATAGCGGGGATGGCCGTCGACGACGAGGACCTCGTCGTTCAGCTGCGCCACCCGCAGCGCGTCCCGCACCGCGACCTGCTCGACCGCCGGCTCACCGGGCGGCTCGGGGATCGGCGGCGCGTGCGCTTCGGACGCCGGCGGCGCCTCGGGTTCGGCGGCGGCGGCCGGCGCGGGCGGCTCGTCCGCAGGTCGCCCGTCCGGGGCTTGCACGTCCGCGGGTGCCTCGTCCGCGGGTGGCGGGGGCACCGGGACCGGACCGGTCCAGCCGGGTCGGGCGCCGGTCTCGGGCGCGCCGGGCGGCGGGGTGGACCAGGGCCACGACTGGTTGCCCGGCGCGGCGCCGGGTCGAGTGCCTGGCTGGGCGCCCTGCTCGTTTCCCGGCCAGGTCCCGGGCGGGGACACGGGACCGGCGGCGGGTGGTGCGGGCGCTGATGCTGGTCGGGACGGCGTCGGGGAAGGGGCCGGGTCGAGACCGGCTGACGCTGCACCGACCGCTGTGGCCCCGGTCTGCTGCTGACCGGCGTCCGGAATCGCCTCCGGCACCAGGTGCCGGCGGTGTCGTACGACCGAACCGGCGACCGACGCGACCGCGCCGAGGCCGGCTGCCAGCGAGACCCAGATCAGCGGGTCGCTGGAGGCGAACACGCCCCACGCCAGCGTCGTCGCGGTGGCGACCACGAGCGCGAGGCTGAGCAGGATCACGAGCGACCCCCGGGGCGGTGCCCCGGATCCGGCCGTGACCGGACGAGCGTGTCGGCGCGAGCGTCAGTTTCCGCCGCGACCGTCGCCCTCGCCCCGCCCACCGTAGGCACCGGCGTAGCCCGCGCCCGCACCGGCCGCGACGGTGGCCGGTTCGGCCGAACCGCGACCGTCCAGGTCACGCAGCTGCGACTCGAGGTAGGACTTCAGCCGCGTCCGGTATTCGCGCTCGAACGTGCGCAGCTTCTCGATCTCGCTCTCGAGCGTGCCCTTGCGCTGCTCGAGGCCGCCGATGATCTCGTTGTGCCGGCGCTCCGCGTCCTGCACCAGCGACGTCGCCTTGTTGCGGGCGTCGCGCTCGACCGTGGAGGCCTGGGTGCGGGCCTCGCCCACCATCGAGTCGGCCTTGCTGCGGGCCTCGCCGATCATGCGGTCGGCGGTGGACCGGGCGTCGCCGATCATGCGGTCGGCCTCGGCCTTGGCGTCGGAGACGTATTTCTCGGCCGTCTCCTGGGCCATCGCCAGCACCTTGACGACCTGGCTGTTCTCGTCGATCCGAGGCGCCTGCGGCGGGCCGGGGGCGGCCATCTGCATCGGCTCGGGAGCCGGCGGGGGCGGCTGCTGGCGCAGCTGCTGCGGGCCGGGGCCGTGCGGGCCGGACCGCGCCATGTCGTCGACCTGCTGCTTGAGGTCGTTGTTCTCCTCGATGAGCCGGGCCAGCTCGGCCTCGATCAGGTCGAGGAAGGCGTCCACCTCGTCTTCGTCATAACCGCGCTTGCCTATCGGCGGTTTCTTGAACGCGACGTTGTGCACGTCCGCTGGAGTCAGGGGCATCGGATCACCTCGGGTCGACGGGACACAGGCCAGACTACGGCCTCGGCAGACGGTACCCGCTCAGGCAGCAGCTGATTGCACGACCTGCATCAGCACGTACACCACGAACAGCAGGACCATGAAGCCGAGATCGATGCTGAAGTTTCCCAGACGCAGCGGCGGGATGACGCGCCGGAGTGCCTTGAGTGGCGGATCGGTGACCGAGTAGACGACCTCCAGCCCAGCCGCCGCTACGCCGGATGGACGCCACGAGCGGGCGAACATCATGACGTAGTCGAACACCAACCTGGCGATGAGCAGGATGAAAAAGACGAGGAGGACGAAGGATGCCACCTCAAGGACTACGCGCACCGATCTCCCGAATCAGCTCTGGTTGAAGAACCCGCCCTCGGCGATGCGGGCCTTGTCTTCCGCGGTGACGTGGACGTTCTGCGGAGAGAGCAGGAACACCTTGTTCGTCACCCGCTCGATGCTACCGCGCAGGCCGAAGATCAGTCCCGCCGCGAAGTCGACCAGGCGCTTGGCGTCGGTGTCGTCGAGATCGGTGAGGTTCATGATGACCGGCACACCCTCGCGGAAGTGCTCGCCGATGGTCCTGGCCTCGTTGTAGGTGCGCGGGTGCAGCGTGGTGATCCGGTGGCTGATCGGCTCTTCGACCACGTCGCGGTAGGCCGGCTCGCGGTAGCCCTCGTGTGGGGCCGGCATCGCGGCGCGCGGCTCGGCGTCCTCCCAGCCGCGCCCGGCGGAAACCCGGCGGACCGGCACGACCTCGGCCTCGGCGTACTCGTCGTACTCCTCGTATTCTGCGATCTCGCGGCGGTCGTCGTCCTCGACGAGGCCGAGGTAGACCCCCATCTTGCGCATGGCACCCGCCACCAGGACCCTCCTCCGCGCCGGAACAGACCACGTACCGGGGCGATCCAGACCCGGCCGCGCGCCGACATTACCTCCGAACGGGCGGCCGGCCGCCGAGCAACGCCGTACCGATTCGAAGGTGTGTCGCGCCGTTCCGGACCGCGGCCTCCAGGTCGCCGCTCATCCCGGCGGAGATCACCGTCGCGCCCGGATGCGCGGCTCCCAACGCGACCGCGGTCTCGCGCAGGGCGGCGAACGCCTCGTCCGGGTCGGCGTCCATCGGCGCGACGGCCATCACCCCGACCGGTCGCAGCAGCCCGGTGGCGGCGGCCGCGTCGGCCAGCGCGACAACCCCGCCGGCCGGGGCGCCGCCGCGGTCCGGGTCCCCGTCGATGCTGACCTGCACCAGCACGTCCAGCGGGTCCCGCTCGGCCCGGCGCACCCCGTTGGCCAGCGCGCCGACCAGCTCGGGCCGGTCGAGGGAGTGCACGACCGCCGCGTACGTCGCGACCGAGCCGGCCTTGTTGCGCTGCAGCCGGCCGACGAAGTGCCAGCGCGCCTCGGGCACCTCGCGGGCCTTGACCCGGGCGTCCTGGTCCCGGTTCTCCCCCAGGTCGGGCACGCCGAGCCGGACCAGCCGGCGGGCATCCTCGGCCGGGAACGTCTTGGTGATCCCGATCAGCGTGAGCTCGCCCGGGTCACGCCCGGCCGCCTTGGCCGCCGCGGCCATCCGGTCCCGCAGCTGCGCGAGGTTGGCCGCGATCTCCTGCGCCCGCGGATCCTCGCTCACCCCTCGATCCTGCCAGCCCGCACGGCGCCCGCGGACCATCGGCACGCGGCTCCGTCTCTGCTTCCTTCCCGCAGCACAGACGGAGCCGCGCGGGAGAGGAACGGAGGCTGCCCATGCCGGACGACGCACCGGCGTCGCGCCATGCCGGACGACGCACCGGCGTCGCGCCATGCCGGACCAGGCAGCGGCGTCGCGGCAGCTACTCGATCCAGGCGAGGGCGGCCTGGCGGCCGGTCACGCCGTCCCGGCGGTGGCTGTAGAGCTCGGGGTCCTCGGACGTGCAGCGCGGGTCGGTCACGATCCGGTCGACGCCGAGCCCGGCGAGCTGGCGGGCGATCCCGGCGCGCAGGTCGAGACCGGCCGTGCCGGCCCGGGTCCGCACCGCGCTGCCGGGCAGCCGGGACTCGACCGCGGCCTGCAGGTCCGCCGGCACCTCGTAGCAGGCACCGCAGATCGCCGGCCCGAGCAGCGCGTCGCTGGTGGCCGGGTCACCGCCGGCGGACCGGAACGCCTCGACCGCCCGCGGCACCACCCCGGCCGCGGCGCCGACCCGGCCGGCGTGTACCGCGGCGACCACCCCGTGCTCCGGGTCGGCCAGCAGGATCGGCACGCAGTCGGCCACCAGCGCCGCAACCGCGATCCCTGGCGTCGCGGTCACCAGCCCGTCGGTCGCCTCCACCGGCGTGGTCCGCGCCGCGTCGACGACCTGCACGGTCGCGCCGTGGATCTGCTCCATCCAGATCAGGTGGTCCGGCTTCAGCCCGGCCGCGCCGGCCAGCCGCTGCCGGTTCGCCGCCACCGCGGCCGGGTCGTCGCCGACATGGTCGCCCAGGTTGAACGACGCGTACGGGCCTGTGCTCACGCCGCCGGAGCGCGAGGTGACGATGCGCCGGAGGGTCACCCCTTGAGGAAGTCCGGGATGTCGAGCTCCTCGTCGAGCTCGACCGTCCGCCGGACGTGGCCGCCGTTGGTGGTCCCGGCGCCGCCGCGGATGCCGGCGTTGGCCGGCGGCCCGTACCGGGAGGTGACGGTCGGCGTGGTCGAGCCGACCGGCGGGAGCGGCGCCGGCGGGCGCTCGGCGCCCTGCTCGCGGCGCTGCTGCTCGGCCGGCTTGTGCTTGGGCGCGCCCCCGTCGAAGCCGGCCGCGATGACCGTCACCCGCACCTCGTCGCCGAGCGCGTCGTCGATGATCGCGCCGAAGATGATGTTGGCTTCCGGGTGGGCGGCGTCGGCGACCATCGACGCGGACTCGTTGATCTCGAAGATGCCGAGGTCGGAGCCGCCGGAGATGGACAGCAGCACGCCGTGCGCGCCCTCCATCGAGGCTTCCAGCAGCGGCGAGGCGATCGCGAGCTCCGCCGCGGCCACCGCCCGGTTGTCGCCGCGGGCGCTGCCGATGCCCATCAGCGCCGAGCCGGCGCCGCTCATCACCGACTTCACGTCGGCGAAGTCGAGGTTGATCAGGCCGGGCGTGGTGATCAGGTCGGTGATGCCCTGCACGCCGGAGAGCAGCACCTGGTCGGCGCTCTTGAACGCGTCCATCACCGAGACGTTGCGGTCGCTGATCTGCAGCAGCCGGTCGTTCGGGATCACGATGAGCGTGTCGCACTCGTTGCGCAGCGACTGGATGCCCTCTTCGGCCTGCCCCGCGCGGCGCCTGCCCTCGAACGTGAACGGGCGGGTGACCACGCCGATCGTCAACGCGCCGAGCTTGCGCGCGATCGACGCGACCACGGGCGCGCCACCCGTGCCGGTGCCGCCGCCCTCCCCACAGGTCACGAAGACCATGTCCGCGCCGCGGAGCACCTCCTCCACCTCGTCGCGATGGTCCTCGGCGGCGTTGCGGCCGACGTCCGGGTTGGCCCCCGCGCCCAGCCCGCGGGTCAGCTCACGGCCCACGTCCAGCTTGACGTCCGCGTCGCTCATCAACAGCGCCTGCGCGTCGGTGTTGATCGCGATGAACTCAACGCCCTTCAGGCCCACCTCGATCATGCGGTTGACGGCGTTCACTCCGCCGCCGCCGATACCGACGACCTTGATGACGGCAAGGTAGTTCTGAGGTGCTGCCACGAGCAGACGCCTTCCTGTTG
>DATBFW010000239.1:0-19696 GCA_036558285.1 Mycobacteriales bacterium | reverse complement strand
GGAGGTCGCCGGCGTGCTGCCGGCCGACGTCAGCGAGGAGAAGTCGTTCACCGACGACCTCGACGTCGACTCGCTGTCCATGGTCGAGATCGCGCTGGCCGCCGAGGAGCGCTTCGGCGTGAAGATCCCGGACGACGAGCTCGCCAACCTCAAGACCGTCGGCGACGCCGTCTCCTACATCGAGAAGGCCAAGGCGTCGGCATGACCGGACGGCCCACCGTCGTCGTCACCGGACTCGGCGCCATCACCCCGCTCGGCGGCGACGTTGCGTCGACCTGGGAGGGCATGCTCGCCGGCCGGTCCGGGATCACCCGGCTCGACGACGAGTGGGCCCGCGACTTCCCGGCCCGGCTGGTGGCCCGGATGGCCGTCGAGCCGACCGACACGCTGGAGCGGGTCGAGGCGCGCCGGCTGGACCGCTGCCAGCAGTCGGCGCTCGTCGCCGGCCGGGACGCCTGGGCGGACGCCGGCTTCGACCCGGTGCCCAAGAGCAAGGACGGGGTGCCCAACGAGACCGTCCGCGGCGTCGACCCGGAGCGGCTGGCGATCGTGATCGGCAGCGGCATCGGCGGCGCGCTGACCATGCTCGGCCAGGACGACGTCCTGGAGGAGCGCGGCGTGCGCCGGGTGTCGCCGCTGACCGTGCCGATGCTCATGCCCAACGGCCCGGGCGCGGCGCTCGGCCTCGAGTTCGGCGCGCGGGCCGGGGTGCACGCCACGGTCAGCGCCTGCGCGAGCGGGGCCGAGGCGATCTCGCTGGCCACCGACCTGATCCGGCTCGGCCGCGCGGACGTGGTCGTCGCCGGCGGCACCGAGGCGGTCGTGCACCCGCTGCCGATGGCCGGCTTCGCGCAGATGCGGGCCATGTCGACCCGCAACGACGAGCCGGAGCGGGCCTCCCGCCCGTTCGACAAGGGCCGGGACGGATTCGTGCTCGGCGAGGGCGCCGGGGTGCTGGTGCTGGAGAGCGCCGAGCACGCCGCCGCCCGCGGGGCTCGGGTGTACGCGGAGATCGCCGGCAGCGGGATCACCTCCGACGGCTACCACATCACCGCGCCGGACCCGACCGGCAGCGGCGCGGCCAGGGCGATGACGCTCGCGCTGCGCGACGCCGGCGTCGACCCGGCCGACGTGGTGTCGGTGAACGCGCACGCGACCTCGACGCCGACCGGCGACGTGGCCGAGGCGATCGCGATCAACGCCGCCGTCGGCGACCATGCGCTGGTCACCGCGCCGAAGTCGATGCTCGGGCACCTGCTCGGCGCGGCCGGCTCGGTGGAGACCATCGCGACCGTGTTGAGCGTGCGGGACGGCGTCGTGCCGATCACCCGCAACCTCGACGACCTCGACGACGGCGTGCAGCTCGACGTGGTCTCCGTGGAGCCACGCCGGCTGCCGGTGCCGGTCGCTGTCAACAACGCCTTCGGCTTCGGCGGCCACAACGTGGCCCTCGTCGTCCGCAAGGTCTGAGGAGTCAGGAGCGCGCAGTGGCTTCTCCGGTGCTTCCCCTCGAGGTGGACGACGCCCAGGACTGGCGGGACCCGGCCGTACGGCTGACCGCCTTCCTCGACCAGGGCTCGATGCGCCCGCTGGCCCCCTTCGACAACAGCGGCGTATACATCGCCACCGGCACGGTCGCCGGTGGTCGGGTCGTCGTGTACGCGTCCGACCCGCAGAAGATGGGCGGCGCGATGGGGTCGGACGGCTGCCGGCACATCGTCGACGCCATCGACACCGCCGTCCGGGAGCGGGTGCCGGTCGTCGGGCTGTGGCACTCCGGCGGTGCTCGGCTGGCCGAGGGCGTCGAGGCGCTCGACGCGGTCGGGCAGGTGTTCGCGGCGATGGTGCGGGCGTCCGGCCGGGTGCCGCAGATCTCGGTCGTGCTCGGCCCGGCCGCCGGCGGGGCCGCGTACGGTCCGGCGCTCACCGACATCGTCGTGATGGGCCCGGGCGGCCGGGTGTTCGTCACCGGGCCGGACGTGGTGCGGTCGGTCACCGGCGAGGACGTCGACATGGAGCGGCTCGGCGGCCCGGACACGCACGGGCGGCGCTCCGGCGTGGTGCACGTGGTGGCGCCCTCGGACACCGAGGCGCTGGCTCGCGGGCGGGAGCTGGCCGAGCTGCTGGCCCGGCCCGGACGGGTCGACCCGACCGGGATCGGCCCGGTCGACCTGGCCGGCCTGCTGCCGGACAACCCCAAGCGCGCGTACGACGTGCACCCGCTGATCACCAGGCTGCTCGACGAGGACACCAGGCTGTTCGAGCTGCACGCGAAGTGGGCGCCGAACGTGGTCACCGCGCTCGGCCGGCTGGCCGGACGGACGGTCGGCGTGATCGCGAACAACCCGCTGCGGCTGGGCGGCTGCCTCGACTCGACCTCGGCCGAGAAGGCGGCGCGGTTCGTGCGGATGTGCGACGCGTTCGGGGTGCCGCTGGTCGTGCTCGTGGACGTGCCGGGTTATCTGCCCGGGGTCGGCCAGGAGTGGGACGGCGTGGTCCGCCGCGGGGCGAAGCTGCTGCACGCGTTCGCCGAGGCGGTGGTGCCGCGGGTGACGCTGGTGACCCGCAAGGCGTTCGGCGGCGCGTACATCGCGATGAACTCACGGGCGCTCGGCGCGACGGCCGTGTACGCGTGGCCGGAGGCGGAGATCGCGGTGATGGGCGCGTCCGCGGCGGTCGGCATCCTGCACAGGCGCAAGCTCGCCGCTGCCCCGCCCGGGGAGCGCGAGGTGCTGCACACCCAGCTCACCGCCGAGCACGAGAAGGTCGCCGGCGGGGTCAACCGGGCGCTGGAGATCGGCGTGGTCGACCGCGTGGTCGAGCCGGCCGAGACCCGCCGCGTCCTGGCCGAGGCCCTGGCCGCCGCACCCCCCGGCCGCGGCGCCCACGGCAACATCCCCCTCTAGCCACCCACGCCCGGCGGGCGGGGGCCCGTGCCTTCGCCGGCCTACCGGGTGTCGACGCGCTGGTGGTCGACCGCCGTTAGGACGTGTCCCTAGCCGACCTGGTGGAGCCAGGTGACGGGGGCGCCGTCGCCGGCGTGGCGGTAGGGCTCCAGCTCGGCGTCCCAGGCGGCGCCGAGCAGGTTGTCCAGGCAGTGGGCGTAGTCCTCGGCGCTGCGGGCGGTGGCGGCAAGGGCGCGCAGCTGCTGCTCGCCGACCACGACGTCGCCGTTGGCGCCGGTGGACGTGCGGTAGACGCCGCGGCCGGGCACGTACGAGATGCGCTCGCCGTCGTACCCGTCGCTGGGGTCCTCGGTGACCTCGAACCGGACCATCGACCACGACCGCAGCGCCGCGGCGATCTTGCTCGCGGTGCCGGGCCGGCCGGTGTACGCGCACTCCGCCCGCAGCTGACCGGGGTCGGCCGGCTGCGCGGTCCACGACAAGCTCACCCGGGTGCCGAGCACACCGGAGACCGCCCACTCGACGTGCGGCACCACCGCAGGTGGGCACGAGTGGACGTAGACGACGCCACGGGTCGGCACAGGGAACCTCCGGTCGGACGAGGTGCGCCTTCCCCAGCGGCCTCAGTCGGACGGACGTCCTCTGCGGCGATCATTGTGCACGCTCCGCACTCCGACACGCCAGCAGGACACGCGGCCTCAGCGGGGGCCGACCGTGCGGTAGCGGCGGTGGGTGCGAAGGCGGGCCGCGGCCTGGGCGGCGCGGCAGGACGGGCAGTCCGCGTGCCAGGTGCCGGGACCGGCGTGCCGGCGCGGGTCGAGGACCGGCTCGACCAGCGTCGCGAGGTCGTCCAGCTCCGGCCAGAGCAGGCCGTCGGCCTGCACCACGAAGCCGTGCTGCCGGCCGTGCTCGTCGTCGGCGACGAGCGCCCGGCCCGCGTACAGGGTGGCGAGGATGTCGTCCCGGACGTGCGGGAGCGCCCGCAGCCGCGGGATCTCCACCTCGATGGCTCGGCGGGCGGCGGTCAGCCGGGGCAGGTCCGGCTCACGGACGATGGGAATGAATGGCTGGTGGGTCACGCGTCCCTCGTGCTGCTCGACGACGCTCGACCCGAACATATGTTCGCACGCCGTCACGCCGGGCGACCACCACAACGGCGCGTCATTGCCCGACGATCGCCGCAGCTTGGCAAAGGCCTGGCGCGGGCCGCGACCCGGCTGCGAGTCTGGCGAGATGGCGAGGACGGTACGGGTGGTGGGGGCCGGCGGTGTCGGCGCCTGAGCACCGCGCGTCGCCTGCACCGGCCGTGCCGGACCCGGCGCCGCCTCCCGCACCGCGGCCGGCCGCTCCCGGATCACCTGACGCAAGCGCCGGCCCCAAGACCAGGGAGCCGGCGGCGGACGGCGGGGCGGCGGTGGGGTTGGCGGTGGGGGGCGGACGGGCGGCCCGGCGGACCCGCGGCCGCTGGGCACCGAGGCCTGGGCTGTCGCGACCGGGCGGGTGCTGGTCACCTCCCCCGGCGGCTGCGTACGGTTCGACCACGAGGAGGACGCGCTGGGACGGGCCGAGCGGGCGTTGCCCGAGCTGCTCGACGGGTCCGGCGGTGCCCCGCTGGCGCCTCAACGCGTCCGTCCTGAAGCTGACCGAGGGCCGGGAGCGGCGTCTGTGAGCACCAACGTCCGGCAGCACGGCCGCGAGCCGCTGCCGGCGCTGCGCCGCCGGGTGCTGGTGACCGGCCTGGTGCTGTTCGTCCTCGGCGTGATCGTCACCGCGGTGGTCGCGACCTCGAGCGCGCTGCAGCCGCTGGACGACCGGTTCCGGGAGCTGATGGTCGCCGCCCAGTGGGGGCCGCTGGTCGCGGTCTGCAAGGCGCTCAGCGTCGGCTTCGGCACCGCGGTGCTCTGGCCGGTGCGGATCGCGGTGACCGTGGTGATCGCGCTGCGCCGGCAGTGGTCGACGCTGTTCGCCTGGGTGGCCACGGTGGCGCTCAGCGAGCTGCTCGTCGGCCCGGTGAAGGCGCTGGTGGACCGGCCCCGGCCGCCGGGCGCGCTGGTCGCCACCACCGCCGCCTCGTACCCGTCCGGCCACGCGATCGCGTCCGCCGTCACCTCGATCGGCGTGGTGATGGCGCTGACCACGGGCCGGCGCCGGCTGCACTGGATGATCGTGGCGGTGGTGGTGTCCGCCGCGGTCGCGCTGAGCCGGACGTACCTGTCCGCGCACTGGCTCACCGACGTCATCGGCGGCTCGCTGCTCGGCGCCGGGCTCGCGCTGGCGGTGCCGGAGGCGGTCGAGGTCTGGGGCGACCGGAGGGTCAGTCGCCGGGGTCCTTCACCACGATCGACAGCAGGAAGCTGACGACGCTGACCACCAGCGCGCCCCAGAAGCCGGCCCAGAACCCGTCCACGTGGAACGGCGCGCCGAGCGCGCTGCTGATCGCCGACACCAGCCAGAACAGCAGCCCGTTCACCACGAGCGCGAACAGGCCGAGGGTCAGGATGGTCAGCGGCAGCGAGAGCAGCTGGAGGATGGGCTTGATGGTCGCGTTGATCAGGCCCAGGATCGCGCCGACGACGACAAGGGTCAGGATCTTCTTGCCGGTCGAGTCGGTCGTCACGTCGACGCCGGGGACGATCAGCGTCGCGATCCAGACGGCCACCGCGTTGAGCACGACCCGGATGACGATTCCCACGCCGCACAGCATGGCCTACGGCACAAACCGGAGATCACGCGCCCTGCCCCAAAGGGAAGCCAAAATCTAGTATCACTATCCCCATGACCACCCAGGACGTGCCGCGGGACGTGCAGCAGGACCGAGCCGGAGCGCTCTCCGAGCGTCTGTTCCAGCAGACGGTGCACATCGGGGAGGCCGCGGCGGTCTGGCTCGGCGTCGAGCTCGGCTGGTACGCGGCGCTGCGGGACGGCGGCCCGGCCACCGCGGCGGAGCTGGCCGACCGCGCCGGCACCGCGCCGCGGTACACCCGGGAGTGGCTGGAGCAGCAGGCCGTCGCCGGGGTCCTCGACCTCGACGACGACCGGTACGTGCTGCCGCCCGAGCACGTGGCCCCGCTGCTGGACCGCGAGAGTCCGCTGTGGACGGAGCCGTTCGTCCGCACCGTGCTGGTCGCGTCCCGGCAGCTGCCGGCGATCGCGGCGGCCGCCCGGTCCGGGCGCGGGGTGGCCTGGGCCGCGTACGGGCCGGAGCTGTCGGCGGCGCAGGGCGACGGCAACCGGCCGGCGCTGCGGCATGCGCTGCCCGACTCCTGGGTGCCGCAGCTGCCCGAGCTGGAGGCGCGGCTGGCCGCCGGCGCGCGGGTCGCCGATGTCGGCTGCGGCGAGGGCTGGTCGGCGATCGGCCTGGCCGCCCGGTTCCCCGGGGTCACCGTGGACGGCATCGACCTGGACGTGGTCGCGCTGTCCGCGGCCCGGGCACACGCCGAGGAGGCCGGCGTCGCCGACCGGGTCACGTTCCACCTCGCCGACGTCGGCGGTGGGCTGCCCGGCGGCCCGTACGACGTGGCGCTCGCGGTCGAGTGCGTGCACGACATGCCCTACCCGGTCGAGGTGCTGGCGGCGGTGCGCGCGGCGACCGCCGACGACGCGCTGGTCTACGTCGTCGACGAGGCCGCCGACCCGCTGCTGTCCGCGCCGGGCGACGAGGTGCAGCGCCTGCTGTACGGCTTCAGCCTGCTGATCTGCCTGCCCGACTCGCTCTCGCACGCCGGCTCGGTCGGCACCGGCACGGTCATGCGACCGTCCACTCTGGACTCGTACGCGCGCTCGGCCGGGTTCGCCGCGGCGGTCCCGCGGGAGGTGACCGACACCGGGATCTGGCGGGTCTACCAGCTGACCCGCTGACGGCTCAGGTCAGCCGGCGGCGCACCCACCAGAACGTGAACCAGGCCAGCAGCGCGGACGCCACGGCGAACACCCCGGTCTCGGCCCACTGCAGCGCCCAGAACCGGCTCGCCGGCTGGTAAACCAGCTGCTGCCGGTAGCCCTCGTTCGTCAGCCGGGTCACGCACGCCTGCAGGTCGGCCTTCGCGCGGACCGGCCCGGCCTCGGCGGGCTGCTCGGCCCCCGGTGGCGGCGGCAGGCACTGCGCGAACCAGGACGGCAACGCGTCGACCACCCGCCCGGACGGGTCGAGGGTCCGGTTGGACAGCACCCAGTCGGTCGGGTTCGCGGTGTGCGCGGTGATCGTGACGGGGCCGCCGGGCTTGTCGCCGCGCAGGCTGATGCCGTCCAGGGTCTGCGCCGACAGCGTCACCCTCTCGCGTACCGGCGGGACGAGGTGCGGGCGAACCCAGATCGGCATGGCGATCTGCACGAACACGTACACGGCGAGCGTGACCGCCATCGCCGCCAGCGACCGGCGCAGCACCGCTCCGATCGCGACGCCGAGCGCGACCGCGAACACCCCGTACGCGACGGGGACGATGCCGCGCATGCCGAACACGACCGGGGTCAGCCGGGCCGGCAGCGAGCCGCGGGTGTCGCTCTGCAGCCCGTCCAGCGGCGAGGCCCACCAGGTGACCGCGAGCGCGAGCACGCCCATCGTGACCGCGGCCGCGAGCAGGGCCAGCCCGAGCCGGGTGGCCAGCCACCGGCGCCGGGTCACGCTCTGGGTCCAGACCAGCCGGTGCGTGCCGGCCTCCAGCTCGCGGGCGACCAGCGGGGCGCCCCAGAACGCGCCGAGCACCGCCGGCGCGACCGCGAGCACGACGACACCGGCGTTGTAGAGCCAGCGGTCGCCGCGGGTCAGCTGGTCGAACACGTTGCCGGTGAGGTCGGCCAGGTGCGGCCCGGTGACGGCGAGCACGACCGCGGCCGCGGCGACCCCGACCGCCGCGGCGAGGGCCTGGATCCGCAGCTGCCGCCAGCTCAGCCAGATCACCGCGCCACCTCCAGCGTCGGCCGGCCGACCTCGGCCGGGCTCAGGTACGCCAGCACCAGGTCCTCCAGGCTCAGCGCGCCGACCGTCCAGGCCGGGTCGAGGATCGGGCCGTCGGTGCGGACGACCATCGTCGACTGCACGTCCGTGCTGCGGGACGACACGACCTGCTGGTCGGCCGGCAGCGAGCCGGGGTCGCGGCGCGGGCCGGTGAGCCGGTGGTGGGTGGCCAGCAGCTGGTCGACCTCGCCGTCCAGCCGGACCCGGGAGTCGACCAGCACCAGCAGGTGGTCGCAGACCCGCTCCAGGTCGGCGACCAGGTGCGAGGACAGCACCACGCTGAAGCCGTGCTCGGCGACCGCCTCCATCAGCCCCTGCAGGAACTCGCGCCGGGCCAGCGGGTCGAGGCTGGCCACCGGCTCGTCGAGCAGCAGCAGCTCCGGCCGCTTCGCCAGGCCGAGGGTGAGCGCGAGCTGGGCCCGCTGGCCGCCGGAGAGCCGGCCGGCCTTCTGGGTCGGGTCGAGGCCGAGCCGGTCGACCCGGTCCCGGGCCAGCGCTGCGTCCCAGTGCGGGTTGAGCCGGGCGCCGAGCTCCAGGTGGTCGCGCACCGACAGCCCCGGGTACGTCGGGGTGTCCTGGGCGACGTAGCCGACCTTGGCCAGCTGGTCCGGGCCCGCGGCCGGCCGGCCGCCGCACACCTCGATCGTGCCGGTGGTCGGCGCCAGCAGCCCGGCGGCCAGGTTGAGCAGCGTGGTCTTGCCGGCGCCGTTGGGGCCGACCAGGCCGGTGACGTGTCCGGCCGGGATCCCCAGGGTGCAGTCGGTCAGCGCCCAGCGGCGCCGGTAGCGCTTGCCCAGCCCGTCGGCGGTGAGGATGGCGGTCACGCTATGTCCTGCTCGGCCGTGGCTCGAAACGTGCTCGCGAACAGCGCCTCGATGCCCTCGTCGTCCAGCCCGGCCCGGCGTGCCTTGGCCAGCCACCGGGCCAGGTCCCGGCGCAGCGGCTGGTACGCGGCCGGCGGCGCGCCGGACAGCGAGCCGGACACGAACGTGCCGACCCCCTGCCGGGCGGTCACCAGCCCCTCCCGCTCCAGCTCCTTGTACGCCTTGAGCACGGTGTTGGGGTTGATCGCGAGCCGCGCGACGACGTCCTTCACCGTGGGCAGTTGGTCGCCCTCGTGCAGCAGGCCCAGCCGGAGCGCGTGCCGTACCTGCTGCGCGACCTGCAGGTACGGCGCGACCCCTGACCGCCCGTCCAGCGAGAACTCGATCACGTCGGAACTCCAATCCACTAGATAACTAGTAGATTAGATGACCGTGTCAATAACCCCGTCTCGGCCGGGCTAGTCGGTGGTCTTCTGGAGGCCCTCGACCGCCTTCTGCGCGCTCTGCGCCGCGGCGGTCGGGTTCCCGCTGCCGCCGATCAGCCGGGCCTCTCGATGGTCCAAACGGTCAGCGAAGTTCCGCCGCTGTCGCCGCCCGAGTCCCACTGCCGCTGCTGCAGCCGGTCGCCACCAGGACCAGCGCAACCAGCAGCGTGGTGGTCCGTGTCCCGGTGGTCATACCCGTCCCTCGCTTCCCGACCTGCGCTGATACCTGCCCTATGGCCCTGGTCTCCGGTCGGATGCACACACCACCGCGCCTGCGTCCTATCCGCAAGCAACGATCGGGTACCGGTGAGGGTTGTCATCCGGCGTAGCAGACCGATTCAATCGGCTCACCCGCGCTAGCTCCGCGCGACCGGAGCGATGGGACCGGCACCGACGCCGGTGTCGGGGGGCGGTCGCGTGCAGGAGAGTGGCCATGACAGTCAGGGGCATGACGGTCAACGGCAGGACGGGCAGGCGGACCACACTCGTGGCGGCCGTCGCGCTCGTGCTCAGTTCGCTGGTCGGCGGTGGGGCCGTCCGGGCCGCGGACCAGTCCAGCGACGAGGCGGCGCTCGCGGCGGCGCGACCGGCGGCCGCGAACGCCGGGATCGAGCAGAAGGTCAACGCGCTCGTGGGCAAGATGACCGTGCCGGAGAAGCTGCAGCAGCTGCAGCTGCTCTCCGACGGGCAGGTCACCGATGCCGACGCGCGCGCCGGTGTCGGCGGCGTGTTCAGCCTGGTCGACCCGGTCCGGATCAACCAGCTGCAGCACATCGCGGTGGAGCAGTCCCGGCT
Source organism: Mycobacteriales bacterium (assembly GCA_036558285.1). GTDB lineage: Bacteria > Actinomycetota > Actinomycetes > Mycobacteriales > CADCTP01 > CADCTP01. The sequence continues at coordinate 9,732 of DATBFW010000239.1, read as the reverse complement.
GCACATCCCGATCCTGTTCGCGTACGACACCATCCACGGCTACCGGACCATCTTCCCGACGCCGCTCGGCGCGGCCAGCGCGTTCGACCCGTCGGTGGCCCGGGCGGACGCCACGATCGGCGCCCGGGAGACCGCCACGGTCGGCATCAAGCAGGTCTACTCGCCGATGGTCGACGTCTCGCACGAGCCCCGCTGGGGCCGGATCGCCGAGGGCGCGGGCGAGGACCCGTACCTCGGCTCGGTGTACGCTGCGGCCCGGGTGAAGGGTGACCAGGGCAGCTCGTACGCGGCCCCGGACAAGGTCGCGGCCAGCGTCAAGCACCTCGTCGCGTACGGGCAGCCGGAGGGTGGCCGGGACTACAACACCACGGACATGTCCGAGTCCCGGCTGCGCAACTTCTACCTGCCGCCGTTCAAGGCCGCGATCGACGCCGGCGCCGACACGGTGATGTGCTCGTTCAACGCGATCAGCGGCGTCCCCGGCTGCGCGAACTCGCACACCGAGACCGACATCGTGAAGAAGGAATGGGGCCTCGACGGCTTCATCGAGAGCGACTACACCGCCGACGAGGAGCTGCGGGCCTGCCCGCCCGTCAACCCGGCCACCGGCCCGTGCGGGCACGGCGTGGCCGCGGACGGCCCGTCGGCGGCGGCGCTGTCCCTCAACTCCGGCACCGACCAGCACATGGTCAGCACCGAGATCCGGGACTTCGGGCAGCAGCTGCTCAGCAACGGTGACATCTCGATGGCGAGGCTCAACGACGCGGTCCGCCGCATCCTGCGGGTGAAGTTCCGCGCCGGCCTGTTCGACCACCCGTACGTCGACGTGGCCAAGGCGCAGGACCCGGCCTCCTTCCTCACCCCCGCCGACCGGGCCGCCGCCCGGGCCGCCGCGGGCAAGTCGATGGTGCTGCTGAAGAACCAGGGCAACCTGCTGCCGCTGAGCCCGAGCAAGAAGACCGCGGTCATCGGCCCGCTCGGCGACGACCAGCACGACATGCTCGGCCCGTGGTGGGGGCAGGGCCGGGACGAGGACGCGGTCAGCCTGTTCACCGGGCTGAAGGCACAGAACCCGGACACCACGTTCACCCAGGGCTGCACCCGCAAGAACCTCGAGCCGCCGGACGCGCGGGACGACGACGCGTGCAGCGACCTCGACGTGGCGGCGGTGCAGGCCGCGGCCCGCTCGGCCGACCAGGTCGTGCTCGCGCTCGGCGAGACCCGGGAGATGAGCGGTGAGGCCGCCTCCCGCAGCGTGATCGACCTGCCCGGCCAGGAGCAGGCGCTGATCGACGCGGTCAAGGCGACCGGCAAGCCGTTCGTGGTCGTGCTGTTCAACGGGCGGCCGCTGACGCTGACCCCGGTGGCGGCGTCGTCGCCGGCGATCCTTGAGGCGTGGTTCCCGGGCACCGAGGCCGGCAATGCGGTAGCGGACGTGCTGTTCGGGAAGGTCAACCCGGGCGGCAAGCTTCCGGTGTCGTTCCCGCGGGTGCTCGGCCAGGTGCCGATCTACTACAACCACGAGCCGACCGGCCGGCCCTGCGACGTGACCCAGAAGTACAACTCGCGGTACCGGGACCTGCCGTTCTGCGACCCGCTGTACTCGTTCGGGTTCGGGCTGAGCTACAGCACGTTCTCGATCTCGAACCTGCGCCTGGACCGGACAACGGTCGGCCCGAACGGGCAGGTCCGGGCGTCGGTGACGGTGCAGAACACCGGCAGCCGGGCCGGTGACGAGGTCGTCCAGCTCTACCTGCACGATCCGGTCGCGTCGATCTCCCAGCCGGTACGCCGGCTGCGCGGGTTCGAACGGGTCACGCTGAAGCCGGGCGAGTCGCGCACGGTGACGTTCACCGTGGACAAGTCCGACTTCGGGTTCTACGACAACGCCGGCAAGTTCGTCGTGGAGCCGGGGGCGATCGAGCTGTACGCCGGCGACTCGTCGACGGCGACGCTCACCAAGTCCTTCACCGTCACCCGCCACTGACCCCGACGGGGGCGCCGGTCAATCCCGGCGCCCCCACCGGATCCACCGCCGCCGTCCCAGAACCCGTGCGGCGAGCGTCGGGGGGCGTCCACCCGACCGGGCGACGGTGGCCGGCTCGGGCTGCGCCGCCAGCGGGCGCCGGCTCGGCCCGCATCCGGGTACGGGGCTGCGAGAGCCGGCTCGGGCCGGGTCCGGAACGGGGGCAGTGGGGCGCCGGGTGTGCCGGCGCCCCACTGGTGTGGTCGGTCAGTGCGGAGTGTCGGGAGCGCGGGTGGGGCGGGGCGCGTTCTTGCGCTGCGAGATCTGGTCCTTGATCTGCGCCAGCTTCGCCCGGCCCTCCGGGCTCTGCACGTAGTCCTTCGCCTGCCGGATCATCCGCTGCCCCTGCGGGCTGGCCGCGAACGCGGCCGCGGCGGCGAAGAGGCCCTTCTTGCGCACGGGTGTCCTCCTGTCGTCGGGTCGGTCCTCACCTACCCGAACGCGCCAGACCCATCCCGAGTTTCAGACGGGCGCGGACAATTCGGCCGCGGCGCCGATCAGCGCCCGGACCGCATCGCGGCGGGCGTGCGCGGTCATCCGCCGGGCCGGCAGCGCAGCGGACATCCCGAATCGCCCCCCGCCGAGGCCGGGCAGCGCGACCGCGACCGAGGTCACCCCGGGCAGCAGCTCCTCGTTGCTGACCGCGAACCCACGATCGCGGGCGCGCCTGAGCTCCACCTCCAGCGCGGTGCGGGACGAGATCGACCGCGCAGTGAACTGGTGGAGCTGCTCCTGCGGGTAGATCTTGCGCAGCTCGTCCGGCTCCAGCTGGCTGAGGATCATCTTGCCCACCGACGTGCAGTGCGCCGGGATCGGGCCGGCCGGCAGCGGGACGACCTTGGCGTTGCTCACCTGGTCGACGTAGACGACGTGCGGCCCGTCGAGGTGGCCCAGCGTGGTCGCCCCGTCGAGCTCGTCGTGCAGCCGCTCCAGCAAGGGCCGGGCTCCGGAGAGGTCGGGCTGCCGCAGCGCCGCCAGGCCGATCTGGCGCAGCATCGGGCCGGCCTCGTACACCCGGGTCGGGCCCTGCTGCACGTATCCGCGGTATTGCAGCATCGCCAGCAGCCGGTGCGCCGTCGACGACGCGACGCCGAGGTGCTTGCTCACCTCGGTGAGTCGGACCCGCGGCGTCTCGGCGAACAACAGGAGCAGCGCGAGCGCATTGTCGACCGACTCGATCGGGTAGCGCGGAGCAGGGCCGATCGCCGCCGGTTGTGGGGGCGATCCTGCGACCATGTAGCGAACATTACCCTTACGCAGCCGCAGATTCGCGTCGACCCGCACGCTCCGACAACCTTCACAGCTTGTCCGGACAACTTGTAAGTACGACCGGCCCCAGCGGTCCGCCCGAACGGGCGTTAGGTCGCTGCTCCAAGTGGCAGCGTTGCGCCGGTCGGCGGCTGCTGGCCGGCCTGGGCGGGCGGCGGGTCGGCGGCTGCCGGCGGCGGGTCCGGGGCCGCGGACGGCGGCTCGGTGAGCTCCCCCGGGTGGTCCACGGTCGGCTCGGCCCGCCGGGCCGACAGCGTCGAACCGGCGCTGGCCAGCACCACGACGCCGACCGCGACCGCGCCGACCGGGCCGAGCGGCTGGCTCAGCAGCACCCACCCGGCCAGCGCCGCGATCGCCGGCTCCAGGCTCAGCAGCACTCCGAACACGTGCGGCTGCAACCGGCGCAGCGCCGCGAGCTCGAGCGAGTACGGCACGACGGACGCGAGCAGCGCGGTGCCGGCGGCGAGCAGCAGCGCGTGCGGCCGCTCGACCGCGTGCGCCGCTCCGACCGCGCCGAACGGCAGCAGTGCCAGCGCCCCGACCGCGGTCGCCATGGCCAGCCCGCCGTGCCCGGGCACCCGGGCCCCGACCCGCCGGCTGGCCAGGATGTAGCAGGCCCAGAACAGCCCGGCCACCAGCGCCAGCCCGACGCCGACCGGGTCGAGCCCAGGGCCAGCGCCGTCGCCGAGGCCGAGCAGCGCCACCCCGGCCGCGGCCAGCAGCACCCAGGTCAGCTCGCGCAGTCGCCGGGACAGCACCGCCGCGAGCGTCAGCGGACCGAGGAACTCCACCGTCACCGCGGTGCCGAGCGGGATGCGCTCGATCGCCGCATAGAACGAGCCGTTCATCGCGGCGAGGGTGAGTCCGAACGCGAGCACCGGCAGCCACTGCCGCGCGTCCCACCGGTACGCCCGGGGTCGGACGGCGACCAGCAGCGCCAGCGCGGCCAGTCCGAGGCGGAGCAGCGTGGTGCCGGTGCTGCCGGCGACGGGGAACAGCCGAGCCGCGCAGGCCGCACCGACCTGCAACGAGACGCACGAACCGAGGACGAGGGCGACCGCGGAACCGCGGCCGGCGGAGGAGCTCACCGGTCCACCCTCGCCGGACCGCCCCCCGCCAGTCGAGCGATTAGCCCCGGGTCACACCGCCCGGGCCGGTGCTCGGGCCGGCGCCCGGGCCGGCGCCCGGGCCAGCGCCCCGGCCGGTGCTCGGGCCGGCGCCCGGGCCGGCGCTGGGGCCGGCGGCGAGGCCGGCCAGATCCAGCCGGTCGAGGTGGGCGCTGGCCCTGGCCGCCGCGTCCGGGCGCAGCGCCGCCGCGGTCCTGGCCACCTTCGCCAGCCGCTTGTGCGCGGTCCACAGCGCGAGCCGGTCGGGGTCCAGCCGGGCGCCGGCGGCCCGGAACCCCGCGTCGATGGCGGCGGCCAGCTCGGCCATCCCGACCGCCCGGGGCGACTCGGTCTCGAGCTCCACCAGGAAGGTGGCGACGTCGAGCTCCGGCTCACCGAGCGCGTACCGGTCGAAGTCGACCAGGCCGAGCCGCCCGGACCCGTCGACCAGCCACTGGTGCATGTGCGGCGCCGTGCACCGGGACCAGCGGTCGCGGCGGGAGCCGGTCGTGCACCCGGGCCAGCACCTCGCGGGCGGCTCGCAGCCGGTCGGCCAGGACGGGCGCGGCGGCCGCCGCCCTGGTCAGCGCCCGCCCGGGGGAAGCTCAGCTGACGGCCCACTGCTGCAGGAGCATCCGCAACGCGGTGACCAGCGGCAGCGGCTGGTCGAGCATCGGGTGGTGGCCGGCGTCGGGCAGCTCGACGATCGGCACCCGATGGCCGAGCAGCGCGTCGATCGTGCCGGCCATCTCCGGCGGCACCAGGCCGAACTCGGACCGGATGAACGCGGCCCGGCAGCGCAGCGCCGGCAGCAGGTCCCGCAGCGGCGGCCGCTCGGCGAACAGCTTCGGGTCGAACTTCCAGCTCCAGCCGCCCTCGACCGGCCGGACCGACTGGTGCCTGATGTGCTCCCGCACGTACGGGAGGACGACGTCCTGCGGCGGCAGCGTCGTGAACCGGGCCAGGATCGCCTCCCGCGTCGGGTAGATCGTGGTGCCGCGCCGCCGCTGCCGCAGCACCTCCTCCTCCGGCGGCGGGTCGACCAGCGGCGAGTCGATCACCGCGATCCCGTCCAGGTCGGTGCCGTGCCGGACGCCGGCGGTCACCGCGACCCAGCCGCCCATGCTGTGCCCGACGACCAGCGGCCTGGCCGCGATCCCGCCGGCCGCCGCGGCCGCGACGACCTCGTCCGCCCAGCTGTCCATCCCGTACGCCGGGCGGCGACCGCTGTCGCCGTGTCCGGACAGGTCGAGCGCGACGACCCGGTGGCTGCGGGCGAAGAACGGTGCGACGTGGTCCCACCAGCCGGAGTGGGCGGCCCCGCCGTGCACGAACACCAGCCCCGGCCGGTCCTCGGTTCCCCAGCAGCGCAGGTGGATCGACGTGCCGGCGACCGTGGTCTCCCGGTGCTCAGGGGATTCGGCCAGCGCGGCACGGAACCAGCGGGGAGCTTCCTGCACCGGGCGAGGTTAGTTGATCCGCCGGTCCGAGCCGGCCCAGGCGGTGTCGCGGAGCACGTACTTCTGGATCTTGCCGGTGGAGGTCTTCGGCAGCGGGCCGAAGGTCACCGACTTCGGCGCCTTGAACCGGGCCAGCCGGCCCCGGACGTGCTCGATGATCTCGGCCTCGGTGGTGCTCGCGCCGTCCTGCAGGGTGACGTACGCGGCCGGCACCTCGCCCCACCGCTCGTCCGGCACCGCGATCACCGCCACCTCGAGCACCGCGGGATGGTCGGCGATGGCTTGCTCGACCTCGACCGAGGCGATGTTCTCGCCGCCGGAGACGATCACGTCCTTGCTGCGGTCCTTCAGCTCGACGTACCCGTCCGGGTGCAGCACGCCGAGGTCGCCGGTGCGGAACCAGCCGTCCGGCGCTGCCTGCCTGGTCGCCTCCGGGTCGTTGAGGTAGCCGAGCATCACGTTGTTGCCGCGCAGCGCGATCTGCCCGACCGCCTGCCCGTCGGCCGGTACGTCGGTCCCGTCGGCGGCGATCACCCGGGCGGTGCAGGCGATCATGTTGCCCACGCCCTGCCTGGCCTTGATCCGCGCCTGCCCGTCGGCGTCCAGCCCGTCCCACTCCGGCCGCCAGTCGCAGATCATCGCCGGCCCGAACGTCTCGGTCAGCCCGTACAGGTGGGTCACGTCGAAGCCGAGCTCGCCCATCCGGCGCAGGATCGCCGGCGACGGCGGCGCGCCGCCGGTGGCGACCCGTACCGTGCGGTCCAGCCGCTGCGCCTGCGGCGCGTACGCCAGCATCGACAGGACGGTCGGCGCGCCCTCGAGGTGGGTGACCCGCTCGTCCCGCAGCAACCGCCAGACCTCGGCCGGCTCCACCCTGCGCAGGCACACGTGGGTCGCCCCGGCCGCGGTCACGGCCCACGGGAAGCACCAGCCGTTGCAGTGGAACATGGGCAGCGTCCACAGGTGCACCGCCGACGGGGACAGGCCGGTGTGCCCGACCATCGCCAGCGCTTGCAGGTACGCGCCGCGGTGGTGGTACATCACCCCCTTCGGCCGTCCGGTGGTGCCGGAGGTGTAGTTCACCGACAGCAGCGACCGCTCGTCGGCCGGCGTGCTCGCCCGCGGCGAGGCGGTGGCCAGCGCGTCCTCGTACTCCGCGCCGGCCCGGATCCGCTGGATCGGCAGCTCCTTGGTGGCCGCCTCGACCAGCTCGTCGAAGTCCGGGTCGTGCACGAGCACCGCGGCGTCGCTGTGCTCGAGGATGTAGCGCACCTCGCCGGCGGACAGCCTGGTGTTCACCGCGACCAGCGGGACGCCGGCCCACGGCACGCCGAAGTTGGCCTCCAGCAGCACGTGCGTGTTGGGCGCAAGCACCGCGACCGGCCGGCCGCCGGCCCGCTCGGCCAGCGCACCGGCGAGCCGGCGGCTGCGGTCGTGCAGCTCCGCGTACGTCCAGCGCTCGGTCCCATCCACCACCCCGACCCGGTCGCCGTGCGCTGCCGCCGCCCGGTCCAGATAGGACACCGGCGTCAGCGGTTCGTACGAGAGCTCATCCACCCCGCGACCGTAACCCGGCCGCTGGCCCTCGCAGCGCGTCGCCGGCGCCCGGGTACGGGGGTCGCTCGGGACTGCTGTACAGTCCCCCGGCTGTCGAACTCGATCACCCGGCGGCGCGGAGTCCGCCGACGGGCCGATGGAGCTGGCGCCGAGGAGGCTGCATGCCCGTGCTGAAGGCGGCCACAGTCCGGCGCGCCCGGTGGCCCAGACGGTCGATGGTGGTTCGCGGCCTGGCCGGGGTGATGCTCAGCTTCGCGGTCCTCGCGACGCTGCAGGCGCTCACCATCCACCCGTTCCACCCGCCGGACGAGATGAGCCACGTCGGCTACGCGCTCGAGGTGAGCAACGGCAGGCTCCCGACCATCGAGACGCCGATCCCCGGCGACGGTATGCCGCTGCTGCAGCACAAAGTGAACAACTCCCGGCCGGCCAACCGTACGATCTGGACCGCCAACCACCCGCCGCTGTACTACCTGGCGGCGGCGGTGCCGTTGCGGCTCGGCGTGGAGCTCGGCCATCCGGTGGCGGGGATCCTGGCCGCCCGGCTGCTGAACGTCGCCATTGGCCTCGCGGGCCTGGTGTTGATCCTCCTGCTCGCCCGGGAGCTGGTGCCGGGTCGGCCGGAGCTCTGGGTCGGCGCCGCCGGGTTGGCAGCCGCGGTGCCGACGTTCGTGCAGACCTCCGCGATCGTCTACAACGACACGCTGATGGTCACCCTCACGACCGGCGCGCTGGTGCTGATCGCCCGGGTGCTGCGGTGGGGGCCGACCCGACAACGACTCATACTGCTCGCGGTGCTCGCCGCCGCCTGCGCGCTCACCCGAGCCAGCGGGCTGATCGTGGTGGCCGTCGCCGGGCTCGCGACCGCCGTCGCGGTCTGGCGGCACGGCGGCCGTCCTGGCCGCGCCCTCGCCGTGCGCGCGATCGTGGCCGGCGGCGCGATCGTGGTCACCGCAGTGGCCGCGGCCGGCTGGTTCTACCTACGCAACCGGCAGCTCTACGGCAGCGCCACCGGCACCGGCGCGCTGCTGCAGAAGTTCTCCCGGCTCAGGCGCGGAACGGTCCCGCAGATGCTGCTGGAGCCGGACTTCTGGCGCGGCCAGCTGCGCCGGCTGTGGGGCGACACCGGCAGCTCGTCCGGGACCGCCGACCTCGCGCCGTGGTGGTACCTCACCGTCGTCCCGCTCTTCGGCCTGACTCTCGCCGGCGTGCGCTGGCTGCGCCGGGCGCTGCCGCCGCCGACCTCGCTGCTGCTGGCATGGCTGGCCGGCCTGGCTGTCGCGGGGTTCGTCGAGCTCAGCGCCGCATCGTTCTACAGCCTCGGCGGCACTGCCCACGGCCGCTACGTGCTTCCCGCACTGTCGGTCCTCGCTGTCGCGGCCGCGGCCGGGGTGGCGGGCCTGCCGGGTCCCCGCGGGCTGCCGCTCATGGCCGCTCCGCTGCTGCTCGCCGTCGTCAACGTGATCGTCTGGCAGCGCTACCTCGACGTGACGTTGAACCCCGGCGACGGCGAGAATCCGGTTACCTACGCCCTCCGGGTGGCGCACCTGCCGGTCTGGGTGCTGGCACCGGCCGCCGCGCTGCTTGCCGTAGGGCTGGCGGCGCAGGTGTGGGCGGTATGGATCCTCTCCGCCCGGCGAGCGCTCCCGGTCCCGGTACCGCACCGGGTACCTGTGTCGGCCGACCGCCCGGTCGACCCGATCGAGGTGCCGGTCCCTGTGCCGGTCCCGGTGCCGGCCGACCCGCCGCTCGATCCACGTCCGGTCTAGGGTCCGAAGTGGTCGACACCGTCCACTGTGGTGTGCCGCAGCCGGCCCTGGGCGGCCAGCACCAGCAGGTGCGCGGCGGTCTCGCAGACCGCGAGCATCCGGTTCCACGGGTCGAGGTCGGCGAACGCGCGGTTGCGCCGGGTCCAGCCCAGCGCCCCGGCAACCTGGTACGGGGTGGCGGCGCCGGCCCGGACCGCGGCCTCGGACGCGGCCAGCCGGTCCTCGTGGTGCGCCACCAGCTCGTCCACTCGCGCGTGCACCGAGTCAGCGACCGGGCCGTGCGCCGGCAGCAGCCGCAGCTCGGGCATTGCCCGCACCGCGGCCAGCGAGCGCAGGTAGTCGGCCAGCGGCGACTCGGTCGGGCTGGCCTCGAAGCCGATCGACGGGGTGATGTGCGGCAGCACGTGGTCGCCGGCGAACAGCAGCCCGCCGGCGAGGTCCGCGAACACGACGTGGCCGCGGGTGTGCCCCGGCGTGTGCACCGCCCGCAGCGCCCGCTCGCCGACGGCCAGCGTCTGACCGTCGGTCAGCCAGTCGGTCGGCGG
>DATBFW010000238.1:0-6769 GCA_036558285.1 Mycobacteriales bacterium | reverse complement strand
GCCGCCACCGGCACCGGTGGTGCGGTTGCCGGTGACCAGGACGCGGATCGCGGTGAGCGTGCCGGTGTTCTGGATCCCGCCGCCGCCGCTGCCGGCGGCCGCGTTGCCGTTGCGGATGATCACGTCGGTCAGCGTGACCGTGGCCTCAGGCTCGATCCCGAGGACGCGGACGGTGTTGCCGCCGCTGAGCACGGGACGGTTGGGGCCGGGAGCGGAGCCGGCCAGAGTGAGGTTCTTGGTGACGACCGCGCCGCCGGTGCACGTGCCGGAGATCACCAGCCGGTCGCCGGCGGCGGCCGCGTCGACGGCGGCCTGCAGGGAGCCGAACGAGGCGGAGCCGTTGGTCACCCGGCAGGCGGCGGCACTTGCGGGCGTCGCGACGACGCCGATCGCCGCTGCCGCGGCCCCGGCCACTGCCAGAGCTCTGAGCGCCCGTCGCATCGCGCACCCCCGAGGACTGATCGACACTCGGAATGTCCCACAGGGGCTATGACCGGACAATGCGCCCTCCGGCCCATCAGTCCGCAGCGTTCGCCACCACCGCCGCATCCGCCCGGCTCCGCAGGTCTTGCCCACGGCTGGGACGAGGGGTGGGCCACCTACGGTGTGCAGGTGCGGTCCCGGCTGGCGCCCCTGTTCCGGGATGCGGACGTGGCCTGGGTGTATGCGGCGATCGTGCTCGTGGTGGCGATCGCGGTCGAGGCGGCGCCGGGCACGACGTCCGAGGAGCTGGTGCTGGACAGCAGCACGAACCTCGACAACCTCCGGCACACCCCGCTGCTCGTGCTGGGCGCCAGCGCGTTCGTGGTCTCGCCGCTGTCGGGACTGTGGATCCTGGTGCCGCTGGTCGTCACGTTCGCGGCCGCGCAGCGCTGGCTCGGCCGGGTGGCGACGGTCATCGTGGCCGTACTCGGGCACGTGGGCGCCACTCTGTTCGTCGCCGTGCTGCTCGCCGCCGGGATCGAGGACCGCCGGCTGAGCCCGGCGCTGGCCCGGGCCCAGGACGTCGGCGTGAGCTACGCCGTCGCGACGGTCGCCGGGCTGCTCGTCGCCCGGGTGCCGGGCCGGCTGCGGCCCTGGTACGTGGCCGGCCTGCTGGCGGTCACCGTCGTGCCGCTGCTGCTCGACGCCGACTTCACCGACGTGGGGCACCTCACCGCGGTGCTGCTCGGGTTCGCGCTGGCGGTGCTCGTCTCCCGCGCGGCGGCCGCTCAGCCCTGACGCAGCGCGGACAGCTCCGCCTCGAGGTCGGCGAGGTCGAGCCGGCTCACGGAGGCGAACCCGCCGCCGCTCAACGGCTCCCGGAGCCTCGCCTGCTCGGCCGGGTCTGGGCCGCCGCCGGGATCGGCGGGCGTGCTCAGCCTCGGTTGGTCATCGTGTAGCGGAGGCGGGCCATCCCGCTGGTCGCCCCCGGCTCCATGTCCGCCTCGGCGAACAGCACCCCGATCCGCCGGGCGATCTCCGCCGGCTCCCACCGGCCGCCCCGGTTCTCGATCGCGGCCACCGACGTCCACGGCTGGTAGAGCTCGACCGCGTTGCCCTGCACGCCGAAGACCTTGCCGCTGATGTGCGCGGCCGAGTCGCTGACCAGGAACGCGACCAGCGGCGCCACGTTGTCCGGGTGCCAGAAGTCGAAGTCGTCGGTCGAGCCGAAGATCTCCCCGTACGCCCCCTCGGTCATCCTGGTCCGGGCGGCCGGGGCGATCGCGTTGCAGGTGACTCCCATCCGCACCGTCTCCTGCGCGACGATCTGCGCGAACGCGGCGATGCCCGCCTTGGCCGCGCCGTAGTTGGACTGGCCGAAGTTGCCGAGCAGGCCGGACGTGGACGCCGTGCAGACGATGTGGCCTGGGCCGCCGTGCTCGCGCCAGTGGACGAGGGCGGCGTGCGTCGGCGCGTAGTGCCCGCGCAGGTGGACGCGGATGACCGTGTCCCACTCCTCCGGCGTCATCTTGGCCAGCGTCCGGTCGCGCAGCACGCCGGCGTTGTTGACCAGCCCGTCGAGCCGGCCGAACTCGCCGACCGCGGTCGCGATCAGCGAGTCGGCCACGGCCACGTCGGACACGTCGCCCTCGACCAGCACCGCGGACCCGCCGAGCGACTTGATCTCGTCCACGACGCCGGCACCGACCGCCGGGTCGAACTCGTTGAGCACCACGGCGGCGCCCTGCCGCGCGCACTCCAGTGCCTCGCCGCGGCCGATGCCGCGCCCGGCGCCGGTCACCACGACCACTCTGTCGTCCAGCAGGCCCATGCTCGCCAACCTACCGGGCCGGACACGGGGCGGCCGACGCGGTCCGGACGGCGGCGCGTGGATAGAGTCGCGGCGTGGCGGGCTACGTCGACAGCGAGGTGGGCCGGCTCCGTACGGTCCTGCTGCACCGCCCGGGCGCCGAGCTGAAGCGGCTGACCCCGCGGAACAACGACCAGCTGCTGTTCGACGGGATCCCGTGGGTGGACCGGGCCCAGGAGGAACACGACGGCTTCGCGCAGGCGCTGCGCGACCACGGCGTCGAGGTGCTCTACCTCGGCGAGCTGCTGGAGCAGGCACTGGCCGACGCGGAGGCCAGGGAGTCGACCGTCGCCGCCGTGCTGGAGGACCCGCGGCTCGGGCCGACCCTGCGTGCGGTCGTCCGACGGCACCTGCACGACCTGCACCCGGTCGACCTGGGCGGGGTGCTCATGGCCGGGCTCACCCAGCAGGAGCTGAAGACCGGCCGCGGGCTGACGTACCGGCTGATGCACGAGCACGACTTCGTCGTCGACCCGCTGCCCAACCTGCTGTTCACCCGCGACTCGTCGGTGTGGATCCGGGGCGAGGTGGCGGTGACCAGCCCGTCGATGATGGCGCGGCGGCGCGAGGCCACCCTGCTGCGGGCGATCTACGCGGCGCACCCGCGGTTCGCCGGCACGGCGACCGTGTACGAGCCGCAGTCGGAGTGGCTGGAGGGCGGCGACGTGCTGCTGCTCGGCCCGGGCGTGCTCGCCGTCGGCACCGGCCAGCGGACCACACCGGCCGGGGTGGAGACGCTGGCGCGCCGGGTGTTCACCGAGGGCCTGGCGCACACGGTGCTGGTGGTGCCGATCGCGCAGGAGCGGGCGACCATGCACCTCGACACGATCTGCACGATGGTCGACGTCGACGCGGTGACGCTCTACCCGCCGGTCGCCGACACGCTCTGCTACCCGGTGACCGTCGCGGACGACGGCGAGATGGTGGTCGGCCCGGCCGAGCCGTTCCTCGCCGCCGGCGCCCGGGCGCTCGGGCTCGACCGCATCCGCGTCATCGGCACCGGCCTCGACCCGGTCACCGCCGAGCGGGAGCAGTGGGACGACGGAAACAACACGCTGTGCGTCGCCCCGCGGCTGGCGATGGCGTACGAGCGGAACGCCGAGACCAACGCGCAGCTGGAGGCGCACGGTATCGAGGTGATCCGGATCGCCGGCAGCGAGCTGGGCAGCGGACGCGGCGGGCCGCGGTGCATGAGCTGCCCGATCGTGCGTGACCCGCTGTAGCTCAGCGCAGCGTGAGCTGCCGCCCGCGCAGGCCGTCCCTCGCGCGCCGCTCGGCCGAGGTCAGCGGGTCGGTCGCGGCGAGCGCCTCGGTCAGCCGGCCGGCGAAATCGGCTGCCGGCTCCTCCCACTGACCGGCCAGCGACTCCACCGGCAGGTCCCAGACCGGTACGAGCACGCCGTGCGCCCGGAACGACCCCGCATACCGGGTGTCCTCGCCGAGGCCGAGCGAGCCGGCGGCGGCGAGCCGGGCCAGCGCGTCGAGCAGCGCGTCCTCCTCGTACGGGACGACCCAGCGCAGGTGGGCCTTGTCCCCGATGCGGCACCAGTAGGCGGCGCCGACGCCGGCGGCCAGCCGCACGGTCGGAACCACCGCGGCGTTCGCCCGCTCCATCGAGGCGCTCACCTCAGGGTCGTCCGAGGTCGAGCCCTCCAGCCAGAACGCGAAATCCCGGTGCACGGTCGGCTCGACCGCCGCGTCGGTGTCGAGCAGGTCCTGCAGCCGCGGCCCCGGCCCGGGCAGCCCGGTGGTGGAGACCATGGTCCCCGGCTCGGCGTCCAGCGCCTGCTCCAGCACGTGCGCGAGGTCGCGGCTGACGTCGCCGGAGCGCGCGTGCACCTGCAGGCCGAGCAGCACCCGGCCGTCGGCCCGGACGATCGCCGGCAGCGCCAGCGGCAGCAGCGTGGCCAGGGTGACCTCGCGGTCGGAGTCCTTCAGCGCGAGCGGCGCCGTCGCGGACGGCACCAGCTCCCGCATTGCCACCCAGTCACACTCGCCCGGCAACCCCTCGAACGGGCGGGCCACCGGGACGTCGCCGGCACCGTGGCAGCTCTTGTAGCGGCGGCCGGACCCGCACGGGCAGGGCGCCTTGGGGTCGATCTCGCCTTCGGGTACGGATCGGGCGCGACGGGCGGTGCGGCTGGACGTCCGGCGACTCACGGCGACGACCCTAGCGGGCGTGCCGGCACCGCCCACCCGCCACTCGGGCCGACCCCGCCGACCCCGCGGGGCGGCGTCAGGCGCTGACGGGGAGGTCGACCCAGACGGTGCTCATCGGGCCCTTGCCGTCCTGGCCGACCTCGACGCCCCAGTCGCGGGCCAGCGCGGCGACGATCGCCAGCCCGCGCCCGCGGACGTCCTCGGGGCCCGCGCTGTGCCGGGCCGGGACGCTCTGACCGCCCCCGTCGGAGACCCGCAGCCGGACGCAGTCCGGGTCGACCGACCAGCTGACCTCGAGCACGCCACCGGGCAACGGTGTCGCATACCGGACGGAGTTGCCGACCAGCTCACTGACCACGAGAGCGGCGTCGCCGATGACCGCGGGGGGCAGTCCGGCACCGGCGAGGTCGGCTCCCAGCCGCCGCCGGACTTCGCCAGCACTCGCCGGGGCGTGGCGGACGGTCAGCATGCGAAGCACCTACACCTCTTCCCGCCACGTCTTGACGGTCAGTGGGGACGGATCCAGTGAGGTATCCCCCTGCCACCGTGCTCGGTAACCCTCCGCGCCAAGGTACTGGGATCGCATACACCGAGCGACGATCGCCGCGCGGAACCCACTCTGCACGGCAAGGATAGGAAACGTGCCTGGGCACCCTGTCGTGGTGGTCGGCCGCCCGCTGGTAGAACGCCTCGCATGAGCTTGGCCGAGCAGTTGCGGCTGGAGCCGCATCCGGAGGGCGGCTGGTTCCGGGAGACCTGGCGGGCGCCGGCGGAGTTCACCCCGGACGGCTACCCGGGGACCCGGGCGGCGGCGACCAGCATCCTGTTCCTGCTGCCGGCCGGCGTGCGGTCGCGCTGGCACCGGGTCCGGTCGGACGAGCTGTGGCTCTGGCAAGGGCTCGGCCCGCTGCGGCTGCGCCTCGGCGGGACCGGACCGGCGCCGGAGCCCGGGACCGACCTTGTCGTCGGTCCGGACCCCGGCGCGGGTCACCTGCTGCAGGCGCTGGTGCCCGCCGGCTCGTGGCAGGCGGCCGAGCCGCTGACCGAGGCCGGCGCCCTGGTCGGCTGCGTGGTCGCCCCCGGCTTCGACTTCGCCGACTTCGAACTGGCCGCCGACGAGGGTTAGTCGGTCCGGCTGAACTGGATGGCGGCGATGGCCAGCATCAGCGAGCCGAGCAGCGCGATGATCAGGACGTCCGCCCAGATCGGCACCACCCAGCTGCCCAACGTGACGCCGGGGTCGAGCCGGGCCAGCACGGCCGGCGGCACAGCCAGGTGCTCGAAGACGACGTGCCGCATCGGCTCCACCGCGTAGGTCAGCGGGTTCATCCTGGTCAGCACCGTCAGCCAGATCGGCAGCCCGACCAGCGGGAACAGCGACCCGGACAGGAACATCATCGGCGTCAGCACCAGCTGCACGATCGGCATGACCGCCTGGAACTTCTTGATCCGGGCCGAGATCATCAGCCCGAAGGCGGTCATCGCCAGCGCGGTGAGGAACAGCAGCGCGAGCAGCCCGATGATCATCACCGGGTTGTACGGGACGCCGACCAGGCCGGCCAGCGCGACCAGGATCAGTGCCTGCATGGTGGCGATCGTGCCGCCGCCGAGGCACTTGCCGACCAGGATCGACGAGCGCGGTATCGGCGCGACCAGCATCTCCCGCAGGAAGCCGAACTCGCGGTCCCAGACGATCGAGATGCCAGCGAAGATCGCCGTGAACAGCGTCGAGGTGGCGACGATCCCGGGGAACAGGAACGTCCGGAAGTCGACCCCGCCGGTGGCGGAGCGGGTCAGCCCGGACAGCCCGCTGCCGAGCACGAACAGCAGCAGCAGCGGCTGGGCCAGCCCGGAGATCAGCCGGCCCTTGGACCGTACGAACCGGATCATCTCCCGCTGCCAGACCACCTTGACCGCGCGCAGCGCGTGCGCGGGGCCGGAGGCGGCCAGCTGGACCGGGACCGGCGGCGGGCCGACCGGTCGGCGCTCGCCGACCGGCGCGACTGGCTGGGTGCTCATCAGCGCCTCCCGGCTCGGAGCATCGGTGGGATCGGTCGCTCGGCGGCCTCGGCGTCGCTGATCGTGCTGCCGGTGTGGGACAGGAACACGTCGTCCAGCGACGGGCTGGCGACGCTCACCGACCGGATCGGCACGCCGAGCTCGGCGAACAGCCTGGGCACGAACCGCTCCCCGTCCGCCACGGCGAACGTCACCTCACCCGAGTGCATCCCGGCCTCGATCCCGAACGTCGAGCGCAGCGAGGCGATCGCGGCCTCGTCGTCGGCGGTGGTGATCTGCACCCGGTCCTTGCCCACC
>DATBFW010000237.1:0-11916 GCA_036558285.1 Mycobacteriales bacterium | reverse complement strand
CTCGTCGCCCTCGTTCTCCCCGAAGGTGAGGTCGAAGGCGTCGAGCAGCTCGCGGTCCTCGTCCTCCGGGCTGACCACCTGGATCGTGTAGCCGAGCTCGGCGCCGAGCAGCTGCAGCGTCTCGTCGCTGACCGACTGCGTGGCGGTCACCATCTCGCCGAGGTGGAACAGCACCTGGACCAGGGACGCCGGGTTGGCGTTGATCCGGTCGGCGAAGTCGGCCAGCGAGGCGCCGCGGGGCAGCCGGACGACGTCGCCGTTGCCGCGCGGGACCTGCACGCCGCCGATCGTCGGAGCCGACATGTTGTCGAACTCCTGCCTCCGCTGCTTCTTGCTCTTGCGGCCGCGGACCGGACCCCGGCCGCCACCGCGGCCGAACGCACCGGCCGTGCCGCCACCGCGACCGCGGCCGCCGCCACCGGGACGGCCACCGGGGCCGCCGCGGAAACCGCCACCAGGCGCGCCGCCGCCACTGGGACCGCCGCGGTAGCCACCGCCACCGCCGCCACCCGGACCGCCGGGACGACCGGCGCCGCCGCCGCCGGGACCGCCGCGGAAACCGCCGCCGCCACCGGGACGACCGCCCGGCGCACCGGGACGGCCGCCGGCGCCGCCCGGACGGGGGCCGCCGCTCGGGCGGCCGGGCATCATACCCGGGTTGGGCCGCGGACCGCCCGGACCGGGACTCGGACGCGGGCCGGGACGCGGACCGCCGGGACCGGCCGGGCCGCCGGGGCGGCCACCGGCCGGGCCGGGACGCGGACCGCCGGCACCCGGCGCCGGGCGCGGGCCACCAGGACCCGGACGCGGGCCACCGGCGGCACCCGGGCGCGGAGCCGGCGGGCGCGGCGGCAGGCCCGGCGTGGAGCCCTGGTTGACGCCGAAGGGGTTGTTGCCCGGTCGCGGCGCCGGCCGCGGGGGCAGGCCCGGCGTGCCGGTGCCGGACGAGCCGGGACCGGATGCGGGACCGGGTCGGGAAGCCGGGCGCGGGCCCGGGGTCGGGCCGCCGGGGGTGGACGGCCTGGTCGGGGCCGGCGCGGGCGCGCCGGCGGACGCCGCCGGGCGCTGGGCCGGGCCGGGGCGCGGGCCGGGCAGCGTCGCGCCCGGCTGGGCCGGAGCGTCCTGGCCACCCTCCTGGCCGCCGGCCGACGGGCCGGGGCGCGGGGTGGCGGTGGCGGGGCCGGACGCGCCGGAACGGCGACCGGGCCGGGGACCCGGAGTCGGGGCCCCCCCGTTCGCCTGGCTGCCGTTGGCCTGGCCACCGCTGGCCGGGAACGCTTCCTTGAGCCGGCGCGCAACCGGCGGTTCGATCGTGGAGGACGCGCTCTTGACGAACTCGCCCATCTCCTTGAGCTTGGCCAGAACGACCTTGCTCTCTACCCCGAGCTCCTTCGCGAGCTCGTGCACGCGGGCCTTGCCTGCCACTGGTCTCCTCGTCCGGAGCCGGGCGGCGGCCCGCTCGGCTCAGCTAGTGGGTGAACACACTCATCGCTGGCGCTTCATGGAGTGCTCATGCCGTTTCGACCTGCCTGACTTGGTCGGGGGGCGGGCACCGTACCCACCTCCGGGGCTGCGTCCGAGACGCGCTGCGCAACGTACTCACGGACAGATCCGGCGTCGAGCGCGGTGGTCACGCGCAATGCGCGGCCGAACGCCCGGCGCCGCTCCGCGAGATCGAGGCACCCGAGATCCAGGTGCAGGGAGGCACCTCGACCAGGCGACCGACGACGTGGGTCGGGCTCGAGCCGGAGACCGGCCGGACCCTCCACCACCACGACACGCAACAGCTCGGAGGCCGGCGAACGACAGCGGCAACCAACGCAGGTGCGCACAGGCACCGACGACGTTCGACGGACCACTGACAGTCTACCCCGCCCGGACCGCGTCGTGCCGGTGGCCGACCGCGGGACACACCCGAGCCCGGGTCGGCACGGAAACGGCGGAATCACCGCACACCATCACCAACAGGTCCACGTCGTAACGCATCTGCCCGGGCGGGTATGCCCCGTCGGTCACCGGGCGACGCGCGGAGCCGAGGTGGTGGGCCGGGGCCGCGGGCCGGAGCTGCGCAGCGGGGCACCGGCCGGGCGGGCCGGCGCGCCCGAGCCACCGCTCGCGGCGCCGGTCGCACCGCCGGGGGCACCGCCAGGAGCATCCCCCGCGGCGTCGCTGCGGATGTCGATCCGCCAGCCGG
This sequence comes from Mycobacteriales bacterium, assembly GCA_036558285.1. Taxonomy (GTDB): domain Bacteria; phylum Actinomycetota; class Actinomycetes; order Mycobacteriales; family CADCTP01; genus CADCTP01. Next base: position 9,722 of record DATBFW010000237.1, on the reverse strand, counting down.
TGAGCCGGGCGGCGAGCCGGGCGTTCTGCCCCTCCCGGCCGATCGCCAGCGACAGCTGGTAGTCCGGCACGATCACCCGGGCCGCACGCGCGGTCGCGTCGACGACCTCGACCGAGATCACCTCGGCCGGCGAGAGCGCCTGGGCGATGAACGCGGCCGGGTCGTCCGACCAGTCGACGATGTCGATCTTCTCGCCGTGCAGCTCGGCGACCACGTTGCGGACCCGCGCGCCCATCGGGCCGATGCAGGCGCCCTTCGGGTTGACCCCGGACACCGTCGACCGGACCGCGATCTTGGACCGGTGGCCGGCCTCCCGCGCGACGGCCGGAATCTCCACGGTGCCGTCCGCGACCTCAGGCACCTCCAGCGCGAACAGCTTGCGGACCAGGTTGGGGTGGGTGCGGCTGAGCGTGATCGACGGGCCGCGCGGGCCCTTGGTCACGCCCACCACGTATGCCTTCAGCCGCAGCCCGTGCTCGTAGACCTCGCCCGGGACCTGCTCCGCCGGCGGCAGCACCGCCTCGATCTTGCCCAGGTTGACCAGCACGATCCCGCGCTCGGCCCGGCCCTCGTGATGCTGCACCACGCCGCCGACGACGTCGCCCTCGCGCCCGGTCCACTCGCCGTAGGTGTGCTCGTTCTCGGCGTCGCGCAGCCGCTGCAGGATGACCTGCTTCGCGGTCATCGCCGCGATGCGGCCGAAGTCCTGCGGGGTGTCGTCCCACTCCCGCAGCACCGTGCCGTCCTCGGCCAGCTCCTGGGCCCAGACCGTGACCGCGCCGGTCTTGCGGTCCACCTCGACCCGCGCGTCCGGCAGCGGGCCCTCGGTGTGCTTGTACGCGGTGAGCAGGGCGGTCTCGATCGCCTGGACCACGGTGTCGAAGGAGATCTCCTTCTCCCGCTCGATCAAGCGCAGTGCCGCGATGTCGACGTTCACGATTCCTCCTCCTCCGCGTCCGGTCCGTCCCCGTCGTCGTCGGCCCCGATCCGGCCGAACTCGACCTGTACCTTGCCGCGACCCAGCTCGGCCCAGCCGTGCCGGGCGCTGTGCCCGGCCTCGTCGGCCAGCTCCACGCCGTCGTCGTCGGCCGCGGCCACCCGCGCACGGGTCGGCACGCCCGCCACCGGCACCTCGACCAGCCGGCCGACCGCGCGCCGCCAGTGCCGCGGCTCGGTCAGCGGGCGGTCGACCCCGGGCGAGGTCACCTCCAGCACGTACGGCGTATCGCCGAACAGCTCGGTGTCGCGGGAGTCGAGCACGTCGGTGACCGCCCGGCTCACCGTGGTCACGTCGTCGAGCGAGACTCCCGTGTCGGCGTCCACGACCACGCGCACCACCGTGCGCCGGCCGGCCGGGCTCACCGAGACCTTCTCCAGCTCGTAGCCGGCCGCGGCCACGGCCGGTTCGATCGCCGTTGCCAGCCGCTCCCGCTGGGCCGCTCCCGACGTCATCGTTGGAGCCTCCTCACGCGTGCGGCCAACCTCACGAGGGTAGCGGCTCCGACCTCGGGATACGAACAGTGACGAGGCCGGATGCCGTACCACTCCGTCCGGCTGTACGGGTCACCTGGAAGACTTCCGGACCGTGGTCGCCGTGGCTCGTCGCAGCGTGCTGATCGGCGGCTCGGTCGGGGTCGGGCTGCTGGTCGCCGGCTGCACGGCGGGCGGTCCGTCGAGCCCGGCGCCGACCACGCCCGCGCCGCCGGACCCGCTGCTGGCCGAGCTCACCGATGAGCGCAGGCTGATCGCCGCGTACGACGCGACGGTGGCGCGCCACCCGGCACTGCGGGCGCGGCTGACCGCCGTCCGGGACGAGCACGCCGCGCACGCCGCCGCCCTGGTGACCGCGCTCGGGCCGGCCGCGCCGCCCTCCCCCACGACCCCCGCGGCGAGCGCGTCCCCCACCGTGTCCCTGTCGACCGGGGTCGAGTCGAGCGGGAGCGGCAGTCGCGTGCCGGCGACCCCCGCGGCGGCGGTGGCGGCGCTGCGGGCGGCGGAGCGGGCCGCCGCATCGGCACGCGGCACGGTCGCGCTGACCGCGCCGCCGGACCGGGCCCGGCTGCTCGCCGGCATCTCCGCCTCGGAGGCCAGCCACGTGGCGGTGCTGACGTGACCACGCCGGCCCCGACCCCGACCGGCACCGGGACGCCGACCGCGACCCCTAGCCCGACCCCGAGCGGCACCGGCCAGGTGCAGGCGCTGCAGACCGGGCTGGCCGCCGAGCACGCGGTCATCTGGGGCTACGGCGTGGTCGGCGCGCACGCCGGCGACGCGCTGCTGCCCCAGGTGCGGGACGCCGACGACGCCCACCGCACGCTGCGGGACGACACGGTCGCGCTGGTCACCCGGTACGGCGGAACGCCGGTCGCCACCGAGCCCGAGTACGCCCTGCCGTTCCCGGTCACCGACCAGGCTTCCGCGCTGCGGCTGGCCGTGCACCTCGAGGAGGGCGTCGCCGCGGCCTGGCGGTATGCGGTGGCCGCCACCGACGACATCGCGGTCCGCCGCGCCGCCCTCGTCGCCCTGTCCGACGCCGCCGTCCGGGCCACCCGCTGGCGGCTCGCGCTGCACACGACACCGGCGACGGTCGCCTTCCCCGGTGGCTAGGCGGGCGTTCTCCTCATCCTCCCTGAGGGATGTCGCCGCCGCGTGGCGGGTCGAGTCTGGCCGCCGGTGGCGGCGGCCGGTCCGAAGGGTTTGATCGCGATGGCAGCGATGCTCGCTCTCCTCTCGGCGGTGTGCTTCGCACTCGCCGCCACCTTGCAGCAGCGTGGTCAGTTCCGGCTGGCCAGGGCCGGCTCGGCGGTGCAGGGCGTGGCCGGCCTGGTCCGCCTGCTGGCGGTGCCGGTCTGGCTGCTCGGGACGCTGATCTTGCTGATCGGCTACGGGACGCAGGGTGCCGCGCTCGATCGCGGCCGGCTCGTCGTCGTCCAGCCGCTGATGGTGACGACCATCGTGTGGGCACTGCCGCTGGGGTACTGGCTGACGAGCCAGCAGATCGTGCGCCGGCAGGTGCTCGGCGCCGCCGTCGTGGTCGTCGGGCTGGCGTTGTTCGTGCTGGTCGGAGACCCGAACGCGGGCGTCGACGACGCGTCGACGGTGGCCCTGGTGATCTCGGCCGTGGTGATCTGTGCTGTCGTCGTGCTGCTCATGCTGTGGCTGCGGACGGGGGTAGCCCCGTCGGCGCGGGCAGCAGCACTCGGCCTGGCCGCGGGCCTTCTGTTCGGGCTGGCCGCCACCCTCGCCAAGCCGGTTCTCGACGACCTGCACGGCGGCATCGCGGAGGCGGCCGGCGACTGGCGGACCTGGGCCCTGCTCGGGTTCGGGTTCACCGGATTCCTCATCCAGCAACTGTCGCTGGCAACCGGTCAGCTCGCGCCGGCGATGGCAGCGGTGTCCGTCTCGAACCCGGCCGTCAGCGTGATCCTCGGGATCCTCCTGTTCGAAGAGCAGCTCACCCGCCCCGGCTGGCACGTCGTCGTCGCCATGGTGGCACTGCTGGCGGCGCTCGCCGGTGCCGTGCTCATCACCCTGGCCAACCGCGAGACCGAGGTGCCGGGTCGGTCGGCGGCCGACGACGAGGCGCTCACCGACAAGACACTCCGTTGATCGTCGAGATCCTCGTGCTGGCGCTGGCAAGCACGGTGCGCCCGACGAGTCTCGCCGCCGTGTCGGCCCTGCTGTCGCACACAGCCCGACGCCGTCTGCTGCTCGCGTACCTCATCGGCGGTCTGGCCTTCACGGTCGCGTTCGGTGTCATCGTGGTCGGCGCGTTCCACGGAATCCACTTCCAGGCGGGCAGCAGCCGGACGAAAGGCATCGCGGACCTCGTCGGCGGCGTGGTCGTTCTCCTGTTCGGCATCGCCGTGGCCACCCGGGTGGTCCGGCTCGGTCCCGACCGCGATGCTCCCCGCGCCGACAGCCCCTGGAAGGCCAGGCTCGAGCGGCGGCTCACCGTTCCGACCGCGGTCATCGCGGGCCCGCTCACCCACCTGCCCGGGCTGTTCTACCTGATCGCGCTGAACGTCATCGTGGCCCACGACCCCCGAGTGCCCGGCGGCCTGGTCGCCGTCCTGATCTACGACGCGATCTGGTTCGCGGTGCCGATCGCCGCGCTGGCGGTGTGCATCGTCAGTCCCGATGCGGCCCGAGCGGCCGTCGGCCGGGTCCAGGCGTGGACCGGGCTGCACGCGCGCGTCCTGCTCCTGGTCACGTCGTTCGCCGTCGGCGCCGCGCTCGTCATCCGCGGCGCGCTGTCCCTGGCGGGCGTGTCCGCCGGCTAGCGCCAGGAGTCGACCAGCGCCAGCACGTCGGCCAGCCGGGACACCACCGCGTCCGGCTCGCCGCGGACCGGACCCTCCTGGTACGCGGGGATCTCGCTGTGCGGGAGCAGGACCGCGCGCATCCCGACGCCCTTGGCCCCGGCGATGTCGTCCCACGGCCGGTCGCCGACGAACACCCCGTCCTCCGGCGCGATCCCGCCGAGCGCGTCGAGCACCGCCCGGAACGCGGCCGGATGCGGCTTGGTCCAGTCGATCTCGCTGGTGTAGACGGCCGCGTCGATGAGCCCGGCCACCCCGTCCCGGCGGAACACCCGCTCGTGCTCGGTGCGCGGCCACAACGTGTTGGACAGCACCCCGATCCGGATCCCGCGGGAGCGCAGCTGCTCCCACAGCGGCCGGACGTCCGGGTCGGTGTAGGTGTGCTCCTCCCACCAGGCGTAGTAGCCGGCGATCTCCTGCGGTCCCGCGGTCACCCCGGCGGCGGCGAACACCTCGTCCATCGTCCCGCTGCGCTGGGTCTGCCTGGCCCGCGCCCACACCGTCTCCTCGGCCGCGAGCAGCCGCTCGGCCGCGTCGTCGCCGAGCCGCATCGCCCGCCACGCCTCGGCCAGCTCGATCGTGTGCCAGGGCGTGAGCGTGCCGCCCCAGTCGAACACCACCGCCTCGACCGTCACCGCGTCACCGCCCACACGACGTCGTCCATCCGCACCTCGGCGCTGTCGCCCCGGGCCCGGTCCCGTACCTCGACCACGCCCTCGTCGGCCCGCCGCCCGACCACCACCGTCCACGGCACGCCGATCAGCTCGGCGTCGGTGAGCTTCACCCCGGCCGTTGCCGCCCGGTCGTCGACGAGCACCCGCAGCCCGGTGTCGGCCAGCCGGTCGGCCAGGTCGCGCGCGTGCGCCGGCTGGTCGCCGCGGCCGACCGGGACCACCTCGACGTCGTACGGGGCGACCTCGCGCGGCCAGACCAGCCCGCGCTCGTCGTGGTGCTGCTCGGCGATCACCGCGACCGCACGGGACACCCCGATCCCGTACGAGCCCATGGTGAGCCGGACCGGCACCCCGTCCGGCCCGGGCACGTCCAGCCCGAACGCGTCGGCGTATTTGCGGCCGAGCTGGAAGACGTGCCCGACCTCGACGCCGCGGGCGAGCGTCAGCGGCCCGCCGCAGCGCGGGCACGGGTCGCCGTCGACCACGGTGACCACGTCGGCGTACTCGGAGACGGTGAAGTCCCGGCCGGCAACCACGTTGCGGGCGTGCGTGTCCGGCCGGTTGGCGCCGGTGACCCAGCTGGTGCCCGGCGCGACCCGCGGGTCGGCGACGTACCGGAAGGCCCGGCCGGCCAGGCCCTGCGGGCCGACGTACCCGCGGACCAGCTCGGGGTGGGCGGCGAAGTCGGCCGCCTCGACGATCCGCACCGGCCCGAGCAGTGCCTCGACCCGGCGCAGGTCGACCTCGCGGTCGCCGGGCACGCCGACGGCGACGATCTCGTCGCCGGCGACCACGAGGAGGTTCTTCAGCGTCGCCGACGCCGGGAGGCCCAGGTGCGCGGCCAGCGTCTCGATCGTCGGCGTGTCCGGGGTGTCGAGCTCCTCGACCGGCCCCGGCTCGGCGATCGGCGCGGTCCGCCGCGGCGACGGCACCGCCTCGGTGTTGGCCGCGTAACCGCACTGCGCGCAGGACGCGAAGGTGTCCTCGCCGACCGGGGTCGGCGCGAGGAACTCCTCCGACTCCGACCCGCCCATCGCCCCGGACACCGCCGAGACGACCCGCACGTCCAGCCCGAGCCGGGCGAAGATCCGCAGGTACGCCTCCCGGTGGGCGGCGTACGAGGTCGCGAGGCCGTCGTCGGTGAGGTCGAACGAGTACGAGTCCTTCATCACGAACTCGCGGGTGCGCAGCAGCCCGGACCGCGGCCGCGGCTCGTCCCGGAACTTCGTCTGCACCTGGTAGACCGACACCGGCAGGTCCTTGTACGAGGTCAGCTCGGTTTTGGCCAGCAGCGCGAACATCTCCTCGTGGGTCGGCGCCAGCAGGTGGTCGGCACCGCGCCGGTCGACCACCCGGAAGACGTCCGCCCCGTACGCGGCCCACCGGCCGGTCGCCTCGTACGGCTCGCGCGGCAGCAGGGCCGGGAACAGCACCTCGTGCGCGCCGATCCGATCCATCTCCTCCCGGACGACCCGCTCGACGTTGCGCAGCACCCGCAGCCCGAGCGGCAGCCAGGCGTACCCGCCCGCCGCGACCCGGCGGACGTAGCCGGCCCGCAGCAGCAGCCGGTGGCTGGGCACCTCTGCCTCGGCCGGCTCCTCGCGCAGCGTCCGGACGAACCAGGTGGACATCAGGTCGGGCACACCCGGAGATCCTGCCAGGGCATACGCTTGTCCCGTGCTGAGGCTCGGCGGCGCCGCCCGCCTGCTGACCGGCGCCGACCTGCCCGCCCTGCGTCCCCTGCTGGACCGTGACCCGGTCGCGCACTGCTTCGTCGCGTCCCGGGTCGAGGCGGCCGGCGTCGACCCGTGGCGGCTGGGCGCCGAGCTGTGGGGCTACGGCACGCCGAGGCTCGAGGCGGCCTGTTTCTCCGGCGCGAACCTGGTTCCGGTCGGTGACGCGCCGGCCGCGTTGGCCGCGTTCGCCGACCGGGCCCGGCGGCAGGGCCGGCGCTGCTCGTCGATCGTCGGCCCGGCGCACGCGGTCGGCGCGCTCTGGGAGCGGCTGGAGCCGTACTGGGGACCGGCCCGCGAGGTGCGGGCCACCCAGCCGCTGCTGGCCATCTCGACCGAGCCGCTGGTGGCCGGCGACCCGGCGGTGCGCAGGGTCACGCTGCGGGAGCTGGACATCCTCATGCCGGCCTGCGTGGCGATGTTCACCGAGGAGGTCGGCACGTCACCGTTGGGCAACGACAACGGCGCCGCGTACCGGGCCAGGGTCCGTGATCTCGTGCTGGCCGGGCGTGCGTTCGCCCGGATCGAGCACGGCCGGGTGCTGTTCAAGGCGGAGCTGGGCGCGGTCAGCGGGCGGGTCGCGCAGATCCAGGGCGTCTGGGTCGACCCGGCGCAGCGCGGCCACGGGCTCGGCACGGCCGGCACCGCCGCGGTGGTCGCGGAGGCCCTGCGGACGGTCGCCCCGACGGTCAGCCTGTACGTCAACGACTTCAACCAGGCGGCCCGGCGGGCCTACGAGCGGGTCGGGTTGAGCAACGTCGGTACGTTCGCCAGCGTCCTGTTCTGAGTGCCGACCACCGCTTCCCAGGGGGATCTTGTGCGCCGCCGACCGCCGACGCTCGCCGCGCTGCTCGCCGTCGTTGCCCTGCTGGCCTCGGGCTGCTTCCTCGGCAAGGACAAGCCCGGGCCGGACGACGCCGCCTCGGCGTTCCTGGACAGCTGGTCGCGTGGCGACGTGGCCGGCGCCGCCGGGCGCACCGACGACAGCGCCGCGGCGACCGGCGCGCTGCAGCGGCTGGACAAGACGCTCGGCGCCGGCGCGAAGCTCACCGCCACCGTCGGCGCGGTGACCAAGCAGGACGACGACCACGCGAGCGCCGCGTACACGGCCAGCTGGCAGCTGCCCGGGGCCGGCGCGCCGTGGCGGTACGACGGCACGCTGCCGCTGGTGCGCACCCAGGACACCTGGGGCGTGCGGTGGAAGCCGGAGGACCTGCACCCGAAGCTGACCGCGGCCGGGCTCACGTCGCTCAAGGTCGAGCACGTGCTGCCGGAGCGGGCCGCGCTGCAGGACACCGCCGGCGCGGCGCTGTTCGCGAAGACCGACGTGGTCACCGTCGGCGTGCAGCGGAGCAAGGTGACCGACCTGCCCGGGCTGGCCGCCAAGCTCGCCGCGGTGCTCAAGATCGACGCGGCCGACATCGTCGCCGACGTGAAGAAGGCGTCGCCGAACGCGTTCGTCACCGTGATCACGCTGCGCCGGGCGGACTACGAGCAGGTCCGCGCGCAGATCCACGAGCTGCCCGGCACCGTGTTCCAAGAGGGTCAGCAGCTGCTCGCGCCGAGCCGGACGTTCGCCCAGCCGCTGCTCGGCCGGATCGGTCCGGCCACCGCGGACGTGCTCAAGGAGGTCGGTGCCGGCTACGACGGCGCCGACCAGCTCGGCGTCTCCGGCCTGCAGCGGGCGCTGAACGACCGGCTCACCGGCAAGCCGGGGCTGCGCATCTCGACCTCGACCGCGGTGCTCACCGACCAGCCCGGCCAGGCCGGCAGTGCCGTGCGCACCACCCTCGACCGGTCCGTGCAGACCGCCGCCGACAGCGCTGTCGCGACCGTGCCGAAGCCGGCGGCGCTGGTCGCGATGCGGCCGTCCACCGGCGCGATCCTCGCCGTCGCCGACAACGCGCAGGTCCCGTTCGAGATCGGGCTGGGCGGCCGGTTCCCGGCCGGCTCCACGTTCAAGATCCTCACCTCCACCGCGCTGCTGCAGGCGAAGGTCGTGCAGCCGGCGTCGATGGTCAACTGCCCCGCGACCACGGTCGTGTACGGCAAGGAGTTCGAGAACGAGGACAAGTTCGACCTCGGCCGGATCGCGCTGCGGGAGGCGTTCGCGCACTCCTGCAACACGACCTTCACCGGCCTGTCCCAGCAGCTCGACCCGGCCGCGCTACGCCAGGCCGCGGCGCGCTACGGGGTCGGCACCGACTGGAAGCTCACCGCGAGCTCGTTCGGCGGGTCGGTGCCGGTGCCCAAGGACGACACCGAGAAGGCGGCCGAGGCGATCGGCCAGGGCCGGGTCGAGGTCAGCCCGCTGACGATGGCGCTGATCTCGGCGCAGGTGGCCAAGGGCGGTCCGGTCGTGCCGTCGCTCATCGCGGGCGCGCCCGCCGCCGGTCCGGCGCCGCCCGGCCCGCCGGCCGCGGTGCTGCCGGCGCTGCGGGACATGATGCGGGCGGTGGTCACCGAGGGCACCGCCACCGCGCTGCGGGACGTTCCGGGCGCGCCGGTGTCCGGCAAGACCGGCACCGCCGAGTACGGCACCGAGGTGCCGCCGCGCTCGCACGCCTGGTTCACCGGGTTCCGGGGCGACCTCGCGTTCGCGGTGTTCGTCCAGGACGGGCAGTCGTCCGGCACCACCGCGGTCCCGGTCGCCCGCGCGTTCCTGACCGCGCTCGGCTGACTCCTCCCGGGTCTGACCGGGGCCTCAGAACAGCTGGACCGGGTTGACCACGTCGGCGACGACGGCGAGCAGCGCGAACGTTCCGAAGATCGCGACGAACGCCATCACCACCGGAGCGATCCGCTCCGGCCGGACGAAGCCGGGATCGGGCAGCCCGCGGGACAGCGCGATCCGGCGCCGGATCCGCTCGTACCACATCACCGCGATGTGCCCGCCGTCCAGCGGCGGCAGCGGCAGCAGGTTGAACACGGCGAGGAAGATGTTCGTCCCGGCCAGCAGGGCGAGGAAGAACGCGATCCCGCCGACGCCCTGG
>DATBFW010000236.1:0-78035 GCA_036558285.1 Mycobacteriales bacterium | reverse complement strand
CCCGATCGACGGCAACAAGCAGACCGGCGCGTTCCGCATCCGCAACTCCTGGAGCCGCACCTGGGGTGAGAACGGCTACGGCTGGATGCCCTACGAGTACGCCCGCCGCGGCGTCGCCGACGACTGGTGGGTCATGACCTCGGCCGACTGGATCAACCCGGCCGCCTTCGACGCCTGATCCCCTGATGGCGCACTGACAGCGGCCCGACCCGAGCGACCCTGGCGGCACGCATCCCTCCCCGCCGCGGTCACTCGTCCACCGGCCGACCATCGACCGTCCCGCATGGACGGTGGCGGCCGGACGTCAGCGGAACATCGTGAAGAACGCCTCCACCTCGCGGGTGAACACCGCGGGCTGCTCCCACGCCGGGAAGTGCCCGCCCAGCTCGGGTTCACTCCAGTAGCGAATGTCGGTGAAGCGCTGTTCGGCTTGCTGCCGGGTGGGTCGTTGCAGCTCGTACGGAAAGATGCTGCAGCCGACCGGAGCGTGGACGAGGTCGTGCTCGTCGAGCGGTCCACTGAGCCAGCGGGAGACGTCGCTCAGGCTCTCCCAGTAGAGCCTGGCGGCCGACGCGCCGGCCCGCGGCAGCCAGTAGTGCATCACGTTGTCGAGAACCGAATCCCGCTCCAGCCGGCTTCGTGGATCGGCCCAGCTCTCGACCTTCTCGACGATCCACGCGGCGAGGCCGGCGGGTGAGTCCGTCAGCGAGTAACCGATGGTCTGCGGGCGGGTGCGCTGCTCGGCCGAATAGCCGCTGTCGTCCGACTGCTCGCCGTCCCCGCGTGGGTCGTCAGGCAGCGGCGGTGCAAGTGGGGGCAACAGCAGCGCGCCCGCGGCGTGCTGCGGGTCCTGCTGTGCGAGGCTCGCGCTGACGCTCGTGCCCCAGTCGCTGCCGACCGCGCCGTAACGCTCGTACCCCAGCCGGGACATCAGGACCGCCCACGCTCGCGCGATCCGGTCGATCCCCCAGCCGGCCTCCCGCGGCTTGTCGCTCCAGCCGTATCCGGGCAGCGACGGGACCACGCAGTCGAACCCGGCGTCGGTCAAGAGCTCGAGCGCGTCGAGGAACTCCACCGGCGAGCCCGGCCAGCCGTGGGTCAGGACAATGGGGAAGGCGCCGGGCGCGGACGATCGAGTGTGCAGGAAGCAGATCCCGATGCCGTCGATGGCGGTCCGGAACCGGCCCACCGCGGCGAGGCGCTCGTCGCACCGCCGCCAGTCGTACCCGTCCTGCCAGTAGGCGCACAGGTCCATCAGCTCCGCGAGGGCGACACCTTGCCGCGGATCGGTCTCCGGCTCCGGCCACCGGGTGGCGGCGAGCCTCGACCTCAGATCTCGCAGCTCCGCGCCGGTCACGCAGGGGTCGAACCGTTCGATCATGCCGACATCCTGGCCCCCTTCCGGATGGTGGCCAGGACCCGGGGGACGGGCGATCGGGTTCGCGGAACGCGCGCCGGGTGCTAGGCGGCGCCCCGCAGCCAGCGCAGTCGCAGGCCGAACTCGACCCTCTCGCCAGGACCGACGAGCCGGACGCGACCGGCGGCGACGGCTTCGGGAAAGCTGCGACCCGGGGCGGACGCCGGCTCGACGGCGAAGACGTCGGCGTCCCCCGGCCGGTCCGGGCGTGCGTGGTGCCGCCACAGCAGGACGTGGCCGAGGACGGGCGTGTCGAAGCTCATCTGCAGGCGGCGCCCGAGCGCCGGCGCGGGGATCTCGACGGTACCCGCGGAGAGCTCGATCGAGACGTGGTCGTGCGCTCCGTCCGGCTCCGACGGGACGAGCCCGAGGTCGACCAGCTGCCCGTCGCCGGCCCGGACCCGGGGCCAGTCCGGGACCGGCCCCGCGGGCACCGTCGCGGCCGCCGGCTCGACGCAGGGCAGCACGGAGACCCTGCTGGCCGGGATGCGCAGCCGGCCGCCGGCGAACGCTGGCCGGGACAGGCAGGGGTGCTCGCCGTAGCTGATCGGCCGGACGAGGTCGGACCTGTTCACGGCGACCGTTCGGACCGTGAGCCCGTCGGCGTCCAGCCGGAGCGACCGGGTGACCTGGAAGCCGCTCGCCGGGGTGCGGACCTCGGCGACCGCCGACGTGGTGGTCAGTCCGGTGAGCGTCCACGGCAGCCGGGCGGCCTCACCGTGCATCCACCGGCCCCGCGCGCCCGGCCCCGGCAGTCCCACGGTCGGGAACATGACGAACCAACCGCCGACCAGCAGGTCGCGCTCGAACCGGTCGACCGACGCTGCTCCCGGCGGCCCGAGATCCGCGGGACATGGCTCGGCCGGCCTGCCCGCGGTCCACAGCAGCCCGGCACCGGTCGCCGCGTCGGTGAGCTGGCTGATGACGAAGCCGTGGCCGGGGTACGCCGACAGCTCCAGGCCACCGCCGCGCAGCACGACCGGTTCGCCGGTCATCCGGCCGGCAGCGGCGAAGCGAGGTCACCCCGGTCCTTGGCCGCCCAGGTGATCACGGCCGCGAGCGCCACCATCGGCGCGATCACGGTCATCGCGATCGGCAGCCCGAACGCGTCGGCGAGGAACCCGATCGACGGCGGGGCGAGCAGGATGCCGCCGTAGCCCAGGGTGGAGGCCAGGGCAATGCCGCTCGGGCCGCCGATGGCGCCGGCCCGGGCGAGCGCCACCGGGAAGATGTTGGCCAGGCCGAGGCCGGTGGTGAGAAGGCCGAGGATGACGATCCACAGCGACGGCGAGAGCGCGGCCACCAGCGCGCCGAGCGAGGCGACCAGTCCGCCCACGAGCACGACGCGGGTCTGCCCGAACCGCTCCAGCAGCCGGGTGCCGAACAGCCGGCCGGTGGTCAGGGCGAGCGTCACCGCCGCGTACGCGGCAGCCGCGATTCCCGGCCCACCGGCCAGATCGGTGGTGATGTGCAGCGGGACCCAGTTGTCCATCGCCCCCTGGCAGTACGCCGCGCAGAGCGCGACGAGCGCGAACATGCCGACGAGGACGCGCCCCCGGCGGGCCGGCGCGACGTCCTGCAGGCTCTCGGTGATGTCCTTGGGCTCGCCGGCCGTCGACCGGGGCACCGGCTCGGCCATCAGCAGCGTGGCGCCGACGGCCGTGGCGGCGAGGCCGAGCGGAGCCATCAGCAGCATGTGCCTGGCCGGGGACAGGTGCGGGGCGAGCAGTGCGCCCAGGGCGGCTCCGCTGAGGCTGCCGATGCTGTTCGCGGCGTGGAAGCTCGGCATGATCGGCCGGCGCAGGGTGGCGATCAGATCGACGGCCACGCTGTTCACCGCGACGTCGATGCCGCCGTACGCGACTCCGAAGAGCAGCAGCACGAGACCGAGGGCCAGCGGCGAGTGGGTCAGCGGCGGGAAGATGACGCTGACCGAGAGCAGGGCGGCGGTGGCGATGGTCAGCTGCCGGCTGCCGAACCGCCGGCACAGCCGGCCGGTGAGCAGCATCGTCGCCACCGCGGTCCCGGAGACCCCCAGTAGGGCCACGCCCAGCGCGCCCTCCGAGGCGTCGATCTGGTCCTTGATCGCCGGGATGCGCACTGCCCAGCCGGCGAACAGGAAGCCGCCGAGCGCGAAGAAGAGCGTCACCGCCACCCGCGCCCGGGTGAACGTCGGCGCGGTGTCGACGAGCACCCGAGGCCCGGCCGCGTCCGCCGGGGTGGACGCCGGCCGCTCCGAATCGATCTGCTGTCGTCTGGTGGTCATCGGCATCCCCGTGCCATGGGAGGCGGGAACTCCTCTCGTCGCCGGCCGGTCACGCGGCCGAGGCCGGTCGGTCCACCGGTAGCCGGGCGCCGAGCATCCCCGCGCCGACGGTGTCCCCGCTGGCACCGTCGATGAGGAGGAAGGCGCCGGTGAGCCGGCAGACCGAGTAGTCGTCGACGGGCAGCGGCTCGGCCGTCCGGATCCGCACCCGGCCGATCTCGTTGAGGCGCAGCCCCTCCGCCGCCGGGACGTCCGCGTGCTCCTGCTCGTCGAACCGGGACAGGACGTCGAGGACCTTGGCCGGGACGGTGCGGGTGGCATGCTGCAGCAGCAGGGTCGCCCCCGCCTCGAGCGGGCTGTCGGTCAACCAGCAGACCGCGGCGTCGAGCTCGGACGTCGTCTGCGGCGGGTCGGCCGCAGACGCGATGAGGTCGCCGCGGGAGATGTCGAGCTCATCTCCGAGGACCAGGCTGACCGGCGCGCCTTCGGCCGCCGTCGGCACCGGGCCGTCCGGGCTGACGATCTGCTCCACCCGGGTACGCGTCCCGGCCGGCAGGACGACGACCTCGTCACCGGTGCTGACCGAGCCCGCCGCGACCTGGCCGGCGTAGCCGCGGTAGTCGTCGGACGGGTTGCGGATGACGTACTGGACCGGGAACCGGAGGCTCGCGCCGTCCTGCGCGGGTGGCGTCACCGTCTCCAGCCGCTCCAGCAGGGTCGGTCCGTCGTACCAGGGCGTCCGCTCCGAGCGGGTGACCACGTTCTCTCCGGTGAGGGCCGACAGCGGCACCGCGGTGACCGCGTCGGCGGCGTAGCCGAGGCCCTCGGCGCAGGCCAGGAAGGCATCGCGCACGTCGACGAAGACGTCCTCGGCGAAGTCGACGAGGTCGAGCTTGTTGACCGCGAGGGTCAGCGACGGCACGCCGAGCAGGGCCATGACCGCGAGGTGGCGCTTCGTCTGCGGGAGGACGCCCTTCCGGGCGTCGGTCAGCAGCACGGCGTGGTCGGCGGTCGAGGCGCCGGTGACGGTGTTGCGCGTGTACTGGACGTGGCCGGGCGTGTCGGCCAGCACGAACGTCCGCCGGGGCGTGCCGAAGTACCGGTACGCGACGTCGATCGTGATGCCCTGCTCCCGCTCCGCCCGCAGCCCGTCGACCAGCAGGGCCAGATCCGGGTCGGACTCGCCGCGGCTCGCGCTCGTCCGGGCGAGCGCGTCCAGCTGGTCGCTGAGCACGGACTTGGTGTCGTACAGCAGGCGACCGACGAGGGTGGACTTGCCGTCGTCCACGCTGCCTGCGGTCACCAGTCTGAGCAGTCCCGGCGTCATCAGAAGTAGCCCTCCCGCTTCCGGTCTTCCATCGCGGCCTCGGACATCCGGTCGTCCATCCGGCTGGCGCCGCGCTCGGTCAACCGGCTCGACTCGATCTCCGCGACGATCTCGTCGACCGTGCTCGCGGTGGACTCGACGGCGCCCGTGCAGGAGCCGTCGCCCACGGTGCGGTAGCGCACGGTGCGGCGGGACCGCGGCTCGCCGTCGGCCGGGCCGCCCCACGGTCCCGCGGTGAGCAGCATCCCGTCCCGCTCGTAGACCTCGCGGTCGTGCGCGAAGTAGAGGCTTGGCACGTCGACCATGCGGAGTGCCACGTAGCGCCAGACGTCCAGCTCGGTCCAGTTGGAGATGGGGAAGACGCGGACGTGCTCCCCGTCCCGGTGCCGGCCGTTGTACAGGTTCCACAACTCGACCCGCTGCCGCCGCGGCTCCCACTGCCCGAACGAGTCGCGCACGCTGAAGATCCGCTCCTTGGCCCGGGAGCGTTCCTCGTCGCGGCGGCCGCCGCCGATCACCGCGTCGAACCGCTGCTCGGCGATGGTCTCCAGCAGCGGCACCGTCTGCAGGGTGTTCCGGCTGCCGCCAGGGGGCTCGGTGAGCTGGCCGCGCTCGATCCAGTCCGGTACGGCGGCGACCTGCAGCCGCAGCCCGAAGCGGCCGACGAGCTCGTCCCGGAACCGCAGCACCTCGGGGAAGTTGTGGCCGGTGTCCACGTGCAGCAGCGGGAAGGGCACCGGCGCGGGCGCGAACGCGCGGACCGCAAGGTGCACCAGGACCGTGGAGTCCTTGCCGCCCGAGAAGAGCAGCACCGGTCGGTCGAACGCGCCGGCCACCTCGCGCATGACGTAGATCGCCTCGGCCTCGAGGCTGTCCAGGGAGCCGGCCGTCAGCTGCTCCGGTTGCGTCAGGGTTGTCACTGTGACTGCTCCTCGTGGGGTAGGGCGTCCGGCCCACCGGGGCGGCTGCGAGGGCCCCGCGGTGCCGGACCGGGGTCAGCGGCAGCCGTCCGCAGGTATCGGTCGGTGTACGCGTTGGCGAACTTGCCGCCGGGGTCGCGCTCGTCGACCAGCCGGCGGAAGTCGGCGAACCGGGGATAGAGCGACCGCAGCGCCCCGGCCGGGGTGGTGAACACCTTCCCCCAGTGCGGCCGGGCGCCGAACGGCGCGAGCGTCTCCTCGACCAGCGTCACCACCGGGAGCACCGCGGCGGCGTCGTCGACCCAGGTGAAGTGGATGCTCACGCTGTCGCGCCCGTACGCGGGGCTCAGCCACAGCCGGTCCGCGGCGATGGTGCGGAGCTCGCAGATCTGGAGCACCGGGTGGATCCGGTCGCGGACGCCGTCGAGCGCGAGCAGCGCGGGCACGGCGGCGGTCGCCGGGAGCAGGTATTCCGACTGCAGCTCCCGCCCCGAGCTCGGGGTGAACTCCGGCCGGAAGTGCGGCAGCCGCTCGTACCAGCGGCCGGGCACCCCCTGCTGCTCGGTGCAGCTCGCCGCCGACATGCCGGCCACCGGGTGCCGGGGCCCGTCCGCCGGCGTCGCGCCGAACCAGGGCGCGGCCAACGCCGCCGGTTCCGGGTCGGTGGTCCGCCGCATCACCCAGACCTGCGTCAGCCGCGGCGCCAGCCAGTCGGTGAACAGGCAGACGCTGTACGCGGCGGAGACCAGCTCGGCGAAATGGCCGGATAGCACGTCGAGGTCGAGCCCCTCGTACACCCGGGTGCTGACGTCGAACGAGGGCACCAGGTCGAGGGTGACCGCGACCACCACTCCGAGCGAGCCGAGCCCGACGACGCTGCCGTCGAGGCCGTCCCGGTCGGTCGCCCGGTCGAGCCAGACCACGTCGCCGTCCGCGGTCACCAGCTGGAGTCCGGACACGGCCGCGGACAGGCTCTGGTTGGCGACGCCGGATCCGTGCGTCCCGGTCGCGCAGGCGCCGGCCACGGACACGTGCGGCAGCGACCCGAGGTTCGGCAAGGCGAAGCCGTGCGGGTCGATCCGCCGGGCCACCTCGGCGTACCGCAGGCCGCCGGCGACCAGCGCGGTGCCGGCCGCGGAGTCCACCTCGACCACCGGCGGCAGCTCGGCGACCGAGACCTGCACCCCCGGCGAGTCCGGGAGGTCGTTGAAGCAGTGCGCCGTGCCGACCGCCCTGATCCGCGGGTTCCGGGCGACCACGGCCTGCACCTCGGCCACCGACGTCGGGCGGGCCAGCTCGGCGGCGCCGAAGGCGACGTTGCCGGCCCAGTTGCGGCGGGCGGCGCGCTGCCGGGTCGAGCTCATCACCACTCCACCGGGACGTTCGAGCCGAGGCCGTCGAGCCGGACGATCAGGCCCTCGTCCGGGGCCAGCAGCAGCGGGTGCAGGTCCACCTCGGCGGAGGTGCGCTGCGCTCCGGTGCTCAGCTCCACCACGCCCTTCGGCGGCAGCCCGGGCACGTCGACCTGCACCGGCTCGGAGCTGAAGTTCAGCGCGACGAGCAGCTGCTCGTCCTCGGTCCACCGCTGGTAGAGGAACGAGTCGTCGGAGGACTGCACCGAGTGGTACGACCCGTGCCGCAGCGCGGCCGAGCCTCGCCGGTACCAGACCAGCCGCCGGTAGAGGTTGAGCAGCGAGTCCGGGTCGTCGTGCTGCGCGATCACGTTGACGTCGGCCAGGTCGGAGCCGAACGGCAGCCACGGCTCGCCGGTGGTGAACGCGCTGCCGGTCCGGTCCCACTGCATCGGTATGCGGGTGCCGTCCCGTCCGTCGACGTCCAGCTCCTGGTCGGGCGGCGGCTGGGCGTCGGCCATGCCCATTTCCTCGCCGTAGTAGATACAGGCGACGCCGCGCAGGGTCAGCATCATCATCGCCGCCACGCGGGCCCGGCCGCGGCCGCCGTAGCGGGTGACCGTCCGCGAGATGTCGTGGGTCGCCAGCGCGTACGTCGGCAGCCCCTCCGGCCGCATGAGCTCGACCAGCCCGTCGACCGTCTGCCGGAAGGCGGACCCGTCCCACGGCTGCTCCCAGAAGGAGATGTGGAACGCGGTCTGCAGCCCGTCCCGGCCGATGTACGGGGCGAGCCGCTTGTCGTCGCTGATCGGGACCTCGCCGAGGGCGAAGCGGTCGCCGTACGAGTTGAGCACCTCGCGCAGCTCCCGCAGCGCGTCGTGCACCTCCGGCTGGTCGAGGTGCCGCTGGCGCAGCCAGGGATGCGAGACGTGCCGGCGAGCGTCCGCCAGCTCCGGTGGGTTGTCCCGCAGCCGCGGGTCCTTGAGCAGCCGGTGCGCGACGTCGACCCGGAACCCGTCGACGCCCCGGTCGAGCCAGAACCGCCAGACCTCGTCCATGGCCGCCCGGACCTCCGGGTTGCGCCAGTTCAGGTCCGGCTGCTCGGGTGTGAAGCTGTGCAGGTAGTACTGCTTCGAGGTCTCGTCCCAGCTCCAGGCGCTGCCGGAGGCCTCGAACGCGCTCAGCCAGTTGTTCGGCGGGCCGCCGTCCTCCCCGGGGTCGGCCCAGATGTACCAGTCGCGCCGGGGACTTTGCCGGCCGGACCGGGACTCGACGAACCACGGGTGCTCGTGCGAGGTGTGGTTCATGACCAGGTCGACGATGATCCGCATGCCGCGGGCATGCACTTCGGCGACGAGCTTGTCGAAGTCCTCGAGCGTCCCGTAGCGCGGGTCGACGGCCGTGTGGTCGCTCACGTCGTAGCCGAAGTCGGCTTGCGGCGAGGGGTAGAACGGCGACAGCCAGATCGCGTCCACGCCGAGGGACGCCGGCGTGCCGTCGTTGAGGTAGTCGAGCCGTTCGAGGATGCCGGGCAGGTCGCCGATCCCGTCACTGTTGGAGTCGGCGAAGCTGCGCGGGTAGATCTGGTAGATGACGGCGTCCCGCCACCACTCGGTCGAAGTCATCGCAGCCACCTACAGGTCGACCGAGGACATGTCCGGGTAGCGGTCACCGGCCACCGAGCCGACCGGGGCCAGCCGGTCGAGCTCGGCGAGGTCCTCCGGGGTCAGCTCGATCTCGGTGGCGGCCACGTTCTCCTCCAGTCGTGAGCGGGTCTTGGTGCCGGGGATCGGCACGATGTCCTGTCCCTGGGCCAGCACCCAGGCGAGCGCCAGCTGGCTGACGGTGACCCGGCGGGCGCTCGCCATCTCGGCCAACCGGCGGACCAGCGCGGCGTTGTGCGGAAGGTTGTCGCCCTGGAAGCGCGGCAGGCTCCGGCGGAAGTCGCCGTCGCCCAGGTCCGCGGTGGAGCCGAAGCGGCCGGAGAGCAGGCCGCGGCCCAGCGGCGCGTACGCGATGAACCCGATGCCGAGCGATCGGAGCACGCCGAGCAGCTGCGCCTCGGGGTCGCGGCTGACCAGCGAATACTCGGTCTGCACCGCGGCCACCGGGTGCACCGCGTCGGCCCGGCGGACCGTGTCGACGGAGGCCTCGGAGATGGCCAGGTGGCGCACCTTGCCCTGCTCGACGAGCTTGGCCATCGCCGACCAGGTGTCCTCGATCGGCGTGTCCCGGTCCACCCGGTGCTGGCAGTAGACGTCGATGACGTCGACGCCGAGCCGGCGCAGCGAGCCCTCGCAGGACGAGAAGACGTACTCGGGGCGCCCGTCGACGCCGACGACGGACCCGTCCGGCCCCTTCACGTTCCCGAACTTGGTGGCCAGCACGACCTGGTCCCGCCGGCCCCGGACGGCCCGCCCGATCAGCTCCTCGTTGACGTACGGGCCGTACATGTTGGCGGTGTCGAGCAGGGTGACGCCGAGATCGATGGCCCGGTGGATGGTCCGCACCGACTCGGCGTCGTCGCCGGGTCCGTAGAACTGCGACATGCCCATGCAGCCGAGGCCGAGGTCCGACACGGCCAGCCCGGTCCTCCCCAGCGCGCGCGTCATGCCGGCACCGCCGCGGCCAGCTGCTCGATCAGGGCGGCCCAGTCGAGCAGGTGCCGGTCCGGCAGGAACCGCTCGTGCACCCGCTCGCGCGCCGCGGCGCCGAGCTTGCGGGCGAAACCGGAATCGTCGAGCAGTCGCCGGACGGCGGCCCCGGCTGACCCGATGTCGTACGGGTCGACCAGCAGTCCCGACTCGCCCGGCACGATCTGCTCCTTGAGCCCGCCGACAGCGCCGGCAACCACCGGGCGGCCCTTCCACATCGCCTCGGTCGCGGTCAGGCCGAAGCCCTCCGCCAGGCTCTTCTGCACGACGACGGTCGCGTGCTGCTGGAGCGCGTTCACCACCACGGCGTTCTCCCGCAGGTCGGTCATCGGCAGGCAGGCGAGCTGCACGCGGTGCCGATCCCGTTCCGGCAGCTCGGCCCACCGGCGCCGGCAGTCGTCGAACATCTCCTCCGCCTCGGGGTCGTCCGAGACCCCGTGCACCTCGGAGCCCGCGAGGGTCAGGTAGGCGTCCGGATGGCCGGCGAGGAGAAAGGCGTCCAGGACGCCGGTCATGTCCTTGAGCCGGTCCCAGCGGGAGACCTGGACCACCATCGGGGTGTCCGGGGCCGGCGCCGGACCGTCCCGCACGACCGTGGCCGGCCGTTGCACCAGCACGTCCGGGCCGATCGGCATCGGCACCGAGGTGGGCAGCTCGCCCCCGCCGTGCAGGATCCCGACCCGCTCGAGGATCCCGGCGGCGACCGCGGGGTCGAGCGTGGTGTTCTTCGGGCTGCAAGGATCGATCGAGGGCGGGATCACCCGCGACCGCGGGGCCCATGCCGGGACGTGCTGCGGGTTCAGGAACACCGTCGCGTGCGCGGCCTCGACGAAGCGGCGGGCGAACGCCCAGCCGTCCTCGGTGTGCTCGTTGGGTACGTCGCTGCCGGTGTGTCCGCGCCAGACCACGAAGGCGCCGAGCCGCCGGGCGGCCTGGACCAACCCGGCCGGCTGCGCCTCGTGCACGACGACCACGTCGCCGGGCCCGACCCAGTCGGCCAGCCGGGCCGCCTCGGAGTCGGTGATCTGCAGGTAGTGGGACAGCTCGGCCGGGCCGAGGTCCCCGCTGTCGCCGGCCGCACCGTAGATCCGGGTGCACAGCCGCTTGGTGACGGCGAAGAACTCCGGATCCCCGTCGATGACCAGCCATCGGACGTCGACGTCCAGCGCCCTGGCCAGCGGAACCAGCCCGTACAGCAGCTCCGCGACGCCGCCACCGGCGGCGGTGGAGTTGACGTTCCAGATCGTCCGGCCGCCGAGGCGGGTCCGCAGCTGTTCGGCCGCGGTGTGCAGCCGGGCCGTCCGGTCGGCGCCGAAGACCTCCTCGTACGGCCGCTGCGGCACCGGCTCGAGCGTGACCTCATGCATGAACGGCCCCCGCCCCGGCCGGCTCAGGCTGGCTGGCCTGCTCGAAGCCGGCGGTGATCCACACGCCGGACCAGAACTCCGGGTCGGACGGCAGCACGAGCTCGATCAGCGTCGGGCCCGGCCGCTCCGCGGCCGCCGCCAGCGTCCGTTCGAAGGCGTCCAGCTGGGTGGCGGTCTGCTCGTGGTCGAGCCAACAGCTGAGATCCACCCGGCGGCTGTCGACACCCAGCGCGGCGGCCATCTCGGCGTACCGCATGCCGGCGGCGTTGTCGAGGTAGGTGTCGTCCCCCCGGTCCAGCCAGCCGGACGGCCGCGACTGCTTGCGCAGCGACACCGCGCCGCCGTTGTTGCAGACGAGGAACGTCACCGGAGCCGACTCCTGCACGGCGGCCACCAGTCCCTGCATGCTGTTGGTGAAGCCCTGGTCGCCCAGGCAGCAGAAGACCTTCGCCTCCGGCTCGCCCAGGGCGAGCCCGGTGCCGATCGTGATTCCGCTGCCGACGAACCCGCCGTGACCGCCGAACACCCGCAGCTCGGTCGGGAACTCCGCGTACTCCTCGGCGAGCATGCCGCCGAACATCTGGCTGTCGTCGATCAGCAGCGCCTGCCGGCCGACCCCCACCGCGGCTCGGGCGATCGCCCGCGCGACCCCGGTGCGGATCACCGCGGCGGCCTCCGGCACGGGCTCGGCGTCCCCACCGACCTCGGCGTCCGGCTCGCCGTACCAGCGCCCGGTCCCGTCCCGGTCGGGCACGGTGCCGGCCAGCGTGGTCAGGGCGGCGACCACGTCGGTCTCCACGAGCTGGTCGTTCGGTCCGAGGTAGCCGTTCTTGCGGGCAGCGGCGGGGTTGCTGGTGAGCGCGATCTTGCGGCTCGGCGGCAGCTCGCCGATGACCCGCGGGTACATGTTCCGGTCCTCGACGGTGATCAGCAGGTCGGCGGCCGCGAGCAGCTCGCGGTGGTCCGGCCGGCCCGGGTCGTACCAGCCGAGGAAGCCGGGGACGTCCTCGGTGCTGAGGCGCTCGAAGAGCATCGGGCCGCGCCGGTAGCGCACCTGCAGGACCGGGGCGCCGGTGCGGGCAGAGAAGGCGGCGAGCGCCGGCCGGGCGCCCGGGTGCAGCAGCGCGTAGTCGTCGATCAGCACCAGCGGCCGGGCCGCGGCGGAGATCAGCGTCGCGGCGGCGTCGAGCGAGTGCGGGTCCACCGTGACCCGCTCCGGCTCGGCCACCGTGTCGAGCATCGCCAGCGGCAGCCACTCCGCTTCCGCGACGTCCTGGGGGACCCCGAACAGCACCGGTCCGTACGGGGCGCGGCGGAGCTCGTCCAGCGCGCGCCGGAGGGCGGCGACGAACGCCTCCGCGGCGGCCGCCCGTTCGTCCTCCTCGGCCGGCACCGGACCCGCCTGCCACCAGTGCTTGGCGAAGCTGCCCGCCGTCGACAACAGCTCGGGCTCACCGTGCGGCGGCAGGAAGGGCGCCGAGCCCGTGGACGGCAGGCCGACGACCGCCAGCAGGCCGACCTCGTTGCGGCGCAGATCCGCCAGCGCTCCCAGGGCGTTGGTCAGGCCGCGCGCACCGTGCAGGACCGCCGCGCCGTTGCCGGGCCGCAGCCGGCTGGCGCCGCCGGCCTCGAACAGCGACTCGCGGTCCCCACGGCCGTTCACCAGCAGGCCGAGCCTGGCCAGCGCGTCGCAGGTGGCGAGCTCCGACGTTCCGGCGTAGCCGAAGACGACCCGCGCGCCCGAGCGGCGCACCGCCAGCGCGACCGCCTCGGCCCCGGTCAGCCGCACGTCGGCGGCGGCCGGCAGGGCGTCCCGGACGAGGTAGTCGACCGCGGACGGCGAGCAGCGCAGCGTGGCCGCGACCGCGGCGACGAACGCCGGCATCCCCAGGTCCTGGATCAGCCCGAGGGTCAGGCCCCGGTAGCCGCCGGTCGGCCGGGCCAGCAGGGCCTGGACGAAGTGCTCGACGGTCCCGCCGGCGGTGTACGCGTCCTGGATCTCGGCCGGGTACAGCCCGAACTCGGCCAGCCGCTGGTAGTCCATCCGGTGCGGCACCGCTTGCACCGTGACGTCGACGCCGCTGCCCGGGTCGATCTCGTCGAACGGCACGCCGTCGTCCTGGGCGAGGGTGATCCGCAGCCGGTACGCGTCCGGTTCGGACGGCACCCGGCACCGGACCGGGACCTCCACCACCGCTTCCGGCGGCAGCGACCGGGGCAGCGACCCCTTGATCGTCTTGGTGTGCACGAGCTCGCCGGACTCGTCGTACCAGCGGTTCACGATCCGGACCGGGTGCGGCGGAGCCGGGGTGAGCATGCCGGCGCCGGTGTTGCGAATCGTGCACTGGACGGTGAGCAGGCTGCCGACCTCGACCCGGTCCGGAAGCTCGCCGACGACGGACATCGCGACCCGGCAGTCCTCCTCGGCCAGCGGGTCGCTGATCGCCCAGAGCCGGCGGGGTCGCCTGCCGAGCTGCTCGAACAGGTGCCGCTGGCCCTGCTCGTGCACCCGGGTCGAGTTGGTGCCGAAGCCCTTCCGGATGCCCTCGGTGAGGCCGGCCGGCACGAGCGCGAGCGAGTACACCTCGCGGGCCGGCAGCTCGATGAGCCCGGTCACGACCCAGCTGGCCCGGTCAACCACGGCGATCGCGGCGGTCTCGACCGATGCCGACACGTACCGGTGCGGGCTCAGCCCGACCAGCAGGTGATCGTCGGTGACGACCAGGCCGCGCGGCCAGCCGGGCATGGCCAGCCGGCGCGACACCTGGCGGGTCGCATCCTCGATCTCGACCAGGTCACCGGCGGCGGAGTCGCAGACCAGCCAGGTCCCGTCGCCGTACCACGGGTTGTGCGGTGCCCGCAGGCCGTCGAGCATCGGCTTGCCGGTGCCCATGTCCACGACCCGGCCGGTGGCCGGCTTGCCGCTCTCGTCCCAGCCGCGCCGGCGCAGGAAGGGCCCGAAGCCGCAGACGACGATCCGGTCGCCGTACCGGGCGAGGCTGTTGAGGTGCCAGCTGTCGGTCTCGCCGGGGGCGCGCCAGCGGGAGACGACCTCGCCGTCCGGCGCCACGACCTGGACCTCGTTCTGCGTGGTCGCAACCACCAGGATCTTGTCGTCCTCGGCGAGGATGTCGTGCGGCGTCGAGACGTCGTCGAGCCGGTGGTAGCGACGCACGCCGGTGCTGTCGTAGACGACCAGCTCTGCCGGGCTGCCCTCACCGCTCCACAAGCACCGGAACAGCAGGCCGTTCTCGTAGGTCATCCCGGAGCTGGACACGCGGTCGACCTCCTCGACCACGTCGCCGACCGCGAACAGGCCACCCCCGATCGTGTGATGGGCGTCGAAGCAGGACGCCAGCAACCGGTGGTCCGGGGGGATCAGGCCGGTAAGACCGGTGAGCTTGTCCATGGTCGTGCTGGTCATACGAGCCTCTCCTCGGAGTGCGGTTGGCACGGCTGCAGCACCGTGCCCTTCACGGTCTTGCTCGAGCTGACGAAGACGGCGGCCTCGACCACAGCGGCCGGCAGCACGGACCTGACCGCGCCGACGTTCACCCCGTCCGTCTCCAGTGCGGCGATCGCCGCTCGCAGGCTGTCCACTGTGGACTCCGCGTCGGCCAGCAGCAGCGCGCCGCCGGTACCCTGCCGGACGAGGACCGGGCGGGCGGCGCGGGCAAGCTCGGTCGACCCGGTCATGTCCACCACCGCGTCGAACCCGCCGTACGCGAGCACGGCCGCGCCGACCACGCCGTCGGGTCGCCGGGTCCCGCCGGGCAGCGCGACCACCCGGCGCTCGCCGAAGCGGCGGCACAGCTCGGTCGCCGCCGCGGCGACCCGCTCGCCACCGGCCACCGCGACGTGCGCATCCGCCGCGGCCAGCAGCTCGGCCACCGCCACCGTGCCGTCGTCGCCGGCCCCCGCGAGCAGGAACACCGTGCCGGCCAGCGGACCGAGCGGCGGGGCCAGCTGCGGCTTCAGCCGGATCAGCGGCCAGTATTCGTCGGCGAGACCCTGCGCCTCGCTGAGCGACTCGTATCCACCGGCGGCGTCCGCGACCCGGATGACCGTCATCGTCTGGCGTAGGTGGTCACCGGCCAGCCGCGCTCGCGCGGCATCGGACCCCGAGGCGACCGCGCCGATCCCCGGGACGATGACCGCCCGCGGCGCGCTGTCCCGGCGCGGCATCGCTCGGCCGGCCTCGCTGATGTTGGCCTCGTAGTAGGCCTCGTACCAACGGCGGTGCGACTCGACGCCGGCCAGGAGGGTCTGCGCGGCGACGTCGCCGCCGGCCTCGATCGGCGCGGTGACCAGCGGCCGGTGGCCGACCGTGGGCAGGTGGTCGGGGCAGCCGGGGCCTCGCTCGGTGAGCCGGGGCCCCCGCACGGACGAGGCGAACTCGACCGCCTCCCGGCTGCGGTCGACATGCAGCACGACCTGGGGGCGCCCGCGGGACAGCTCGCCCCGCAGCACCGGCAGGACGTCGACGAGGATCTCGGTGGCGGTGGCGGCCGGCAGCGGCTGGACCAGCCGACCGCCGAGGTCGGCCGGCCGGTGCGTCGCCCGCTCCAGCGCGGCGGTGGCGCGCCCGACCGCCTCCAGCGAGTTGAGGTAGCACTGCCTGCTGGTCCCGGCCCAGGTGAACAGCCCGTGGTTGGCCAGCAGCACGAACCGGCAGCGAGGGTTCGCGGCGACCCGGTCGGCGAGCTCCTGGGCGACCCCGATGTCGTACTGCCGGTAGTCGAACCAGACCGCCTCGTCCCCGAACTCCTCCTCCGCGCGCCGGCGCCCGGCCGGGATCGCGGTCAGCGCGATGACCGCGTCCGGGTGGGTGTGATCGACGTGCGCAGCTGGGAGGAAGGCGTGCGTGAGCGTCTCGATCCCCGGCGCACGCTGGTCGCCGCGCAGCCCGCAAGCCAGCTGGAAGTCGACCAGCTCGCGCTCCGAGACCGGCTCCGAGTGGCGCAGCAGGCGGAGGTCGTCGAGCCGCAACGCCGGGAACTCGTCCGGCGTGGTGGTCGCGCCGTCGCAGCCCCAGGCGCTCATCCACAGCACCTCGGTGAGTGCGCCGCGGTGGTCGATCGTCATGCCCTTGGCCGAGAAGTTCCCGCCACCCTCCTTGGTCAGCGCCGGGTCCGCGCCGACCACGTGCGAGCGGTACAGGACCTCGTCGCGGCCGGACAGGTGCTCGGCGGCGACGGCATCCCAGCCGTCGACGGCTGCGGGCAGCAGCGGCCGGGCCATGGTGCGCATGCGTGACTCTCCTTTCGCGGCGCGCCGGGAAGGACGGTGCGGTGGGATGGGCCTGGCAGGCCCCCGGTCAGTCGGAGGACGCGACGGTCCGTCCGGCCGGCAGGAAGGGAAGCGACGTACTCGAGTCGAGCGACACGGTGCGGTCGGCGGCGGAGAATGTGACCCCCCGGAAGTCCGGTACGACCGGGTGGGCTCCCGCGCTGCGCAGCCGCTCGGCCTGGTGCGCCGCAGCGACTCCGACGCATCGAGCGCCCGCGGCGACGGCGGCAGTCACCCCGTTCACGGCGTCCTCGAAGACGACGCACCGGCGGACGTCGGCATCGAGCAGCCGCGCGGCGGCCAGGTAGCTGGCCGGGTCCGGCTTGCCGGCCTCGACGTCCTCGGCACCGATCACCGCGTCGAAGGTGTCCGTCAGCCCCAGCTGCTCGAGGACCGCGACGACCTTGAACTTCTCCGCGCCGGTCACCAGCGCCACCGGTACCCGCGCCGCGGTCAGCTCGCGCAGCAAGGAGGACACGCCGGGAACCTCGGCGTAGGTCAGGGCCTCCTGGTTGGCCCGCATCCGCTCGTACACCTCCGGGTACCGGCCCCGGGCAAGGTGCGGGAAGAGCGTGGCGAGGGTGTGTTCTGCGGACCGGCCGTGCACGTCGCTGTCCAGCTCGGAGTCGCTGAGCGCGACTCCCTCCGCGCCGGCCAGGTCCCGCCAGAACTCCGCGATGGACGCCGCCGTGTCGACCACCACGCCGTCCATGTCGAAGAGCAGGGCCTGGTGCACGGTCACGTCCCCGCGTCCGGCGAACCGGACCGGGTTCCGGACCGGACAGCGGCGCCGGCTTCGGTGCCGTACTCGGCGGCGAACGCTTGCTCGGCCTCGACCCCGGCGGGATGGTCCAGCACCTGCTCGAGCACGTCCAGCGGAGCGCTGACGGCGTCGGCACCGTCGACGAAGGCCTGGGTCAGCTGCCCGACGTTCTTCACCGACGCGGCCACGATCCGGGTGCCGGACCGGCGGAGTTCGGCCAGCGCACGGACCAGGTGGCTCTCGGTGCGCCCGTCCCGCCAGGCGCGGTCGACGTACGGGATGACCGCGACGCAGCCGGCCGCTTCCGCGACCGCCATCGTGACCGGTGTCTGTGCCGCGGTCAGCGCCACTCGGGCTCCCCGGGCGACCAGGGTGCCCGCCAGCCGCACCCCGGCCGGCGTCGCCATCAGCTTCAGCACGACGCGCTGGGGATCGAGATCGCGGGCCGCCAGGGCCTCGTCCAGCGGCGAGCCGTACGCCCCGGTCGGCTGGTAGAAGAACTCGACCAGGTCGGCGGCCGCCAGCAGTTGCGCCGCGTGCTTGAGCGGATCCTCGGTCGCGGCGTGCATCAGGCTCGGGTTCGTGGTGACGCCGGTGACGAAGCCCATCTCGGTCGCCGTCACGAGGTCGTCCGGATCAGCGGAGTCCAGGTAGATGGCCACGGTCAGTCCCAGCAGAAGGCGCAGTCCGCGGTCGAGGCGGACGCGGCCGTGGGCTGCGCTGCTTCAGCCGGCCCGCCTCCTGCCGTCGCAGCGCCGCCGATCACGGCGACCAAGGCGGCGAGAGCGACGAGACCGACGCTCTGCTTGCACCGCACAACGACACGCCACATGGGATGTCCCTCCTCCGGGGCTGCAGCGGATGTTCCGGCTGCATTCCGAGAGTGGACGGGCGACGCCGGACGGTGAAGCCCTTCGGCGGTCAACAACTGACCGACCGATGTCAGCATGGTGTCGTTTGTCGTAGCGGCACGCGTGGAACAGGACCCTTTCCGGGAGCGGTCCCGGCGGTCAGATCCAGCCCCGGCGGGCCGCCTCGGCACCCGCTTCGAAACGACTGCTCGCGTCGAGCATGTCCATCAGCCGGGCGACCCGGCGGCGGAGCTGGCGAACCGAGACGCCGAGCTGCCGGGCGGCCGCCTCGTCCGTGCGCCCCTCGCCGAGCAGTTCCAGCAGCTGCCGGTCTTCCGCGCTGATCTGGCTGTCGGCGTCGGTGACCGGCCGCAATTCGAGAGGAACCTCACCGGCGTTGTCCCACGCGGCCAGAAAGAGCCGGACGAATCCGGCTACGAGCCCGGGTTCCCGCACGATCACAGCTCCCCGTACGCTGCTGTGCGGGTCGATCGGGACGACAGCGACGGTGCCGTCCATGACGATCAGGCGCTCGAGCAATTCGTCGGTGACGCGAATCTGTGCGCCCTTCCTGACCAGTCGCTGAATGTATTCGCGATTGCGCTCGTTGGTGAGGACGCTCGCGTCGTAGATGATGCGCATGTCGATGCCACGGCGCAGCCCGCGTTCGTCCAGCGGGCCCCCCGCCTCCAGCGAGGCGGCGCTCAACGGGCCGGCCTGGATCGAATAGACGCTCGCCCTGGTATAGAAGGCGAGTTCGTCGAGTCGCTCGCGCACGAGGTCGAGGTTCTCCAGCCGCTCTATGCCGACGGTCGACTGTCCCTGTCCGTCCGGAGCCATGACGAGCAGGTCGAGGTCGGCGCGGGTGTCCGCCACCCGGCGGTGCCGGCGCAGCAGGTCGTCCTCCACCTTCTCGATGAGCTGAGCCACCGCCACCCTCGGGTTGGCCAGCCGGATGCGGGCCGGATAGCGTTCGTCGACGCTCGCCAGGGAGAGATCCACCAGATTCGCGAGCGCGGCCAGAACGTCGCTCTCCGTGGCCTTGAGCTGCGCTTCGAGCTCGGCCGTCGACGATTCGGGCGCGGCCAGAAGCAGACGGTAAGCCCGCTCCTGCAGGTCACTGATCCCGAGATCGCGAAGCGCCATCACAATTCCCTGACATCATGCTGTCGCGCGAGCCGAACAAGTTGCCCCGGCACAAAGGACCTCGCGCGGCCGCACCGATGCATGATGAGCGTGCAATGGATCCTGAGGAGTGCTGATTGGTGCCTGCCCGGTACGTGCTGATACGGCGAGTCGGGTGGACGACGGTTCCCGCCGTGTACGTCGCCACCCGCGTGATCGTGCGGCTCCCGCAACACTGGCGGGTGTCTTTGGACGAGATGACCGACGACCACGTTGCGTTGAGCGTGTGGGTCGACGAATCGACCCAATTCGACCAGATCGATGCCGAAATAAGAGCCAACTTTCCATCGGACGCGAATCCTGGCTGGAGGCTGGAATTGGTCTGAGAGGGTCTCCGAATCCTGAGCCTGTCGCACTCCTTTCCTCCTGCCACCCCGACGCGGCGTGCTCCGGCGGTGCGTGGACGATCACGTGGTTAGCACGGAGCGTGAGCGAGTGTATGGGATGCGCGTGCTCCTTGGCTCGCGACCGAGCGGCCGCGGGACTGGCATAGGGGAAATGCCGAGCCGTGCGGACGACGCCTTCGCCGCGGCGGCCCCGGTTCCGCCGCAGCGGTCCGGTCGGCGCGGTCGCCGCCGTCCAATTGTTCCTCGGACGGGACGAGTAGAGGTTCAGGGCGCCGCCCGCCACGTCGGTGCGGGCCGCCGGCCGGAGCGCGAGGTGCCCCGGGGCCGGCCGGGCAGCTTCGGCCCGACGCTGACCACCCGCCGTCCGCAGTCCCGCGTGTCCATCCATCCTCCTGGGCTGGAGGCGGGTATACCTGGCGTTGCGGATGATAACCAACCGTCCACACTTTTACGCCCACCTTCACCCTGGCTGCTCAGCCGAGGGCCTGTCTCGTCCCGTTTGACCGGCTCTGCGGTCGGGTATCGGTCGGGTGCCCCTCACCCTCGGACCCACGGCGCGGCCGTGGTCACCACCCGCCGTCCGGGTCTGCCGGCGCGTGCCCTCGGCCGCCTCGCGCGCAGACCCGGGAGCTCCGACGGATCGTGACCGTGCCCGGCACCGGAAAGACTGTCCAAAGAGGACATCGACAAGGTGTTCCTCGTTGACGCATTCATCCGACTTTTCTACTCTTGCGTTGTCTCGACCGGGGGAGACGGCTGAGCTCGTAAGGGGGGCGGCTCATGCTGGACGGGGTCCGCAGTTCGGATGCGCGGGGCGAGGCGGCCGTCGACGATCTCGCCGGGCTGCTCGCGTTCCGCCGTCTCGACCTTCTGCTCGCGACCGGGGTCATGGGAGCCCGGCAGCGGTACGGGCCCGATGCGGCGTCGGACTCGTTCCGCGGCCTCTACCTCAGCGAGGAACAGGTGCGGCGCGGCCTGCTGGTGCCCGCGGCCACACCCCTGGCGTCGCTTGCGTCGCTGGCGTCGCCGGGCTCCCCGGGCTCCCCGGGCTCCCCGGGCTCCCCGGACTCACTGGCCGAGCCCGGGCCCGAGCAGCTGCCGAGCTGGCCGGAGATCGAGGCGGACAACCCGGGCTGGCGCTGGTTGCGCCGGCGCTACGGCCTGGCCGAGATCGAGCTCGACGTCCTGCTCGTCGCGCTCGGGCCCGAGGTCGACCGCCGCTACCAGCAGCTCTACGGCTACCTGCAGGACGACGTCTCCGCGCGGCGCCCGACCGTTGGCCTGGCCCTTGACCTGCTCGCCACCTCGCCGGCGGACGGGCTGCGGCGGCTGGTCTTGTTCGCCCCGGACGCCGCGCTCGTCCGGCACCGCCTGCTGGTCCTGCACGACGACCCGCGGATGTCCGGGTCATCGCTCATCACCCGGCCGATCGCCGTCGACGAGCAGATCGCGGGCGCCGTCCTCGGACTCGACGGCCTGGACAGCCGGCTGGCCGCCTTCTGCCGCCTGGTCCGGCCCGCCGGGACGATCGCTGCCGACGCCGGCGCGAAGCACGCGACTGCGGAGCACGCGACCGGCACGGTGTCGTCCGTGGCGGCTCTGGTGCAGGATGCGTGGGGTCGCCGTCCGTTGCGCCTGTGCTTCCGCGGTCCGGTCGGGACGGGCAGACGGCAGGCCGCGTACGCGATCGCGGCCGGGCTCGGGCTGCCGCTTCTCGTCGTCGACGTGCCGAGACTCGCCGGCGACCCGGCCGCGATCCCCGAGCGGTTGTCGATCGTCCTGCGGGAAGCCGAGTTGCGCGCGGCGTTGGTGTATCTGGACGGGGCCGACGCGCTCTTTCCTGACAGCGGCCAGGCGGGCGCCGACGATCTCGCCGCGGC
Source organism: Mycobacteriales bacterium (assembly GCA_036558285.1). GTDB lineage: Bacteria > Actinomycetota > Actinomycetes > Mycobacteriales > CADCTP01 > CADCTP01. The sequence continues at coordinate 56,417 of DATBFW010000236.1, read as the reverse complement.
GCTGGCCGTCCATCGGGGGGTGATCGTGCTGAGCACCACCCGGTCCTGGGCTCCGGCCGCCGCGCATCCCCTCGGTGTGCTCACCGTCGAGTTCGGCCCGCCGGAGGCGGCGGTGCGGCAGGCGATCTGGGCACAGGCCCTGACCGCGGCCGGCGGACGGGCGTCACGTGACGACGTGTCGCTGGTCGCCGATCGGTTCCGGCTGTCGCAAGGGCAGATCGAGGACGCCGCGCTCACCGCCGCGGCCGCCGCCGGGCTCCGGGCCGGCGTTCCGGACGGCGACCCGCGGCTGAGCCGGGCCGAGCTGTTCGCCGCGGCCCGGCAGCAGCGCGGCCACGACCTGACCGCCTTCGCCCGCCGGGTCCGCCTCCTGTACGGCTGGGACGACCTCATCGTGCCCGAGGACGTGCTGCGCCAGCTGCACGAGCTCACCGCCCGGCTGGAACACCGGAGCCGGGTGCTGGAGGAGTGGGGATTCGAGCGGAAGCTGTCCGGAGGCAAGGGGATCACCGCGCTGTTCGCGGGCCCGTCCGGCACCGGCAAGACGATGGCTGCCGCCGTGATCGCCGCCGAGCTCGGCCTCGACCTGTACGCCATCGACCTGTCGACGGTGGTGAGCAAATACATCGGGGAGACCGAGAAGAACCTCGCCCGCGTCTTCGCCGCCGCGGCCGACACCGACGCGGTCCTCTTCTTCGACGAGGCCGACGCGCTGTTCGGCAAGCGTTCGGAGGTCCGCGACGCCCACGACCGTTACGCCAACATCGAAATCGCCTACCTGCTCCAGCAGATGGAGCAGTACGACGGGCTCGCGATCCTCGCCACGAACCTGCGCCACCACCTCGACGACGCGTTCACCCGCCGGTTGCAGTTCGAGGTCGACTTCCCGTTCCCGGACGTCGCCGACCGCCTGCGGATCTGGCAGACCTGTCTGCCGTCGCTGACGCCGCTCGACCCGGACGCCGACCTCGCCGAGCTGGCGGGGTTCCGGCTTGCCGGCGGCAACATCCGCAACGTCACCCTCGGCGCGGCCTACCTGGCGGCGGCCGACGGGGTTCCGGTCGGCCGGCGGCACCTGCTCGACGCCACCCGGCGCGAGTTCCAGAAGATGGGCAAGGTCCTCGCCGACCTCGAGCCGCCATCCGCGTCCGAGCCCTGATCCGCTCTGCCGACGCGATCTCCGTGGGAGGGGGACACGGTGTTCGACGATCTTGATGCCAGCCTGGCCGCCGTGCTCGACGACGCGGCCGCTCCGACCGAGGTGCGGACCGCGGACGTCAGTTTCGTCGCGCCGGACAAGGACTTCACCCCCGGCCAGCCGACCCTCAACCTGTTCCTGCACGAGGTCCAGGAAAACCGTGCGCTGCGCGACGACGCACCGCAGCGCCGCCACCTCAACGGCGGGGGCTGGACGGTCGAGCGGGCACCGCTGCGGGTGGACTGCACCTACCTGGTCACCGCGTGGTCGTCGAAGACCGGGGGGCTCAAGGCGGCTGAGGAGCATCGCCTGCTCGGGCGCACGCTGCTCTGGCTTGGCCGCTTCCCCGTCATCCCGGACAGCTACCTGCAAGGCACCCTCGCCGCACCGCCGCAGCCGTTTCCGCTCGCCGCCGCCGTGGCCCAGACCCGGGAGGGCCAGTCGATGGGCGAGTTCTGGACGGCGCTCGGCGTCGCGCCGCGGCCGGCCTTCTCGCTCACCGTGACGGTCGCCCTGCAGCCGTTCACGGAGACCGAGACCTACCCGGAGCTGACCGCGGTGCAGCTGCGGACCGGCCTGGTGACCGATCCGGTGCTGCGCGGCCGCGTACTCGACGAGGCGCTGGCCGGGGTTCCCGGAGCGAGCGTGCGCCTGGTCGAGCCGGGTCTCACCGTCGCCACCGACCCGTCGGGCGCCTTCAGCTTCGCGGCCGTCCCGTTCGGCACCTACACGCTGACCGTCCAGTCGGCCGGGCACGCCGACGCCAGCCGGAGCCTGGACTACGAGCAGGGCGCGCAAGTGCACGACGTCATCCTGACCGGGCCGTGACCCGGCATCGCCGAGGAGAGAGAGCATGGTCGACTACGAGACCAAGGCGCCGGGCGTCTACATCGAGGAGCAACCGGCGACCGGGCCGATCACCGGCGCGGGAACGGGGACGGCGGCGCTCATCGGCACCCCCGCGACGCCGGTCCCCAACGCCGCCGCCGGCATCCCCGTTCCGATCACGACCTGGACCGACTACACGACACAGTTCGGCCTGTTCAAGACCGGCCAACCGCTCGCGTACGCCGTCCGGGGCTTCTTCGACAACGGCGGCGCGATGGCCTACGTCGTGCCGGTCAAGGACGTCAAGGACGCCAACGGCATGGCGGCCGCCCTGGACCAGCTGACCCGGATCCGCTCGGTGAACCTGGTGTGCGCGCCCGGCCTGGTCGACGCCGGCGTGCAGAGCAGCATCCTCACCCACTGCGAGACGATGGGTAACCGGTTCGCGATCCTCGACGGAGCCGCCGACGACACCCCGCTGAAGGCCGACGGACCGCTGCAGACCCAGCGGGGTGGCCTGCTGTCCAAGGGCGGCTGGGGCGCGCTCTACTGGCCGTGGATCCTCGTCGACGACCCCGCGCCCACGCCGGCCGGGACCACGCTGGTGCCGCCGTCCGGGCACGTGGCCGGGATCATGGCCAGGGTCGACGGCGCGGTGGGGGTGCACAAGGCGCCGGCGAACGAGGTGGTCCGCGGCGCCCGCGATGTCTCCTACGCGCTCAACGACACCGAGCAGGGCGCTCTGAACCACGCGAACATCAACGGGATCCGGCTGTTCCCGGGACGCCCGCCGATCCTCTGGGGCGCCCGCACCCTCACCGACGGCACGGCCTGGCGGTACGTCAACGTCCGCCGGCTGGTGGCCTATCTCGAGGACTCCCTCCTGCAGGGGATGGGTTGGGCGGTGTTCGAGCCGAACACGACCGGGCTGTGGAAGAGCCTGGAGCGGATGGTCTCGGAGTTCCTCGTCCGCATCTGGCAGGCGGGTGCGTTGTTCGGTCGCACCGCGAAGGAAGCCTTCTACGTCCGCATCGACGAAGAGCTCAACCCCGCCGCCGTGCGGGCCGCCGGCCAGGTGATCGTCGAGATCGGGGTGGCTCCGGTGCGCCCGGCCGAGTTCGTCATCATCCGGATCGGGCTGTGGGACGGCGGTTCCCAGACGACGGAGGCCTAGGACGCGCCACCGGGATGCGAACGACCCCACCGCCGACCAACGCCCGATAGACCGAGGAGAGGACGATGGCACAGACTGGACAGCTCGTCGATCCGTTCCGCAACTTCAACTTCCTCGTCGAGATCGACGGGATCACCCAGGCCAGCTTCAGCGAATGCAGCGGGCTGTCCTCGACCACCGAGGTGATCGAGTATCGCGAGGGCGGCGACAACACGACCGTCCACAAGCTACCCGGCAAGACCAGCTACGGGGACATCACCCTCAAGTGGGGGACGACCGACAACATGGACCTGTGGGCCTGGCGGCAGCAGGTCATCGACGGCGACGTGGTCCGCAAGACCGGGTCGCTGATCCTCTTCGACCTCGCCGGCAGCGCCGAGGTCGCGCGGTGGAACTTCGTCCGGGCCTGGCCGACCAAGTGTGAGCTGCCCGCCTTCAGCGCCAAGGGGAACGACGTCGCGATCGAGACCCTGGTGCTGGCGCACGAAGGGCTGACCCGGGTGTGAGCGCCTTCGTCACGGAGGTCGAGTTCGAGCTTCCCAAGGGCTACGTCGACCCGACCGGAACGGTGCACCGCACCGGGGTGATGCGGCTGGCGACGGCCGCGGACGAGATCTACCCGCTGAAGGACCCGCGGGTACGCAACTGGCCGGCGTACCTGATCGTGCTGCTGCTGTCCCGGGTGGTCGTCAAGCTCGGCAGCCTGGACGAGGTGCACGCCGGCGTGATCGAAGGGCTGTTCTCCGAGGACCTTGCCTACCTGCAGGACCTCTACAACAGGATCAACGGCCTCACCCCGGCGCTGCTCGCGGTGACCTGCCCGGCGTGCGGCGCCGAGCAGACGGTGGAGGTGCCGCCGCTGGGGGGATAGCGGGCTACCCCGTGGATCGGGTTCACCACGAGGTGGCCTTCCTGGGACGACACGTCCACTGGACCCTCGACGAGGTGCTCAGCCTCGACCACGCCCAGCGCCTTCGCTGGGTCGGCGAGATCTCCGCCCAGCTGGCCGAGGACGGATGAGCGCCCACCGACGAGAAGCACGACCGAACGCAGACCGTGCCGACGAGGCAGCAGACCCGACGACGCAGGAGGACCGCCGTGGACGACGCGGTCACCGATCGGCGACCACCGCCGGACGACCAACGGCCGACCCTCGGCCGGCTGCTCGACGCCCAGGCCCGCCGCCGCACGCTGGCCCTGCAACCCCGGCTGGCATGGGCCCGGCCGCTGGCTGCCGTGCTGCACAAGGCGGAGCAGCTCGGCGACGTCCTCGGCGAGCGGTTCGACCGGTTCGAGGGACGTCCCGGCGGCGACCCGGCGGCGGGCGACCCCGCCGGACGGCCCCGTCCGGGCCCGGCCCGGCCCGTCCGGCCGGGGCAGCCAGCCCGGCCGTCGCCGGCGGCACCGGAGCCGGCCGACCCGGGCGGTGCCGACCGCGGTGCCCTGACCCGGCCTGGCGAGCTGCGGGACCTGCTGCCGTCGGTCCGCTACCGGCTGCGCCGGGACGTCGGCGCGGCCGCGGACGCGATGCGGGTGCACGACGGCCCGCAGGCGGATGCGAGGGCTCGTGCGGCCGGCGCCGACGCGGTGACGATCGGCCGGGACGTGCACCTGCGCCAGGGCCGCTACGCCCCGCACCGGCAGGAGACGCTGGCGCTGCTCGCCCACGAGGCCACCCACGTGGCCGCCGTGCTGGAGCCCGGACGCGCCTGGCGGGCGGTCGTCGGTGCGGACGCCGAGGAGCGGCTGGCCCGGGAACGCGAGACCAGGATCCTCGGCGCGGCAGGGGGATCCCGGACCGCGGTACCGGCCCGCACGTCCTCCGGTCGCGCCGACGCCGGTCGTGCCCACGCCGGTCGTGCCGACGTCGCCCGGGCCGGGGCGGCCGGCGTACCGCTGCCCGGGGCCCGCCCGGCGGTCGCGCCGGCGGCACCGCCCGCCCCGGCCGGCACGCCGCGCGCGGCCGACGCCGATCGGGACCTCGCACCGGCCCCCGCCGGGCCGGATCTGGCGGCCCTGCGGCGGGCCGTCGTGGCCGACGTGATGCGGCAGATCAAGACCGACTTCGAGCGGGGAGGGTGAGATGGCCGACTTCGGCGTCGTCGGGACGCTGGCGGTGCCCCGGGTGGCCACGCACGAGCTGGCCAAGGCGACCCTCGTGAACACGTTCACCCGCGAGTCGTTCAGCGTCATGTACAACCCGGAGGAGTTCAAGCTCGAGCAGGGGAACACGTTCGCCGAGGTGGGCGTCCCCGGGCTGGGCACGCCGCCGCTGCAGTACGTCCGCGGCAAGGCCCGCACTCTCTCGATGGAGCTGTTCTTCGACACGTACGAGCAGGGCGCGGACGTCCGGCAGCTCACCGCGGCGGTGATCGCGCTGCTCGACAAGGATCCCCGCGAGCAGGCCCCGCCGGTGTTGCTGTTCTCGCTGGGCCGGCTGCAGTTCCAGTGCGTGCTGGTCGAGGCCGGGCAGCGGTTCACGATGTTCCTGCGCGACGGCACGCCCGTACGCAGCACGCTGTCCGTGCGGTTCCAGGAATACGTGCGGCTGGAGGTCGACATCCGGCAGGGCCTGTTCTTCGGGTCCCCGACGGTGTCCGCCGCCGTCAACGCGGCCGGCACGGTGATCGGCGTCGGCACCAGCCTGCACGTCACCACCGCGACCGACACCCTCGCCGGCATCGCGGGCGCCTACCTCGGCGACCCCGGACTGTGGCGGGACATCGCCCGGGCCAACCGCATCGACGATCCGCTGCACCTCACACCTGGCCAGACGCTGGTCATCCCGCCCCGCACCGGCGCCGGCGGCTCCGGGGCCGGCACCGGCGCCGGCGGTCCGGGAGGTGGGCGATGACCGAGCCGTTCTACGCGCCGGGGTTCGAGATCCTCCTGTCCGGGGTGACGCTCGCGGCCGACCTCACCGAGCAGGTGGTCGGCCTCACCGTGGAGACCGACCTCGACATGGCGGGCACGTTCTCCCTGGCGCTGCGCAACGGCGACAACAGCCTGCTCGACTCGGCGCTGCTGGACATCGGCAAGACCGTCGAGATCCACCTCGGCTACGGGCACGACCTGCAGCCGGCGTTCCTCGGCGAGGTCGCCTCGGTCGAGCCGAGCTTCCCGTCCGACGGACCGCCGACGATCCAGGTCACCGGCTACGACAAGTCGTTCAAGCTCCGTCGCAACCAGCCCGAGCCGACCAGCTACAGCCTGACCACGCCGAGCGTCATCGCGGCGAAGATCGCCGTCCAGAACGGTCTCGTCCCGGTGATCGACCCGACCCCGGACCTGCCGGAGGCGCTGACCCAGACCGAGAGCGACTTCGCGTTCCTGAAGTCGCTGGCCGCCCCGCACGGCTTCGACGTCTACGTGGAGTGGGACCGGCTGCACTTCCAGTTCCCGCGGCCGCAGCTGGCCGCGCGGGTGCTGGAGTGGGGCCGCAACCTTTCCAGCTTCACCGCGCGGATCTCCGGGGCCGGGCTGGCCGGCCTGCAGGTGGTGCGCGGCTACAACCAGGAGCTCGCGCAGACCATCTACGCCGCCGCACTGGCGATGGACCTCGACGCCGACAACCTGCTCGAGCGGCTCGGCGGCAGCGCGGTGGACCTGCTCACCTCGCTGGTGCGGGAAGGGCTGCGCGAGCACAAGGTGACCAATCCGGTCGGCGCCCTGGAGGTCGCCAAGGCCGTGCTGAGCGACCTGCTGGAAGGGATGTACGAGGGCCAGGGCTCCTGCGTCGGCCTGCCCGACCTCGTCGCCGGCCGGTACGTCGAGATCGGCGGCGTCGGGAAGCGCTTCTCCGGCACCTACCGAGCGCGCAAGGTGACCCACCGGATCGACGCCAACGGGTTCCACACCGACTTCTCGATCAGCCAGCGCGGCGAGACCAGCCTGCTCGGGCTGCTGCGCAAGCATGCGGTGCACGTGCCCGCGCCGGACCGCGCCGGAAAGTTCTACGGCGTCAAGGTCGGCGTCGTCGACTCCAACAACGAGCTGGCAGGCGCCGCCGTCCCGCTCGGCCGGGTGAAGGTGAAGTTCCCCGACCTGTCCGACTCCGTGCAGACCAGTTGGGCTCCGTGCGCCCAGCCGGCGGCCGGCGACGGCAGCGGCTTCTACTGGCTGCCCAAGGAGGGCGACCAGGTGCTCGTCGGGTTCGCCGACGGCGACTTCTCCCAGCCGTACGTGCTCGGCAGCCTCTGGAACGTCAAGCGGAAACCGCCCGCGTCCAACCTCGACGGGCGCAACACCGTGCGGGTGATCAAGACCCCGGCCGGGCACGCGATCACCTTCGACGACTCCCCGGACAGCCGGTCGGTGACCGTCCAGGACGCCCGCGGGAGCACCGTCGTGCTGGACTCGCTGACCGGCAAGGTGACCGTGCACGCGGCCGCGGACCTGGAGATCGGGGCGACCGGCGCCGTGTCGGTGTCGGCCGGCACGGACATCACGCTGTCGGCCAACGGCGAGATCACCCTCGCGGCGGCGGCCGGCGCCACAACGGTGGCGATGACGGCGACGTCGGTGGACGTCACATGACCGGGCAGCGCCCCGACGCGGCGTACGGGAGCGGGCTCTCCCAGCCGTTCCGGCTCGGCGTCGCCGGGCTCAGCCAGTCCGAGGGCGTGCCGAAGGTCGAGGAGTCGATCCGGGTCATCCTCGGCACCCAGTACGGCGAGCGGGTCATGCGCCCGACGTTCGGGTGCAACCTCGGCTCCCTGGCGTTCGCGCCGAACAACGCGACGACGGCGAACCTGGCTCGCTACTACGTGGCCGACGGCCTGGCCCGCTGGGAGCCGCGGATCGAGGTGCTCGACGTCGCCATCGACAACGGCAACACCGCGGCGCAGCTGATCATCACGGTCACGTACCGGCTGCGGGCCACCCAGGACGTGCACAACCTTGTCTACCCCTTCTACCTGGAGCCTGCGCCATGACGCTCGACGCGGAGCGGGGCCGGATCCTCCCGCCGAACCTGGACGACCGGAGCTGGCAGGACCTCGTCGACCAGCTGCGGGCGCTGATCCCGAAGTACGCCCCGGCCTGGACCGACCACAACCCGAGCGACCTCGGCATCACGCTGCTCGAGCTGTTCGCGTGGCTGGCCGAAGGCGTCGTGTACCGGCTCAACCAGGTGCCGGACAAGAACTACATCGCCTTCCTCAACCTGCTCGGGATCACCCGCGACCCGCCGACCCCAGCGCACACGTACCTGACCTTCACCACCGGCGCGGGACCCCTGGACGTCCCGGCCGGCGCGCAGGCCTCCACGGTGGCCGGCGAGGGTCGCAACCCGATCGTCTTCGAGACCGACGAACCCGCGCGCGTCCTGCCGGTGCAGCTCGACACCGCGCTGCTCGTCGGCCCGTACCCGAACGGCGCCGCCACGGCCACCTACACCGACGCGACCACGGCGCTGGTCGGGCCGCCCGCGGGCAAGACGCTGCTGCAGCTGCCCGCCGGGCAGACGGTCCAGCTGTGCCTCGGCTTCGACGACGCGGCGCAGGAGGCGATCCGGCTCGGCGTCCGTCTCTACCTGCCGCTGCCGCCCGGGGTGAGCGTCAGCTGGGTCTACTCCACCGGCGACACCGAGCCGATCGGCTGGCCGTCGCCGGCCGCCGGCCTGCTCTCCGATGGCACCGTGTACCTGCCGCCCGACAACCAGCCCGCGCGCCCGCTCGGCCAGGACGGCACGGTGGTCCTCACCCCGCCGCCGGACTGGACCGCGCAGCGCCCGGCTCCCGCCCAGGCCGGCCCGGCCGCGCCGACCTGGGCGGCCGTCACGCCCGCCGGCGGTGCGGATGCGCACACGACCCCGCGGTTCTGGCTGGGACTGCGGCTGGTCAACTCGGGCGCCGCGCAGTCGGCCGTCGGGATCGACCGGCTGCTGTTCAACGCCGCGCACGCCTCCACCGCACTCACCCTGCGGGTGCCGGAGACGCTCGGCACCAGCGACGGCACCCCGCTGCAGACGTTCCCGACCCAGAACCGCCCGCTCTACCGGCGGCCGGACCTGCGCGCCCCGTACGGCGACCTGCTCGTCGAGGTCGGCACCGGGACGCCGCCGGTGTGGCAGGCCTGGACGGCCGTGGACGACCTGCCGGCGGGGCCGGGCACCGTGTACCGCTTCGACCCGGTGGTCGGCGAGATCTTCTTCGGCAACCACGACCCGCAGAGCCAGCGGGGCAACGGCTCGATCCCACCCGCCGGCAGCTCCGTCCGGGCCACGTACCGGTACGTCGCGTCGGGCGCCGCCGGAAACGTGGCCGCCGGGCAGGTCGTGCAGATCGGCACGACGCGCGGCGGCGGGCCACTCACCGGGCTCACCGCGGTGACCAACCTCGGCCCCGCCGCGGACGGCGCGGACGAGGAGCCCATCGAGGACACCCTGAGCCGGGCCCCCCGGGAGCTGAAGACCCGGGACCGGGCGGTCACCGGCGAGGACTACGAGGTGCTCGCCGGCGAACCCAACAAGAGCGTCACGGTGGTCGCCGCGCTGCCGCCGCGGGCCCAGGCGCTGGACAACCCGCCGGCGTGGAAGGCCGGCGACCCGTGGACGTTCGCCGGGGTCGTCCGCGCGCCGGGCATGGTCAACGTCGTCGTCGTGCCCGACCAGGGCGACGCCGTCGCGCGTCCTGAACCCACCCCGGAGCTGCTCGACGAGGTGCGCAGCTACCTGGACCAGCGCCGGGACGTCGGCGTCGGGCTGCAGGTGGTCGGACCGCGCTACCTGCCGATCATGGTCCAGGCCGAGGTGGTGATCTGGCAGCAGGCTGCCGCGGCGGGCGCGACCGTCGACGACGTCCGTGCGGACACCCTCGCCAGGATCGCCGCCTTCCTGCACCCGACCCGCGGCGGCCCGGGCGGCAACGGCTGGCGGGTGGGCCAGAACGTCTACACCTCCGACCTGTTCCAGGCGATCATGCCCGCCGCCGACCTCGGCTACATCTCCACCCTGCAGGTCAGGCCGGACATCCCCGCGTACCACTTCCCGCCGCTGAACCCGACCGGCACGGACGGCAACTACAACGCCAACCTGGAGCGGCCGTTCGCGCTGTCCGGCTTCGGCGCCTCCGTACGGCTGGCCGACTACGAGTTGGTCTGCGCCGCCGTGGCCGCGAAGCAGGTCGTCAACCCGAAGATCTCGGACACCTGAGGGGGGCACGTGGACCAGAGCTCCTACCTGCGCTACCTGCCGCCCGTCCTGTGGCGCGACGTCCCGCCCGACCAGGGCCCGCCGGTCGGGGTCCGGCTGGGGGAGTGGCTGCGGATCGTCGAGAAGCTGCTCACCGGCATCGACGACGGCGTCACGCTGCCGCACGGCGACCACACCCACCCGGCGATCACCGATGTCATCGCCGCCACCGACCGCCTGTTCGATCCGTGGAAGACCCCGGCGGACATGCTGCCCTGGCTCGCGTCGTGGGTCGCCCTCGAACTGCCGACGCTGCGCGGACAGCCGCTCTGGGACGAATACCAGCGGCGCCGGGTGACAGCGGGGATCGCGGCCACGTACCGGCGTCGGGGACTCAAGGCCGGCCTGCTGGCCCACCTCGGGCTGCACGCGCTGGGACCGGCGCGACCCAGGGTCGCGGTCGACGACGGCAGCCGGGTGCTGGTCACCCGGCCCCGGCCGGACGCCGTCGCCCCGGTCAGCTGCCTGGTCAGCCAGGGTCCGGTGCTGCGCGGGCAGACCGTCGTCACCGAGGGACTGATCCGACCCTGGTGCATCGCCCGCAGCAGCGCCGGGGAGTTCTTCGTCGGCGACTCGGGGCTGCCCTCGGCGGTCGCGCTCCCGTTGCGGAGCCGGGTCTGGCAGCTGACCGCGTCCGGCGAGTACCGCTTCGCGGGCGCGCCGCCGAAGCCGCGGCCGGTCGCGCCCGCGACCCAGCTCAACCCGGTGATCGCCGTCGCCGTGCGGCCGGCCACCGGCGGCCAGCCGGAGACCCTGTACGTGCTCGACCGGCGCGGCACGCTGCTCAGCGTCCCGGCGCCGTTCGACGCGGACACCGCCGGCACGGTCACCTCGCTGGTCGTCGGGGCGAACCTGTTCACCCCGATCGCGATGGCCGTGGACGTCAACGGCGACCTGCTCGTGCTCGACCGCGGTGACGGTGCCGGCACCCCGAACCCGCCGAAGATCGTCACGGTCGCGGTCAGCCCGCTGAACGTCACCCGGCGCAACCTGAGCACCGTGCTGGAACCGCTGTCCCTGCTGGTCCGGCCGGACGGCAGCCTGGTGATCGGCGACGGGCGCGAGCAGGAGGACGCGGGTCCCGGCCAGCTGTCCGGCAACCTCGTGCTGGTCGATCGGAGCAATCCCGGGTCGTGGGCGGAGTCCCTGCTGCTGCCGGCGGGCAGCCCGCTCGTCGCGCCGACCGGGATCACCCAGGCCAGGGACGGCACGCTGCACGTCCTCGACGTCGGGCTCAAGCCGTTCCGGCTCTCCGGCGACCCGTTCGTCCGTGCGGTTTGCGAGCCCGCCGCCGTCTACCGGGTCGACCCGGACACCCCCGAGCCGGCCGCGGTCCGGGTCAGCGAGGCGGGACACATGGTGTTCCCCACCGGGATGGTCGCCGACGGGGACCGGCTGGTCATCTGCGACCCCGGCCAGCCGGAGTCGGCCGGCATCACGCCCATCTGGCCGAGACTGCGTCCGTTCCGGTTCGACGTCGTCGTCCACTTCCTCGCGGCCGGGCTGCCCGACGACCAGTCCGCCCGCGAGCAGATAGAAAACCAGGTCATCGCCACCGTCCGCAGCGTCGTCGAGGACAACCGGCCGGCCCACACCGAGTGGGGCCGGATCACCGCGGTGTAGGTCGAGCCACGACACGGTCGTACGGGACAGGGGAGGCACGCACATGAGCGAACAGGTCGAGGAACGGCTGGCCGAGCTGCGACGGGAGTACGAGGTCGGGCAGCGCCGCCTCCAGGAGCTGATGGGGCAGGAGGTCGTCCTGCGGGAGACCCTGCTCCGGATCAGCGGCGCCATCCAGGTGCTCGAGGAGCTGTCCGGGACGCCGGCGGGCGCGCCGGCCCCGCCGCCCCAGGTCGACGGCGTGCCCGCCCAGCCGCCCGCGGCCGGCACCACACTGACGGTCGGCTGATGCCGGGGCAAGCCGCCCCGGCGGTGGTGGCCGGGGGGACGCTGTTGTGCGGGCACGCCGGCGAGATCGCCGTCGCGGCGGTGAGCCCGCGGCTGACCGTGGGCGGCAAGGGTGTGCTGCTGCTCGGGCAGGAGGCGGGCCTGCCGTTCGCGCCGTCGATCCCGCCACCGCCGCCCGTGGTGCGGCCGTGCCTGCACGTGACCATCGACAACCCGCCGAAGCCGGCGCCCTGCGTGACCAAGCCGGCCGTCGCCGGCAGCCCCGCCACGAAGCTGACCCTCGGCGGCGTCGCGGTCCTGCTGGCGACGACGACCGGAACGACCACGACGCCGGTCCCCAATGCCGCCCCGCCGCCGGACAGCACCTGGTCGGTCTCCGACCCGGGCCAGAGCCGGCTTCGCGCCGTCTGAACTGGTGATCCTCTGCCGGGCGAGCACTCGCCGCCCGCCGTGACGAAAGGCGACACCGTGAGCGCCACCCCGATGACCCGCACGCAGTACTGGAACCTCGCCACGAACACCCTGCGCAGCGGCACGACCAGCCACGGCGAGACCGTGACCGACGTCGAGGGCGGCCTGCTGCCGCTGGCCCGATCCACCGAGTCGAGCCTGCACGCGTGGGGCGTGGCCGACGGCCTCACCGTCACCGCCACCGCCAACGCCGCCGGCGTCACCGTCGCCCCCGGGACCGGGCTGGACGCCCAGGGCCGGCTGGTCGCGCTGGCCGCCGGCGGCGTCGCGGTCGTCGACCCGACGGTCGATCCCGGGCAGATGGTGAACGTCCCCACAGTGCCGGTCGCCGACGGCGGTGTCGTCCTGGCCACCGACGCGCTCCCGGCCGGGGCCGTACTGCTGACGATCGACTTCCGTGAGGTGCAGGACCAGGGGCCGCTGGCGAACGCCCCGGTGCTGCTGCACGCTCCGTGGCTGCGGTTGCAGGCGCCGGCGGACGTGCCGGACGACGGCCGCCAGCTGGTGCTGGCGCAGCTGACGCTCGGCGCCGGTGGGGCGGTCACCGCCCTCGACGCGACCCGGCGGCGGCCGGCCGGGCTCCCGGTCGGGCGGTTGGAGCTGCGCCGCCCGGTGGCCACCGGCGGCGCGCCGCTGCGCGTCTCCCAGCTGGCCGGCGCCGCCCTCGCCGTCGGCGCGGACGGCGGCGTCGCGCTGACCGGGACCGCCGGCGGACCCGACGTGCCGCTGCTGAGCGTGGACGCCGCGCTGAGTTCGCTGGCGCTGCTGCCCGGCGGCGGGCGGGTCGGCATCGGTGTCGCCACGCCGCCGCAGGCCAGCCTGCAGGTCGAGGGCTCCGGGGTGCACAGCGGCGGCCCCGGCGGCGGGTTCTCGTTCGCCGACCGCGGCGTCGGGTCGTTCGTGCCGTCGCCGGACCAGGGGCAGCGGTGGATGTGGTACGCCGACGCCGGGGCGGCGCGGCTCTGGTCGGGCGCGGACCTGCTGACCGTGGACGTCGTGAACCGCCGCGCGTCGCTGCTGCCCGGCGGCGGCCAGTTCACCGTGGGCTTCGCCGGTACGCCCGCGCGGACCCTGCACGTCGAGGGTTCGGAGGTGCACAGCGGCGGCGCCGGCGGCGGGTTCTCGTTCGCCGACCGCAGCGTCGGGTCGTTCCTGGACCTGCCGAACCAGGGCCAGCGCTACGTCTGGTACGCCCTCGGCGGTGTCGGGCGGCTGTGGTCGGGCCGGGACCTGCTGACGGTCGCGCCGACCCCGGACGGCGGCACCGGCTTCGGGCACGGCGACGGGCCGACCACCTTGTCGCTGTGGGGATCGCGGATCTTCGACGTCGGCAACGGCACCCTGGCGATCCAGTCCGGCGGCACCGTCGTGGCGTTCAACGGCGGCGACAGCGTGGGCATCGGCACCAACAGCCCGGGCGGGCAGCTCGGCGTCGTCTCGACCGGTACCGCGATCTCGGCGACGAACACCGAGGACGGGCTCTTCCGCTCCGCCATATTCGCGAACGGCATGCTCGGCATCCTGGCCCAGGGGCGCACCACGGGGATCTGGGCGGCGGGCAACAGCTACGGCGTCATCGGCAGCGGTGCCACCGCCGGCCAGTTCTACGGCAATGTGAGCATCACCGGCACGTTGAGCAAGGGCGGCGGCGGCTTCCGGATCGACCATCCGCTCGACCCGGCGAACAAATACCTGTCCCACTCCTTCGTGGAGTCGCCGGAGATGCTCAACCTCTACCGCGGCACGGTCACCACCGACGCCGACGGCAACGCCACCGTCGAGCTGCCGGCGTACGTGCAGGTGCTCAACGCCGACGTCAGCTACCACCTGACCGTGCTCGGCGAGCCGGCCAGCGCCGGTGTCACGCAGCCGTTGCGGGACAACAGGTTCCGGCTGCGTACCGACCGGCCCGGTGCCTCCGTCTGCTGGCTGCTGCTCGGAGTACGGCAGGACCGGTGGGCGCAGGCGCACCGCATCCAGGTGGAGGAGGACAAGCCGGACGACGCCCGCAACCGCTTCCTGCACCCCGATGTGTTCGAGCAGGGCGCACCGCGGCTGTACGCCCACCCCGAGCACGAGCAGCTCGTCGAACGGCCGGAGCCGTCCGGTGCGTGACCCGTCCCGGCAGCGACAGCCCGAGCGGCGGGCCGGTCCACCTGACCGCCGGCCGGGATCGCCGGATCGGGCCCGCCCGACCGATCAGTACTCGGTCGTACGGGAGGTGCAGTCCGAGGTCGGCAACCACGCCCTGGCCGGGCTGTTGTCGGGCTCGCCTGCGGGCAAGGGGGATCCGCTGCCGGCGGTCGTGGCCGACGACCTCGGCGCCCGGCTGGCGACGGACCTCAGCGGCGTGCGGGTGCACACCGACGACGCGGCCGCCGCGACGGCCTTCCGCCTGGGGGCGGCGGCCTACACCGTCGGAACCGACATCGTCTTCGCCCCCGGCCGCTACCAACCGCACACCGGCGCCGGGCGGCGGCTGCTCGCGCACGAGCTCGCGCACGTCCTCCAGCTGATCGGGCCACAGACCGCGGCCCCGTCGGCCGGGACGGACGACCACGCCGCCGAGCGGTCCGCAGACCGGGTGGCCGACGCGGCGCTGGCCGGGCGGCCGCTGCCCGCGGTCGCGGCCGGCCCGGGGCCGGCGCTGCGGATGCAGCCGCAGCCCGACCCGTTCGACGTGCTGCGCGCCGGCCGGACGCCGAGCGCCGGCCAGGCCGAGGACATGCTGCGCCACTACGCGACGCTCGCCACGGACCAGAGGGACGCCGTGATACGGGCGTTCCACCATGTGGGTGTCGTGGACAGCCCGCTGCGCCGGTGGCTCGCCGCGGTCCCGCGGACCTCGCTGCGGACGTACCGGGCTGTCCTGATGGACATCGGCCAGCGGGTCGACCAGTACGGCGCGGAGCAGTTCTCGGGCAAGACGTTGACGGAGCTGGGCGCCGCCGAGGCGAAGTTCCTGGTGGCGCAGGCGGAGCAGGACGCCCGGAAAGAGGCCGCGGACGACGCCAAGAAGGAGGGAAGGAGCGCCCCGGCCACCGTGAGCGAGGCGGACATCGCCCGGGTGCACGCCCGGACGACCGAGGCGGCCAGCCCGGTTCGCCCGCCGGAGCCGGAGACCGCCTGGGACCGGGCGAAGAAGGCCGACGGCGAGGCGGTCTGGCGGGCCCGGGCGGCCAAGGCGATCGCGGCCGTGGTCGAGGCCTGCCGCCGCATCGCCCCGGAACTCGGCATCACGGCGAGCAACCTGAACTTCGCCCCCGAGCGGACCGACGGCCGGGGCAAGAACGTCTTCGCCCTGTCCGGCGACCCGCTCACGGTCGGACTGAGCTTCGTGGAGACCGCCGAGGCCGACCCGGACTACGTCGTCAGCGTCGTCGTGCACGAGATCTCCGGACACCCGGACTACGGGCCGAGCCACCGCGGCTACGCCGCGCGCATCTTCGAGGAGGCGCACCGGCAGGCGCCGCAGCTGGGGGAGACGTGGAACTTCGGCTCCGAGCACATCTTCGCGTATCCCGGGACCGAGTCGTACGCGGCGCTTCGCGAGGTGCCGTACTACCGGCCGCTGTCGGAGGACGACCGGAAGCGCGGCCTGGGACGGTCGATCCCGCCGGAGCGGAACCTGGCCGAGAAGCTCGGCCTGATCAAGAAGTTCTACCCGCCGGGCGTGGCCGAGGCGGTCGTACAGGGGCTCTACGAGCGCTACCGGACCGACCCGAGGATCGCCGACGAGGCACTCGCGCTGTTCGAGAGCAAGGCCGCCGAGGTGTTCGGCAAGGTCCTCAAGGGGGTGCCGCAGCGCGGGCCGCGGACCACGCTCGGGTTCGGGGCCGGCGCCGGGGTGGAGCGGGCCGGCGGCCGCACCAGCGCCTACGGCGAGCTGGAGGCGAGCGTCGTGCTGCGCTGGGCCACGACGACGCTGGGCGCCGGAGCGCGGCTCGAGGGCGTCGCCGGCGACCGGGACTCGTTCGTCCGGCTCGGCCTGCAGAGCAAGCTGCACCTGCAGCTGTTCCGTGGCCTGTACGCGGACCTGCGGGCCGGCTACGTCTGGGGTCTCGGCGGTGCGTCGGGCGGCGCGACCGGCGGTGCCGGGCTGTCCTACGACTTCGGTCCGGTCCAGCTCGGGCTGGTCTATGACATCCTCAAGTCGAGCAACGACACCGACCCGAACGCCCATCGGGCCCTCATCGGTCTGGGGTTGCGGCTGTGACAGAACGTCTTCCCCCACTGGACAGGTGGACCCCGGCCGGCTTGGCCACCACTGACTACGCGGTCGAGCTGCTGTCCAGCACGCATCTCGCCGAGGTCGACGCGGCGGAGGCGTGGCTGCTGGGACATCCGGCGGAGGCCGTTCCCGCGCTGATCGCGGCGCTGCACACGCATGCCGCGCAGCCCGCCGCCCGACTGCTGGGCGAGCTGGACGACCCGGTGAGCATCCCCGCGCTGGTAGCGGCGTACGAGCGCGGCGGCCGGGGCCTGCGCTCGGCCGTCGAGGCGGGCCTGGAACGCCAGTCCAGCCCGGCCGCCGCCGCCGCCCTTCGCGACCTGACCGACGCCCGCCCCGACTGAGCGGCCGGCGGATCCGGTCAGGGCGTGCGGGCTGAGACGAGGCCGGACTGGTAGGCGAAGACGACGAGTTGGGCGCGGTCGCGGGCGCCGAGCTTGGTCATGGCGCGGCTCACGTGCGTCTTCGCGGTCAGCGGGCTGAGCACCATGCGCTCGGCGATCTCGTCGTTGCTCAGCCCGTGCGCGACCAGCGCGACGACCTCCCGCTCGCGGTTCGTGAGCAGCTCCAGGTCCGCCGAGGCGAACACCTCCGCCGGCCGGGCCACGAACTCACTGATCAGCCGCCGGGTGACGGCGGGGGACAGCAGGGCGTCGCCGCGCATGGTGACCCGCAGCGCCTGCAGCAGGTCGGCCGGCTCGGTGTCCTTGACGACGAAGCCGGACGCGCCGGCCCGCAGCGAGTTGAAGACGTACTCGTCGAGCCCGTAGTTGGTCAGCACCACCACGTGCACGCCGGCGAGCCGGTCGTCGTTCGCGATCCGGCGGGTCGCCTCGATGCCGTCCATCTCCGGCATCTGCACGTCCATCAGCACGATGTCGGGTAGGTGCTCCCTCGCCAGCGCGACTCCCTCCCGGCCGTCGGCGCCCTCCGCCACCACGACGATGTCGTCCTCGGCGTCGAGCAGCGCGCGGATCCCGGTCCGGATCAGCGGCTGGTCGTCGACCAGCACCACCCGGATCACGCCGCCCCGTTCATCGGCAGCTCGGCGAGAACCGTGAACCCGCGGGCCGCGCCCGGCCCCGCGCGCAGCCGGCCGCCCAGGGCGGTGACCCGCTCCCGCATCCCGACCAGCCCGTACCCGGGCACCGGTGGCCGCTGCGACCCCGCCCCGTCGTCGTCGACGCGAATGGTGAGCGTGCGCGCGTCGTACGCGACCTGCACCGACGCGGTCGCCTTCCCCGCGTGCCGGGTGACGTTGGTCAGCGCCTCCTGCACGACCCGGTACGCCGCCTGGTCGACCTCCGGCGACAGCGGACGCCGCTCCCCGAGCACGGTGTAGGTCGTCGGCAGCCCGGACGACCGCGCGCGCTCCACGAGCGCCGGGAGCTGGTCCACCCCGCTGCCGTTGACGTTGTCGTCCCGGCGCAGCACGTCGAGCGTCGACCGCAGTTCGCGTACCGCGTCGCTGCTGGCCTCCTGGATCGCGAGCAGCGCGTCGGACGGCTCCTCGCCGTTCTTCTTCGCCAGGTGCGCGGCGACGCCGGCCTGCACCTTGATCACCGAGATGCTGTGGGTCAGCGAGTCGTGCAGCTCGCGGGCGATCCGGAGTCGCTCCTCCACGGCCCGGCGCCGGGCGACCTCGTCGCGGGTGCGCTCGGCCTCCTCGGCGCGCCGCTCCACCTCCCGCATGTGGGCATGCCACTGGACGAAGGCGACCCCGCTGACCGCGGCTGACACCAGCCAGCCGGTGGCGTAGAGCCTCAGCCGTCCGCGATCGCTCCGCATGGTTCCGATCGTAGAACCGTGTCCTGGTCGCGGCGTCCCACCGGGGGAGTACGCCGAGCCCACTCCCGAGGTGGTACCGGACGCCCGGGCGGCCTGCCCGGCCGGTAGCCGGAAGAGACGCCCCCAGGCCGACGCGGTGCGGCGCGGATCCGCGAACCATCGGTCGTGTCCATTTCACGACGGAGGAGAGAGAGTTCCGATGAGCCTGCATCAGACCGACCTGGCCGTCGAGGCAGTGCGGCCTGGGGATGACGGGTACGACGCCGCGGCGCGGGTGTTCTTCGCGACCGGCGAGCCGGCGCTGGTGGTCCGGCCCCGCGACCCGGACGAGGTCGCGGCCGCCCTCGCCCATGCCGGACGGCATGACCTGGCGGTGTCCGTACGGTCGGGTGGGCACAGCCCGCTCGGCCACAGCACCAACACGGGCGGGATGGTGATCGACCTGTCGCGTCTCGACGGCGTCCGGGTCCTCGACGCCGGCCGCCGACTGGTGCGCGTCGGCGGCGGCGCGACCTGGGGCCAGGTGGCCGCGGCGCTCGATCCGTACGGCTGGGGCATCACCGCGGGCGACACCAGCAGCGTCGGCGTCGGCGGCCTCACCCTGGGCGGCGGGGTCGGCTGGATGGTGCGCCGGTACGGCCTGGCGATCGACAATCTGGTCGGCGCGCGGGTGGTGACCGCGGACGGGCGGCTGCTCACGACCTCGGCGGCCGAACACCCCGACCTGTTCTGGGCGCTGCGCGGCGGCGGCGGCAACTTCGGCGTCGTGGTCGACTTCGACTTCGTCGCCCAGCCGGTGACCAACCTGCACTTCGGGTCGGTGGCCTACCGCCTCGACGACCCGGTCGACCTGCTCGTCCGGTGGCGGGACGCGATGCGGCGCGCGCCGGAGGAGCTGAGCAGCACGCTGGTGCTGCTGCCACGGGTGCCGGCAGCACCGCCGTCCGCGACCGTGCTGCTCTGCTACGCCGGCGAACCGGGCACCGCGGTCGCCGACGTCGACGCCGCGACCGAGCCGCTGTTCGAGCTCGGCACGGTGACCAGGGCGAACCTCGCCGAGCGCCGCTACCCGGAGATCCTCGAGGATGCGCAGCACCCACCGGGACTCCGGTTGGTCGTCCGCAACACCCTGGTGCCGAGCCTCGACGACGCCGTGATCGCGGCGATGACGCGCCAGCACGCCGCTGCGCACCCGACGGCGATCGCGGTACGCAGCCTGGGCGGGGCGTTCGGGCGGGTGCCGGCGGACGCGACGGCCTTCGCCCACCGTGATGCGGAGGCCATGGTCGTCGGCATGCTGATGCTGCCCGATACGGCGACCGACGCCGAGGTGGACCGGGCGCTCGTCGGGTGGCGCGCCGTGGCGGCCCACGGCACCGGCACGTACGTCAACTTCCAGGGCTCGGCGACGGCGGCGGACCTCGCGGCGGCGTACCCGCCCGCGACCTACGCCCGCCTGGCCGCGGTCAAGCGCGCCTACGACCCGGCCAACCGGTTCGCCCTGAACCACAACGTCGAGCCGGCCGCGGCGGAGAACCCGGCCGCCTGACCCCGACCGCCGGCCGGCCGCCTGACCCCGACCGCCGGCCCGGCCGCCTGACCCCGACCGCCGGCCCGGCCGCCTGACCCCGATCGCCTGCCCCGGCCGCCTGCCCCGGCCGCCTGGCCCGGCCGCCGGCCGGGCCCGGCCGGGCCGCCGGCCGGCCGCTACAGCTCGATCGACGCGTCGACCGCCGTCGCGCCGTGGCCGGCAGGACCGACGAGCACCGGGTTGAGGTCGAAGGCGGCCATCCACGGCGAGGCCGCGAACATCTCGGACGCGCGGGCGACGAGGTCGGCGAGCGCGGCCACGTCGTAGGCCCGGCCGCGGTAGCCGGACAGGACGCGGGCGATCCGGAGGGTTCCGATCAGCTCCGCCGCCCGGGCGGAGTCGATCGGGCAGCGGGCGAGCGCGGTGTCGGCCAGGACCTCCGCGAGCACGCCACCCGACCCGACCATGATCATCGGCCCGAAGTCGGCGTCGCGAACCCCGCCGACGATCATCTCCAGCCCGGCCGCCTGCTCGGCCAGCAGGATGCCAGCGGGTTCCAGGTCGTTGCTCGCGGCGACCGCGGCCAGCTGCGCCAGCTGCGCCGCGAGGTCCCGTGGGTCGCGGATGTCCGGCCGGACCAGGCCGAGGTCGGACTTGTGGGTCACCCCGCGGCACAGCTGCTTGGCCACGATCGGCCAGCGCAGCCGGCCGGCCAGCGCCGTCGCATCGGCGGCATCCTCGGCCAGCAGCTGCGCCGGGACGGGGATCCCCCATGCGGCGGCGTACCGGCTGGCGTCGTGCTCGGTGGGCGGATCGACCCGCCACCGCGGCGGCAGCTCTGCCGTGGCCCGCGCGGCGACCCGCCCCGGCGGGCGCGCCGGCGCCGGCGGGCGCACCGGCACCGGCGGGATCGTCGCCAGCGCGCGCAGCGCCCGCACCGCGGTGTCCGGGCCGGCGAACACCGGGACGCCGGCGGCCGCGAGGATCCCTTCCGCGGTCTCGGTCATGCCGTTGGCGGTCCAGGTCGAGACGACCGCGAGCGTGCTGCTGGCGCGCGCCGCGTCGACGATCACCGGCAACAGCCGCTCGGCGTCGTGCTCCGTCCAGGTCGGCACGGCGAACAGGATCACGTCGACGCCGTCGTCGTCGGCGAGCACGGACGTGACGTCCTGCAGCAGCGTGGCGTCGCCGATCACCTGGCCGGTGAGGTCCAGCGGGTTGCCGGGCGTGCCGAAGCGCATCAGGCTCGCGAGCTTCTGCGCCGTCGCCGCCCGCAGCGGAGGTACGCACAGCCCGGCGGCCTCGGCCCGATCGGCGACGTAGCTGCACTCGCCCCCGGACGGCGACACGATCAGGAGCCGGCCGGACACCGGCGGCGGCGCGGCGGCGAGCAGGCCGGCGACGTCGATCAGCTCGTCCAGGGTCCGTACGGTCGCCACGCCCGACTCCGCCATGACGGCGGTGAAGACCTGATGGGAACCGGTCATCGCGCCGGTGTGCCCGAGGGCGCTGCGGGCCGCGGCGTCGCCGGCGCCCACCTTCAGGGCGACGACGCGTTTCCCGGCCTCGTGCGCCCGCCGTACGGCGTCGAGGAACGGCTCGACCCGCCGGATCTGCTCGAGGAACAGCGCGATCACCGCGGTGTGCTCGTCCTCGGCGAGCGCGCCGACGAGATCGGCCACGTCGATGTCGCACTCGTTGCCGACGCTGACCAGCGCCCTGATGCCGACACCACGTCCCTGGGCGATGTTCACGACGTTCACGCCCATCCCGCCGCTCTGGCTGACGACCGTGACCGAGCCCGGCGCGATGTGCTCGGCGATGTTGAGCGTCGGGGTGGCGACCACGTTGCCCACCACGTCGAGGATTCCGATGCAGTTGGGTCCGACGATGCGGATGCCGGTGCGCCGGGCGAGCGCGGTCAGCTGCTCCTGCACGGACCGACCGGCCGCACCTTCCTCGGCGAAGCCGGAGGTGCACACGACGACGTTGCGGACCCCGGCGCGGGCGCACTCCTCGACGGCCGCGAGCACGAGCTCCGCCCGGATCAGCACGTACGCCACGTCCACATCCGGCGGCAGGTCGGTGGCGGACGCCAGGCACGGGAGGCCCATGACCTCGTGGTAGCGGGGATTGACCGGGTAGACGGTGCCCGCGTATCCGGTACGCAGCAGGTTCGCCATGGCCCGACCGGTGTGCCGCGCGACGTTCGGGGACGCGCCCACGATCGCCATCGCCCGTGGCGAGAGCAGGCTGCGCAGGTCCACCGGCCGCCGGTCCGACGACACCGCGTCGGACCAAACCATGAATACGATTGTCATGGAGAGTGTTAGCCTCGTCAAGCGCGTCGGGCTCGACGAAGAGGTGGGCTGGTGGCTCTGAAGTTCGGACTGGCACTGATGAACGACTTCCCGCCGGACGTCTCCCCGTCGACCCGGGTCGGCGCCCTCCGGGAGCAAGCCAGGGCGGCCGCCGTCAGCGGCATCGAGTCGGTCTGGGTGCTGCAGCACTACCTCGGCTCGATGCCGACGCTGCAGCCACTGCACCTGCTGGCCGCCCTCGCCGCGGACACCGCAGAGATGTCGGTGGGCACCAACATGTACATCCTTCCGCTCCGGCACCCGGTCGGCGCGGCGGAGGAGTTCTCCACCCTCGACCACCTGACCGGCGGCAGGGTCATCGCGGGCCTCGGCATGGGCTACCGGGAGAACGAGTTCGAGGCGTTCGGGATCCCCATGACCGAGCGGCTCGGCCGCTTCACCGAGTCCGTCGAGATCATGCGGCGACTGTGGTCCGGCGAGCGGGTCAGCTACTCGGGCCGGTACTTCTCGATCGACGACGAGAAGATCAGCCTGGCGCCGGTGCAGCCGGGCGGGCCGCCGATCTGGATCGGCGCGGGCGGGCTGCCGAAGGCCATCGACCGCGCCGCCCGGCTCGGCGACGCGTGGATCATCCCTCCGCATGTCACCGGTGACCGCCTCGTCGAGGCCCTCTCGCTGTACCTCGACGCCCGCGAGCGGCACGGGCGGACCGGCCGACCCGAGCTCGTCGTCCGCCGGGAGATCCTGCTGGACGAGGACCGGGACCGGGCGTGGCAGCTGGGCTCGGCCGCGCGGGCGGCGCTGACCCGGATGTACTCGGCGTACGACCCGCCCGACCGGTCGGTGGACTACCGGCACCTGTCCAGCGCCGACGAGGCCGCCAAGCGCGCCAAGGAGGTCTACCTCTTCACCGACCCCGAGGGCGCCGTCGAGGAGCTCTCGGCGTTGCAGGCGGCCGGAATCACGAAGGTGGTGCTGCGGATGCAGTGGTTCGACCTGCCGCAGGACCGGATGCTGCACTCGCTCGAGCTGTTCCGGCAGCGGGTGCTCCCGGCCTTCCGTTGACCGGGCCTAAGATGCCTATGATTATTCGGAACAGGTGCAGCGTGGAGGGGAGCCCGGATCGGTGGCGACGCAGCTGGACGGCAAGGTCGCCGTGGTCACCGGAGCCGCGTCCGGCATCGGCCGCGCCATCGCCGAGCGCTTCCTGGCCGACGGCGCCACGGTCGTGGCCGGCGATCTCCGCGACGCCGAGCCACCGGGCGACGGCGACCCGCGGCGCTGGCGGTCGGTGCGCTGCGACGTCACCGTCGAGGACGACCTGGCCGGGCTGATGGCGTCGGCCGGGACCGCCGGCCGGCTCGGCGTCCTCGTCAACTGTGCCGGGATCAGCACCAAGGCGCCGATCGACGAGATGCCGGTCGCGCAGTGGCAGCGGGTCCTCGACGTCAACCTCACCGGCTCGGCCCTCGCGATCAAGCACGCGGTGCCGGCGATGAAGCGCGCCGGCGGCGGCAGCATCGTCAACATCGCCAGCCTCGCCGCGTTCACCACGGCCTCGGCGCACAACACCGCGTACGCCGCGTCGAAGGGCGCGATCGTCGCCCTGACCCGGGCGCTGGTGTACGAGCTGAGCGCGTACCGGATCCGGGTCAACGCGCTCGCGCCCGGCATCGTCGACACCCCGATCCTGCACGGGCACAGCGCCGAGTGGTTGGCCGAGCGGATCGGCCGGATCCCGCTCGGCCGGCTGGGCGGCGTGCGGGACATGGCCGACGTGGTCGCGTTCCTCGCCTCCGACGCGTCCTCGTACGTCACCGGCCAGACCATCGTCGCCGACGGTGGCCTCACCTCAGTCATGTACTCCGCGGACCGCCAGAAGTGAGGGACGGCATGGAGATCGTCGACGCCCAGGTCCATACGTGGCTGTCCGACCGGCCGCGCCGGCCCTGGGTGCCAAGCTACCGCGAGCGGCACCGGGACAAACTGCCGTACCTGCAGCACGCCGGCCAGACGAACTCGACCGAGATGGCCGTGCTGGAGATGGCCGAGGTCGGCGTCGACGCGGCCCTGCTGACCCCGAACGGCGTGTACGGCACCGACAACGGCTACGAGTTCGAGGGCGCCGGGAAATACCCCGGCAAGTTCCGAGTCGTCGGTTGGATCGACCACCTCGCCGACGACGTCGAGGAGCGGCTCGCCGCCGACGTCGCCCGCGGCATGGTCGGCGTTCGGATCCCGGAACTGCGCGACCGCGAACGGCACGAGCGCGGCGAGTTCACCCGGGTGCTCGACGCCTGCCAGGCCCAGGGCCTGGTCGTCGCGCTGATGGTCTTCCACCCGCTGCCGGAGCTGCTCGTCGCGACCCTGCAGCGGTACGCGGGAATCCGTTTCGTCATCGGGCATCTCGGCGTCGGCATCGCCCCGCCGGTGCTCGGCGTGCTGCCGGAGGACCCGTTCGAGAACCTGCCGGCGGTCCTCGACCTGGCCCGGCTGGACAACGTCCACATGAACCTGACCGGTGCGCCGTCGCTGTCCCGCGAGCGGTTCCCGTTCCGCGACGTGTGGGACGGCGTGCACCGGATCGTCGACGCCTTCGGCCCGGACCGGGTCATGTGGGGCAGCGACTACACCCGCACCGCCGGGCTGCACAGCTACTGGGACGGCACGCACTACCTGCGCGAGGTGCCCGGGCTCGGACCCGATGAGCTGGCGAAGATCTACGGCAGCACGCTGCGCCGGGTCTATGACTGGCCGGCCGGCTAGCGCCCCGCCCCGGCTGCCGGACGCGGCCAAGCGGTGGCTCGACGAGGGAACGCACGTGACGGTCGGCACCATCGGTGCGGACGGCCGGCCGCACCTGTCGGTCGTCTGGGCCACGTACGACGGCGACGACGTCCTGTTCTCCACGCTCACCGCGCGCCGCAAGTACCGCAACCTCACGGCCGACCCGAACGTCAGCGTCCTGTGGTTCCCCAAGGACGACCCGCTGACCTACGTGGAGGTGCGCGGCACCGCCACGACGAGCGCCGACGGCGCGATCGAGCTCATCGAGCGGCTCGCCCGCACTTACGTCGGCCGGCCGTACCGGGAGGTGCCGGGGGACGTGGTCAGGGTGACCGTGCGGATCCGGCCGGTCAGCGTGGTCTTCAGCAGCCGGTGACTCAGACCAGCGCGCCGTCCCGCGGCTTGATGAGCACGGTGAACCGGTCGTAGCGGTCAACCATCGTGTCCGTACGGCGGGTGGGCGGGTCGTCCGGGTCGAGGGAGATGTCGTAGCGGAACAGCTCGTCCATGAGCCGGACCAGCACGCCGACGGACGACTCGTCCGGCCGGTCGATCGCCACCGCGGCGCCGACGGCGATCAGCCGGCCGGGGCAGACGTGCGGCCCGGCGCCGAAGGACTCGCCGTAACCGTGCACGCCCTTCGGCGGGACGCGGTGCGGGTTGAACCCCGCGGCGTCCGGGCCGAAGACCTCCGTGCTGCGGTTGACCGTGTTGAGGTCGAGGGCGAAGTTCACCCCGGCCGGCATGACCCGCCCGGTCGAGAGCTGGACGTCCTCGAGCGCGGCCCGCATCAGCGCCGGCGCGGGCGGGTGCAGCCGCAGCGTCTCGTGTGCGGCCGCCCGCAGGAAGCCGACGTCGTGGATCTTCTCCGCGTCCTCGGGATGGTGCTCGACCCAGGTGAGGATCTCGTACAGCAGGTGCGGCGCCGCCTGCGACGTCGTCGACGACGAGGCGCCGAGGTAGAAGATGCACTCCTTGAGCATCTCCTCCTCCTCCCAGTCGTCGTACGCCCGCAGCAGCAGCGTCAGCAGGTCGTTGGGCAGGTCCTCCGGGCGGATCTCGCCTGCGTCGGCCCTGCGGATCAGCTCCGCCCGGCGGTCCCGCGCCGGGACGAAGAAGCGCTGCCGGAACTCCTCCTTGGCCTCGACCGCCCGGCGCACGACCTCCTCGACGCCGTCGGTGAGCCACTCGGACGCGGTGCCCTCGCCGATCCGCTCGGACATCGAGCGCAGGGCGTCGGTGTCCTCGGCACTGGTCACGTCCAGCCCGACCACGCGGGCGGAGATGCGCAGCAGCGCGGCGCGCATGACGCCCTGGATCGGGACGCGCAGGACGCCGTCCGGCTCGCCGGCGGCGGCGGCGAAGGCGTCCCGCAGCGCCGGCCGGATCAGCTCCAGCTCGTACGACATCAGCGCCGGCCGGGAGAACATGAGCATCTCGGTACGGCGTCGGTAGGTGTGCGCGTCGCCCCACAGGGTGCCGATCGAGTCGCCGATGACCCAGCGAGCGGGCCCGTCGTGCAGCGTGTTGCGGAACTGCTTCGACTTCAAGATCTCGTCGGCTTCGCGGAAGTCGGTGATCCACTCCATGTCGTCGTGGCCTGGACGCGTCTGCACGAGCGCACCTCCCGCGGGGACTTCGGTATCCACCTCTACCGTAGCCTTCCATTCATATGATGCATAGCTTTAGGCTCAATCCCGACCGACGACGCGACGGGAGCGCCATGTCCGAGCCGCAGCCCTTCCCGCACCTGTTCAGCCCGATCCGGGTCGGGACGATGGACCTGCGCAACCGCGTGATGATGCCGCCGCACGGGTCGGCGATCGGCAACCTGTGGGGCTCCGACGCGGACGCCGAGCGGAACATCGCGTACTGGAAGGCCCGGGCCGACGCCGGTGTGGCCTGGATCGACGGTGTGTCCGGACACATCGACGGCAAGGCGATCCCCGGTTTCGAGGCCACCGGCGTCGGCGGCTTCCTCGACGGCTACTACCGGCTACCGTTCTTCGTCGAGCGCGTCCAGCATTTCGCCGACACCATGCACGCGGCCGGCGCGACCGCGTCGGCCCAGCTGACCATGCAGGGCGGCGTGCCGTTCGCGCCCTCGGCGACGCTGAGCACGCCCATGTGGAACGTCGTGCCGCACGTGCTCACCCGCGACGAGATCCGCTGGTTCGTCGAGGAGTACGCCTGGTCGGCCGGCCGCGCCCAGCAGGCCAGGCTGGACGGGCTCGAGCTGCACTTCAACCACGACGACATGGTCGAGTGGTTCCTCTCGCCGCTGACCAACCGGCGGACCGACGAGTACGGCGGTTCCTTCGAGAACCGGGTGCGGTTCGGCACCGAGATCCTGCGCGCGGTCCGGGACACCGTCGGCTCCACGATGACCGTCGGCATCCGACTGACGATGGTCGAGGAGATGCCCGGCGGGTACGGCCTGGACGGCGCCCGGGAGCTCGCGCAGTACTGGGAGTCGACCGGGATGGTCGACTTCCTGCACCTGGTGATGGGCTCGCCGTGGGGCAACCCGAGCTACATCCAGCCGCACTTCTACTCGCCGGCTCAGTGGAGCGAGCTGGCCGGCGCGATCAGGGCCGCCGTGTCGCTGCCGGTCGTGCACACCGGCCGCGTCAACAGCCCGGAGGCGGCCGAGCGGGTGCTCGCGGCCGGCCACGCCGACGTGGTCGGGATGGCCCGCGCCCACATCGCCGAGCCCGAGCTGCTGGTCAAGGCGCGCGCCGGCCGGACGAGCGACATCAGGCCGTGCGTCGGCGGAAACGAGTGCATCAGCCGCCGGTACGTCGAGGGCCTGCCGTTCGGCTGCGCGGTGAACCCGCACGCCGCCAAGGAGATCGACGGCCCGTGGCCGGTCGCGGCGAGCCCGCGCAGCGTGCTGGTCGTCGGCGGTGGCCCGGCCGGGATGGAGCTGGCCGCCCTGGCCCGGCGCAGCGGCCACGAGGTCGAGCTGTGGGAGGCCGGCGCCGCGCTCGGGGGCCAGCTGCGGATCGCGGCCGCCGCACCGACCTACGACCAGTACGGCCGCTATCTCGACTGGCAGGCGCGCCGGCTCGCCGACCTCGGGGTGAAGGTGGTGCTCGGCCGCCGCGCCACCGTCGACTCCGTGCTCGCGGCCGGCGCCGAGGTCGTCGCAGTGGCCACCGGCGCGGTGCCGCGCCGGGTCGAGATCGCCGGTGCCGACGGCGCGCACGTGCACGAGATCCGTGACGTGCTGACCGGCGCCGCCACCGTCGGCCGGCGCGTGCTGGTGGTCGCGCAGGACGACCACATGCCGCCGCTCGGCGTGGCCGACCACCTCGCCTCCCGCGGCCACGAGGTCACCGTCGTCTACCAGACACCGGGACCGGCTCCACTGCTCGGCCGCTACATCGTCGGCGGCATCCTCGGCCGGCTGAGCGAGCAGGGCGTGCAGCTGCGGTTCATGGAACAGGTGGCCGGCATCCGCGCCGGCTCGGTGACGACGCGCAACGTCTACTCCGGCCGGGAGCACGAGATCGACGGCATCGACTCGGTCGTGCTCGCCTGCGGCTCGCAGTCCGACTCCGCCCTGTACGAGCAGCTGCGGGGCCGGCATCCGGACACCCGCGTGCTCGGCGACGCGTACGCACCGCGCCGGCTGGTGTTCGCCACCCGGCAGGCCTACGCACTGGCCCGCGAGCTCGCCGGGTAGCCCTTGCTCAGACGAGCGAGTCGGTGCGCTCGCTCAGCAGCACCGAGAACCGCGCGTACCGGTCGGCCTGCGTGTCGCGGCGCGCGCAGCAGCGCCGGGACCGGCGGGTGCAGCCGGAGCGCCTCGTGCACGAGCTGCCGCAGGAAGTCGATGTCCTGCAGCTTGGCCGCGTCCTCGGGGTGCGCGGCGACCCAGGTGAGCGTCTCGAACAGGGCGTGCGGCGCGAGCGAGGTCGTCGTGGTCGCCGACGCGCCGAGGAAGAAGATGCACTCGCGCAGCAGCTTGTCCTCGTCCCAGTCCGCGTACGCCTTGAGCAGCAGCATGAGCAGGTCGTTGGGAAGCTCGCCGGCCCCGATCTCGCCGGCCCGGTGGCGCGCCAGCAGGGCGCCGCGGCGGCCCCGGGCCGGGGCGAAGAACCGCTCGGCGAACTCGTCCTTCGCCGCCAGCGCGCGTCCCGCATCACCGCGTCGACGTCCCGGTTGGACCAGTCCGAGGAGTTGCCCTCGCCGATCCGCTCGGCCATCGACCGCAGCGCCGCGGTGGCCTCGGCCGAGTCGACGTCGTCGAGCCCGACGATGCGCGCGGCCACCAGCATCAGCGCATGCCGCAGCTCCTCCTGGATGGCGACCATGGCCGTGCCGGTGGCCGCGACCTTGCCCGCCAGGCTCTGCCGCAGTGCCGGCCGCACGAGCTCCAGCATCTCCGCATGGCCAGGACGGCTCTGCTCGGGCGCAGGTCCCCTCTTGTCAGCTGGTCGGTGCGCCGTGGCCCCGGCCCGCCGCCTCCGCGGTCGCCGGCTTCTCCTCCGCCCCGGCGGCCTCCGCGGCCTCCGCGGCCTCGGCCTCCTCCTCTGCGACGACGTCCTCGATGACGTCGATGCCCAGGAAGGCTTCGAGGACCTCGGTGTTCTCGGCGGCCTCGCTGGCGACCCCGGAGTATGCGACCCGACCCTGCTCGAGGACGTAGACGAAGTCGGAGACCGGCATGGCCGCGGTGACGTTCTGCTCGACCATGAGGATCGCGACGCCGAGCTTGGAGATGCGGCCGACGGTGTCCATCACCGCGTCGACCATGATGGGCGCGAGCCCCATGGTCGGCTCGTCCATGACGATCAGCTTCGGCTTGGACATCAGGGCACGGCCGATCGCGAGCATCTGCTGCTCGCCGCCGGACAGCAGCCCGCCCGGCACGTCCTTGCGGGTGCGCAGGATCGGGAACATCTCGTACACCTCGTCGAGCTCGCCGCTGAGCTTCCGGCGCCCGCCGACGGAGAATCCGCCCAGCAGCAGGTTCTCCTCGACCGAGAGCGGGCCGATGATCCGCCGCCCCTCGGGGACCAGCACCAGCCCGGCCCGCGCCATCTTGTAGGCGCGCCGGCGCTTGTAGTCGCGACCCAGGTAGTGCACGCGCTCGGCGGTCGACGGCACGGCGCCGCAGATGGCCCGCACCGTCGAGGACTTGCCCGCACCGTTCGCGCCGAGGACCGACACCACCTGGTTCGGCAGCACCCGCAGGCTCACGTCGCGGACCGCCTGCACGGCGCCGTAGTTGACGCGCAGGTTGACGACCTCGAGAACCGGCGTCTGCTCAGACTGGGACATCGGCGCTGTGTCCTATGTAGGCCTGCTGCACGGCCGGCATCCGCATGACCTCCTGCGGGTCGCCGCTCGCGATGCAGTTCCCGAAGTACATGACGAACAGATGCTCGCAGATCGAGGTGATCATCCGGAGGTTGTGCTCGACGAGCAGCACGGTCATCCCGCCGGCCACCAGGGACTGGCTCAGCTCCATGATCTCGGTGCGCTCGTCCTCGCGCATGCCCGCGGTCGGCTCGTCGAGCAGCAGCAGCCGAGGCTTCATCGCGATCGCGCGGGCGATCTCCACCCGCCGCTGCATGCCGTAGGACAGGGTCGACGGGTCCCGCTTGGCCATCGCGGTGAGGCCGACCTGCTCCAGCGCCTCGGTGGCGAGCTCGGTCACGTGCGCCTCCTCGCGCCGCGCGGCGCGCCGGCCGAACCACCAGTCGAGGTTGCGCTTGCGCCCGTCGACCGCGTCGGCGCCGAGCTTCACGTTGTCCTCGACGTTGAGCAGGTTGAGCAGCCGGATGTTCTGGAAGGTGCGGGAGATGCCGATGCTGGCGACCTTCGTGTCGGAGATCCTGGTGTAGTCCTGCCCGTTGAACCACATCGTGCCGTGCGAGGTCGGCACCAGCCGCGAGATCGCGTTGAGGAACGTGGTCTTGCCGGAGCCGTTCGGACCGACGAGGCCGTAGAGCCGGCCCGGTTGCAGCTCGAGGCTGACGTCGACGACGGCCTTGACCCCGCCGAAGGTGACCGACAACGCGTCGGTGCGCAGCAGCGCGCCGGCCGGGTCGGCAGTCGTGGTCATACCGGCACCGCCTCCCGCTCGGATCGGGATGCCGGCGCCACCTTCCGCCGGGATCTGGCGAACAGCCGGCGGGCGGCGCCGAGCAGGCCGTCGGGGAAGAACATGATCACCACGACGAGCACGAGGCCGAACACCAGCGCGCGGTACGAGCCGACGAAGCGCAGCCACTCCGGCACCCAGGTCACCAGGTACGCGCCGATCACCGCGCCGATCCAGGAGTCGCGGCCACCGACGATCGCCATCGTCAGCCCGAGCGTGATGAGCGCGAACCCGCCGCTGCCGGGACTCACGGCCCGGAAGAGCATCGCGGACAGCGCGCCGGCGAGCCCGCCGAGCGCGGCCGAGATGGCGAACGCCAGGTAGCGCTCCCTGGTCACCCGCACGCCCATCGACCGGGCCAGGTTCTCGTCGCTGCGCAGGGCCAGCGAGGCCCGTCCCATCCAGCCGCGCTCGATCTGGCTGACCGCGAGGATGACGAGCACGACGATCACGAACAGGCTGCTGGTGGTGATGGCCAGCGGGATCGCGTAGATCCCCAGCGCCCCGCCGGTGAGGTCGCCGCCGTTGATCAGCAGCACCGGGATGACGAGGTCGAAGGCCAGCGTGGCCATGGCCAGGTAGAGCCCGCGCAGCTTGGCCAGCGGCTTGCCGAAGCCGTAGCCGAGCAGGCCGGAGGCGAGCGCGACCAGCGGGAGGATGACCACCGGCGGCCAGCCGTCCTTGACGGCGATCGCGCTCGCGTACGACCCGAGCGTGTAGAAGCCGATCGACGCCAGCGAGACGACGCCGCACCGCAGCACCACCTGCAGGCTGATCGCCAGCAGCACGTACACGAGGGTCTGCTGGATGAGGACCTCGTTGTCGCTGAAGTAGCTGAACATCAGGCCCGCTCCCACCTCTGCCGCGCGAACAGCCCCGACGGCCGCAGCAGCAGCACCGCCAGGATGACGACGAAGGCGATGGCGTCGCGGTAGTTGGCCGGGCCGTAGGCCACGATGAGGACCTCGGCGAAGGCGAGCAGGTAGCCGCCGACGGCGGCGCCGAGGATGCTGCCGACGCCGCCGATGATGATGATCGCGAACGCCTTGGTCAGCAGCGGGTCACCCATCGTCGAGTCGACGTAGTTGAGATGGATGGCCAGCAGCACGCCGGCCAGACCGGCCAGCGCGCCGCTGATCGCGATGGTGGTGGAGAACAACCGGTTGGAGTTGACCCCGAGCAGCTCGCAGGTCGCCGGGTCGACGGCGACCCCGCGCATCGCCCGGCCGAAACGGGTCCACTTCACGACCACGACGAGCGCGATCGTCAGCAGCACGGTCACCACCATCATGATCAGCTGCATGTTGGTCAGGTGCAGGGTGTCGCCGAGGTTCAGCGTCTTCACCTGGAAGACCGACTTCGGCACGAACTTCGACTCACCCTGCGTCTCGTGCTGCACGAGGGTGACCGCGACGGCGGCGAGGCCGATGCTCGCGACGAGCATCGACAGCTCGCTCTCGACCGGGGTGCCGGCCGTCGTGCGCAGCCGGCGGAACACCAGGTTGTCCGCCACCACCGAGGTGGCCGCGACGATGATCATGACCGCCGGCAGCACGAACAACAGCGGCAGGTCGACGTGGTTGCCGACCACGTAGGCGAAGTACGCCCCGAGCATGAACTGGGCACCGTAGGCGAGGTTCAGGAGGTTGAGCACGCTCCAGGACAGGCTCAGTCCCAGTGCGAACAGCACGTACACCGAGCCGAGCGAGAGGCTGTCGGCGATGACCTGGATCATGGGGTGGCTCCTGAACCTCGCCTGCGGCGCGTCGGCTCAGGACTGGTTCTCGACCGGCTGCACGGCGGTGCCGTCATAGGTCTGCAGATACCCGTCCTGGCGCAGGTCGTTGCCCTCGAACTTGAGCGGGCCGAGAGCACCGTCGTAGCCCTTCTTCGCCGCCTCGGCCATGCCGGCCTGGACCTTGGCCCGGTCGGTGCTGTTCGCGTTCTTCAGGCCCTGCGCGAGCAGGTACACCGCGTCGTAGCCCTCGGCCGCGTAGTTCACCGGCGGCGACCCGAACATGGCGGTGTAGTCCGCGACGAACTGCTTGGTCTTCGGGAAGTCGCTCTTCGGGTCGAAGTCGGTCGCCCACACGACGCCCTTGGCCTGCTCGCCCGCGGCCTTGAGGCTCGCCGCGCCGAAGGACGTGCCGCCGAAGATCAGCCCCTTGTAGCCGGCGTTGCGCAGCGAGCTGATGATCGGGCTCGCCTCAGGGTTGGTGCCCTCGACGCCGACCGCGTCCGGCTTCTCGCCGACGACCTTGCTGACGTACGCGGAGTAGTCCGTCGTCCCGTTCTGGAAGCCGTACTTGCCCTTGACGGTGATGCCGTTCTGCTCGAGCAGCGGCGGCAGCGTCTTCTCGGTGATGTCCTTGGTGGTGGGCACCGTCGAGTCGTAGATGAACGACGCCGTCTTGATGCCCTGCGACTTGAGGTACGCCGCCATCTTGGGCTGGTAGTACTGCTGCGGCGCGGTCACCCGGAACGTGTAGTCGCCGATGACGACGCCGTCCGAGCCGGCCTGGGTGAAGATCGTCGGGACCTTCGCGCTCTGCCCGATGGGCGCCACGACCACGGCCTCCTGGCTGGAGACCGGCCCGAAGATCGCGGTGGCCTTGGTGGAGACCGCCGAGCTCATCAGGCTGGCCGCCTGGTCGCCCTTGGTCTGGGTGTCCTGGTAGCTGATCTTCAGCTTCGCGTCGCCGAGCATGCCGCTGTCGTTGACCTGTTTCTCCGCCAGCTTCATGCCGTTCTGGGTGGAGATCCCGACCGGGCCGACCGCACCGGTGAGGTCCTGGATCGAGGTGACGTCGACGGTGCCGGACAGGCCCGAGTCGCTGGAGCTGCCGCCGGAGTCGGACGGGCTGCACGCGGTGGCCACGAGAGCCAGGGCCGCGGCCGCGCCGACGATCCCGACCGAACGAGCGAACCGCGGCCGCCCGACCGAGAGGTCCTTCGTGTCGTGCTTCATCTGTTCTCCGCTCGTTGCGATGGGATCGTGAGCAGGAGGAGCCCTGCGGTCCCTCATCCCTGCGCCGTGTTGGGGAACCCTGTGAGGTTCATGCGCATGATACCAATGATCCGGCCTAATGGGTGTCGAAGTTAACAGTCGAAAAATCGAGGCGCAAGCTCTCCGAGACAACGATTTGACCCTCAATCGCGGCCGGTCGGGACTCGGCTACGGACCGTCCGGCTCGGCCGGCAGGCGCACCCACGCCGTCCCGGTCACCGGAGTGTCGCCCGCGGCGTCGTCGATGCCGAGGTCGAGCTCGGCCACCCGACGGCCGCCGTCAGGCCCGACCGACGTCTCCTGGGCCCGTACGGTGAGGACGGTGTCGGCGAGCACCGGCGCCCGGGTCCGGAACGTCATCCGCAGGACGCGGCCGGCCGGCCCGGCCCAGGCCATCGCGGCCTCGCAGAGGTAGCTCGACAGGAGGTTCGCCGGGACGAGCAGGCCGCCGTGGCCCTCGACGCCGATGGCGTAGGCCTCGTCGTAGTGCACCCGGTGCGCGTTCCACATCACCGCCGACATCCGGAACAGGGCGATCGTGCTCGGCACCTTGGTCAGCCGCACATCGCCGGTCACTGCCGCACGACCAGGGTGTCGACGATCCGCACGGCCAGCACGCCGTCCTGGTTGACGGCGCGGCTCTCCATCACGACGAACTCCAGCGCCCCGAACTGCCGGGACGGCCGGCGGTAGTGGTCGACCACCGACCGCGTCACCTCGAGGGTGTCGCCGAGGTGCACCGGCGCCAGGAACTCGACCTCCTGGCCGCCGCCGAGCAGCGCCGCGTCCGGCCGGACCACGCTGGGGAACACGCCGGGCGCGACCCCGTCCGGGCGCAGGTCGCGCTCGGGCGGTCCGGCGGTGTGGTCGAACATCGAGCAGACGAACATCGGCGGGGCGATCGCCCGCTCGTAGCCGGCCGCGCGCGCCGCCTCGTCGTCGAAGTAGAGCGGGTTCTCGTCGGTGGCCGCGTAGGCGAACCGGCGGGCCGCGACCGGGTCGACCGGCAGCGTGTAGCTGCGCACCTCGGGGTCGGGGCGGGACGGATCGCTCACCTGAGTCCTCTCCGCGGGCAGCGGCGACCGGACGACCTGTTGGGATCAGGGTAATGGTTAGCATTGTCTTCCTGACCACAACGGCGCAAGAGCCGGGACCGCGCAGGACCCGGGCCGGGAAGGACCGCCATGAGCGACTTCGACGCCGTCGATCCCGAGCTGCTGGACCTCGGGCTGCCGGAGCTGTTCCGGCGCGCGGCCCGGCGCTGGCCCGACCGCGTCGCCGCCGCCTTCCCCGGCGAGCGGGTGAGCTACGGACAGCTGGCGGAGCAGGCGCTGGCGGTCGGCGAGCGGCTGGTCCGGGCCGGCGTCGTCCCGGGCGACCACGTCGGGCTGCTGATCCCCAACTCCGGCCGCCTCCTGGCCACCCTGCTGGGCATCAGCCTCTGCGGTGCCGTCCCGGTGCCGCTGAACACCCGGTTCCGCACCGACGAGCTCCCGTACGTCGTCGAGCACGCCGACCTGGTCGGCCTGGTCACCGCCGGCGAGCCCGAGGTCAACCCGAAGGGCGAGCCGGTGGACTACCCGGCCCGGCTGGCCGAGGCGCTGCCGTCGCTCGGCCGCGACCCGGGCACCTTCTGCGCCGAGGCGCCGCTGCTGCGGTTCGTGGCCGGGTACGGCCCGGCCCGGCACCCGTGGATCACCCCGTGGCCCGAGCCGTCCGGCTCGACACCGCCCGGGCCGGCGGATCCGGCCTGGCTGGTGCCGTCCGAGCCAGCCGGCACCGCGCTGCTGCTCTACACCTCCGGCACGACCTCCCGCCCGAAAGGCGTGCACACCGCGCACCGCGCGCTCGTCGTGACCGGCGTCGTCGCGATGGCCGGCCGGATGGGCGTGACCGCCGAGGACGTGATCTGGAGCCCGATGCCGCTGTGCCACATCGGTGCGTACGTCGCGCTGATCGGCGCCGTCGCCACCGGTGGCCGCTTCGTCAGCGCGCCGTACTTCCACGCCGACACCGCGGTCGACCTCCTGGACACGGAGCGGGCCACCGTCGCGTACGGCGGGTTTCCGGCGTTCTACTTCGACCTGGCCGCCGCGCTGCGCCGCACCGGGCGAACGCTGCCTCACCTGCGGGTGCTGACGACGGCGGCGGCACCGGCCGAGATCGAGCGGGTGCGCGCCGGTTTCCCGCATGCTCTACAGGTCTCGGTCACCGGGTCGACCGAGCTGTCCGGGATGATCTGCGTCAACCACGCGACGGACACCGCCGAGCAGCGCGCGACGACCGCCGGGCGCCCGCTCGACGGCATCGAGGTGTCGATCCGGAGCGAGCAGGGCGCCCCGGTCGGGCCGGGCGAGACCGGCGAGATCTGGGTCCGCGGCTACTGCCTGCTCTCCCGCTACCACAAGGACCCGGCGCCGGTCGTGACCGGCGATCCCGACCCCGGGTGGTATCGCACCGGCGACCTCGGCGCGCTGGTCGACGGCCGGCTGTCGTTCCGCGGCCGGCTCAAGGACATGATCAAGGTGGGCGGGGAGAACGTCGCCGCCGCCGAGGTCGAGAGCTTCCTGCTCCGGCACCCCGCGGTCGCGCTCGTCCAGGTCGTCGCCGGGCCGGACGCGCGGCTGGGGGAGGTGCCGGTCGCCTTCGTCGAGGCAGCGCCGGGCCACGCCGTCACGGAGGCGGAGATCCTCGACTTCTGCCGGGGCTCGATGGCGGCCTACAAGGTGCCGCGCGCGGTCCGGTTCGTGACCGAGTGGCCGATGTCCGCGACGAAGATCTCCAAGCCCGCCTTGCAGGCCCTGCTCGCCGTCGGCTGAGCGGCCGCCCTCAGCGGTCGACCCGCACCGGCACCTGGTCGACCCAGGTCCACTCGTCGGAGAGGATCTCCGCCGCCGTGATCGGCACCGGCTCGCCGTATCCGGTGCCCGCCCGCACCAGCTGGATCAGGCAGCCGGCCGCGTCCCGCGGGTGGATGTAGACCTCGTCCCAACGCTCGCTCGCCTCGCCGCGGCCGACGGTGCGGAAGCCGGCCGCGCCCAGCCTGGCCACGGTCTCGTCGACGTCGTCCACGAGCACGGTGAGGTGGTGCACCCCCGGTCCCCGGCCGGCGACGAAGTCGCGTACCGGTCCCGGCTTCGTGGGCTCGAGCAGCTCCACCTTGCCGCCGCCGGCGAAGGTGACCTGGGCCGAGCGCAGCCCGCGGGCCGGTTCAAGCCCGCCGCTGAGCAGGGTGCCGCCGAGCACCCCGGTCAGCAGATCGATCATCCGGCCGAGGTCGTCGACGGCCACCCCGACGTGGTCGAGCTCCGGCCGGACGCCATGCCGCGCCTCGGTCTGCAGCTCCACCCGCTCCAGGGTGATCCGCTTGGCCACCAGCCGCAGCCCGTCCTCTGTGGACACCGCGCGGTCGTCGTACCGGCCCCAGGCGACCCGGACCGAGCCGTCGGCGAGGATGAAGGTCGCGGTCAGCCGGGCGGTGACCACGACCGCGTCGCCGTCCGGGACGGCCCGGACGTCCCGGCAGACGTGGGTGCTGCGGTCGGTGCCCTCGGCCCACAGGCCGGTGAAGAACTCCGCCCGCTCGGCGGCGTCCATCAGCCGGCCGCGGGTGAAGAACGTGCCGCCGGCCGCGAACAGCGACTGCACCGCGGCCAGGTCGTGGGTGTCGACGGCGGTGCACCAGGCCGCCTCCATGGCCGCCGCCTGGCGGTCGAGATCGGTGGTCGGCCCGGTCACGCCGGCGCTCCCGACCGGCGCTCGGCCCAGTACCGCTCGACCCCTGCCCGGCGCTGATCGTCCAGCCAGTACGCCACCTCGAGGAACTCGATCCGGATCCCGTCGGGGTCCTGGATGAAGGCGGTGCGCAGCCCGGCGAACGGGCCGGTGTCCACGACGTTGATGCCGGTCATGAACACGCCGCCGCGGGCCTCGATCGCGGCCTTCTCGGCGGCGAGGTCGTCGCACCAGAACGCGACGTGCTGCGAACCGATGGCGTGCGCGGGGACAGGGCGCTCGCCGGTCCACTCCGGGGCCTCGAACTCGTGCAGCTCGATCGCGCTCGCGCCGGCCCGCAGCATGGCGCCGGCGTGCAACCGCGCCCCGGGCAGGTTGAGCACGCGCTCGAGGTGCGGGCCCTCGTTCGGCGGCGTCAGCTCGGCCATCAGCTCGAGGCCGAGGACGCCGGTGTAGAAGTCGATCGCGCGGTGGATGTCGGACACGACGATGCCCGCGTGGTGGATTCCCAGCATCGGCAGCCCGTCCCGTCAGCCCGCGGCCGCGGCGGTCAGGTCCATCGGCTCGATCTCGGCGATGCCCGGCACGAGCTCGGCGCCGAGGGTGTCGAGGTAGGAGATGAACCAGTCCGGGTCCATGTCCGGCCAGCCGGCGCGCAGGATCAGCGGGTTGACCGGGAGGGTGCGGGCGATCTGCTGGAGCTGGGCCAGCACGTCGCCGGCCGAGCCGGCCAGCACGTGCCCGCCGACCGCGTCGACGAAGCTGCGCTCGATCTCGTCGACCCGCCACTGCTCGTGCCCGTTGCGGGCGTAGTGCAGATACCGGTTGGCCGACGCGCGCATGAACTGCTCCATCGCGTCCTGCCGGTCGGCGCCGAGGAAGACGTTGCGGCGCAGCGGCTGCAGGCTCGGCGGCAGCCCGCGCCGGGCCTGCTCCTCGCGGAAGATGTCGAGCAGCGGGCCGACGTCCGCGAGCTCGACCGCCGGCGGGATGATCCAGCCGTTCGCGACCCGCCCGGCCCGGCGTACCGCCTTGGGCGCGTGGCCGCCCAGCCAGACCGGCGGGTACGGGTCCTGCCAGGTCTCGATGTGCGGCTCGGCGCCGGCCAGCTGCCAGAACTCGCCGGCGAACGTGACCGACGGCTGGGTCCAGATCGCCTTCATCAGCTCGAGCCCCTCCTCGAACCGGCGGACCCGCTCGCCGAAGGGGACCCCGAGGTACTCGAACTCCTCGGGCCGGTAGCCGAGCCCGATGCCGACGATGAGCCGGCCCTCGGTCATCACGTCGAGCGTGGCCAGGTCCTCGGCCAGCTGCACCGGGTGGTAGACGGGCGACATGATGATCGTGCTGACCAGCCGCACGTCCGGACCCACCTCGGCGGCGAGCCGGGCGAAGACCGGGATCGGCTGCAGGCAGGTGTAGTCGCCGTAGAGGAAGTGCTGTCCCAGGCAGAGGTAGCGGAAGCCGTTGCGCTGCGCGGCCTCGACCTGGCGGAGCAGTTCGTCGAACTGGCGCCGCGGGCCCCAGCTCTTCGGGAAGTCGCTGAGCAGGACTCCGGTGTCCACCGGGCCTCCGGATGTGTTGGCGCGGGAGGGGTGACCCGAGGCTAGGATCCCTTATAATCAATGTCAACGCTCTGCGCGGGAGGGGTCCTGGCCGGGGTGGGCGTTCGCCCGGTCCGGCATCCGTCGCGAGAGAGGGGATCGGCGTGCTCGAGGATCGGATCTGCCTGGTGACCGGGGCCGGCCAGGGCATGGGCCGTGCCGCGGCGATCGAGATGGCCCGCCAGGGCGCGCAGGCCGTGGCGGTGCTCGACGTCAACCGCGCGACCGGCGAACAGACCGCCGAGCTGGTTCGCGCGGCCGGCGCGAAGAGCGCGTTCGTCGACTGCGACCTGCGCCGGCGGGACCAGATCTACGCCGCGGTCCAGTCGGTCGTCGACACGTACGGCGGGCTGGACGTGCTGCACAACAACGCCGGCGTGCTGGAGCGGGCGTTCACCGACGACGTCGACTTCGACACCCTGCCCGAGGACCTCTGGGACCTCGTCATGGACGTCAACCTCAAGGCGGTCTGGCTGATGTCCCGTGCGGCAGCGCCGCACCTGCGCCGATCCGAGCGCACGCCGGCGATCGTCAGCGCCGCGTCCACCGCCGGCTACGTCGCCTACAGCCACGCGGCCTACGGCGTGTCCAAGGCCGCGGTCATCCAGCTGACCCGGACGATGGCCGTTTCGCTCGCGCCGACCGTACGGGTCAACTGCTACTGCCCGGGCACGATCGACACCGAGATGGGCGCCGGCAAGGCGATGTCCGGCTCGAGCGACCCGCGGCTGGCCCGGCTGACCGCGGCGAACCTCATCCCGCGCCGCGGCACGGTCGAGGAGGTCGCGAAGCTGGCCTGCTTCCTCGCCTCGCCGGACGCCACCTTCATCACCGGCGCCGCCTACCTCATCGACGGCGGCTCGCTGGCCTGGCGGGGCGAGCGTGCCTGACCGCGGGTCGTTCGACGGCCGGACGCTGCTGGTGACCGGTGGCGGCTCGGGGATGGGTGCGGCCACCGCGCAGATGTTCGCCGAGCGCGGCGGTCGGGTCGCGGTGGTGGACTTCCGCGCCGAGGCGGCCGAGACGGTCGCGGCCGGCATCCCGGGCGCGCTCCCGGTGGCGGCCGACGTCAGCGACGAGGAGTCGGTGCGCGCGGCCGTACGCACGGTCGACGAGGTCTTCGGGCGCATCGACTGCGCGGTCAACGCGGCCGGCCACCACCTGTCCGGCCCACTCGAGTCCTGGTCGTACGCGGAGTGGACCCGGATGATGGCCGTGCACGCCGGCGGCGCGTTCCTGGTCTGCCGCGAGGTGCTGCCGGTGATGCGCCGCGGTGGCGGCGGCGCGATCGTCAACATCGCCTCGATCGCCGCGCTGGTGGCCCAGCAGACCAACGCCCCGTACGGCGCGGCCAAGGGCGCGGTGCTGGCGTTCTCCCGGCAGCTCGCCCTCGAGGTCGCGCCGGAGGTCAGGGTCAACGTGGTCTCGCCCGGGCGCACCCGGACCCCGATGACCGAAGACCTGATCCTCGCCCGCGGGGACGGCGACCTGGAACGCGGGCTGGAGGTCACCCGGGGGATGACCCCGCTGCACCACATCTGCGAGCCGTGGGAGATGGCCGAGGCCATCTGCTTCCTGCTGTCGGACCGCGCCGGCTTCATCACCGGCACCTCGATCACCGTCGACGGCGGCGAGACCGCCGCGTGAATGGCTCCTGAGGAGACCGGATGACTCAGACCGCGCTGCCCGACCTGGAACGACGACTGGCCGACCTGGAGGCGAAGGAGGAGATCCGTGCGTTCATCGCCGACTACTGCCGGCTCAACGACGCGCTGACCGAGCTGGACGCGCTGGTTGCGCTGTTCGCCGAGGACGCCGTGATGCGCAACCCGGCCGGCACGCACTCCGGTCGCGAGGCGATCCGCACCTACTACACGAACTTCTTCAAGTCCGGGACCGCGTTCGCCCGTCACCACGTGATCAACCAGGTGATCACGATCGACGCGCCGGACCGCGCGCGGCACGACGCATACTTCATCGCCATGCTCGGCCGCGACGGCGAGTCCAAGATCGTGTACGGCAGCTACGCCGACACCCTGGTCAAGCGGGACGGCGGCTGGCTGTTCCGGGAGAAGATCAACGACATCGTCGCCCCCACCACGATCGAGGCCGGCTGGGCCGAGGGGTTCGGGACGCACTCGCCGATCGTGAGGAGCAGCTGATGGACTTCGGGATCATCCTCGGCGACATCCCGACCACGGTCTCCGAGCGCGACCACTTCGACTCGATCCTGCGCCAGGTGGAGGCCGCGCAGCGGGCCGGCATGAACCACATCCTCATGGGCCAGCACTTCATGTTCTCCGGCTCGCGGTGGTTCCAGCCGGTGCCGGTCATGGCCCGGCTGGCCGGCGAGCTGGACTCCCACGTCCGGCTGGTGACCCAGATCGTCATCGCGCCGCTCTACCACCCGGTCATGCTCGGCGAGGAGCTGGCGACGCTCGACGTGGTCAGCGGCGGGCGCATCTCGGTCGGGCTCGGCATCGGCTACATCCCCAGGGAGTACGAGGTGTTCGGGGTGCCGTTCAACCAGCGCGGCTCGCGGCTGGAGGAGACGGTGCTGATCCTCAAGCAGATGTGGACCAGGGACCGGGTCGACTTCGCCGGCCGGCACTTCACGCTCGAGGACGTGCCCGTACACATCCGCCCGGTGCAGCAGCCGCACCCGCCGATCTGGATCGGCGCCGGAAGCCCCGCCGGCACCGAGCGGGCGGCGCGACTCGACGCGAAGTGGCCGATCACCCCGCAGGTGGCGCCGGCCGACCTGGCCGGCCAGCTCACCGCGTTCTTCGACGCGCGGGAGCGCGCCGGGCTCTCCCGCTCGGGACGCCAGCCACTGCGGCGGGAGATCATGCTCGGCGCCGACCACGACTCGGCCCTCGCCCGCGCGGTCGAGGTCGCGACACCCTGGTACCTCAACATGGCGCGGACCGGCCACAACAAGTACGTCGATCCCGAGGGGTTGGTGAAGTCGATCCCCGGTGTCCTGTCGACCCACTGGGTGCTAGGCAGCCCGGAGCAGTGCGCCGCCCAGCTGCGGGAGATCGGCTCCACGGTGCCGGTCGACCCGGTCGTCACCCGGGCCAACTGGCCCGGCATGTCGGCGGAGGAGTCGGTCGCCTACATCGACCAGCTCGGCGAGCAGCTCATCCCGCTGCTGAAGGACTTCGCGCCGGTCGACGAGGTGGTCGCCGCGACGGCGGAGCCGGTCGCATGACCGACGCGGTGCCGTTCCATGTGGGGTTCGCGGCCGCGGACCTCGACCGGGCGATGACGCTCCACAGTGGACTCGGCGTGCACCGCTGGGTGAGCACGGACTGGCACACCACCGAATACTTCGACGCCGCGGCGGACGGCCTGGTCCAGCCGCGCTACCGGGCCGTGTACGGGCGGCTGACCGACGAGTTCGCGGTCGAGTTCCTCGCGGTCGACCCCTCCGGACCGGTGCCGGTGCCGTGGCAGACCTCCGCGACCGGCGTCGGCGCCGCGCACGTCGGCCACTGGGTGCGGGACACACGGCCGGTCGCGCAGCGGCTGCTGCGGGCCGGCGGCCGGATCGTGATGGCCAGGGCGAGCTCGCCCGGGGTGCAGGCCCTCACCACCGAGGCCGCGGCCGACCCCGACGCCGTTCCGGACGGGCTGGACTCCTGCTACGTGC
This sequence comes from Mycobacteriales bacterium, assembly GCA_036558285.1. Classification (GTDB taxonomy): domain Bacteria; phylum Actinomycetota; class Actinomycetes; order Mycobacteriales; family CADCTP01; genus CADCTP01. The sequence goes on along the minus strand of DATBFW010000236.1, from coordinate 12,869 downwards.
TGACCGCCGCCGGTCAGCTGGTCGAGCTGGTGCCGGCGGCGATCTGGTCCGGCCGGCTGGTCGACACGTTCGGGCCGGACACGCCGGCCGTGATCCCGCGGCCGCCGGACGAGCTCGTCTGAGCGCTCAGCCGTTCGCCAGCTGCATCCGGTACGGCAGCACACGGGTGAGCGCGTCGTAGCCGACCGCGCCCTCGAGCCGGCCGTCGCGCCGGGCCAGCGCCACGAACCGGTCGCCTTCCTCGTGCACGACCTCGATCTCGTCGCCGGGCCCGATCCGGCCGAAGATCTGCAGCCGCCGGCCGTACTGGTCCGACCAGACGTACGGCAGCACCGCGCACGGCGTCGGCGTCCCGGTGAGCGTGCCGGCCAGCGCGGTCGCCTGCTCGCCGGCGCTCGTCCAGTGCTCCATCCGCATGGCCGACCGGTAGCGCGGGTTGTGCCAGCGGGCGACGTCTCCGACCGCGTAGACCCCGTCCGCGGCACGCAGGTACTCGTCGCAGATCACACCGTCGTCGAGGGCCAGGCCGCAGCCGCGCAGCCAGTCCACGTTCGGTGCGGTGCCGACGCCCACGACGACCAGGTCGGCATCGACCACGGATCCACCGGCCAGCGCGACGCCGGTGACGCGCTCGTCGCCGACGACGTCGGTGACGGCGCTGTCCAGCCGCAGCTCGACCCCGTTGCGCCGGTGCAGCCTGGTCATCCGGGCGCCGAGCTCGGGACCGAGGCCGCGGGTCATCAGCGTGGGCAGCGTGTCAATGATCGTCACGTCCACGCCGAGCTGCCGGGCTGCCGACGCGATCTCCGCGCCGATGAACCCGCCGCCGACCACCGCGACCCGCCGCGCCGCGAGCAGGCCGGTCCGGATGCAGGCCGCGTCGGCGGCGGTACGCAGGACGTGGACGCCGGGCAGCGGCCGCAGTCCGGGCACGCGGCGCGGCGACGAGCCGGTGGCGACGACCAGCCGGTCGAAGCCCAGCACCGAGCCGTCGGCGAGCCCGACCTCACGCCGGTCGAGGTCGAGGCTCACCGCGCGGACGCCGAGCCGGAGGTCGACGCCGAGCGTGGCCAGCGCGTCGGCGTCCACGAACTCGAGCGACGAGATCTCTGCCGTCCCGAGCAGGATCGCCTTCGACAGCGGCGGCCGGTCGTACGGCAGCGCGGGCTCGTCGCCGACCAGCGTGATCCGGGCCGCGGAACCCTTCCGGCGCAGGCCCTGCACGGTGCGCAGGCCCGCGAGCGACGCGCCCACGACCGCGATGTGTTCGTCCACCAAGGCAGGATCCAGTCCGCTGGGACGCCGCCGGCGTCCGTCCGATCGATTGTCAAGCAGCTTATAATCGTTATACTCGATTGGTACGCTGCTGGCGACCGACGATCCTGGAGGGCAGCTGTGAAGGTTCGTGTCGATTCCGAGCTGTGCCAGGGCCACGCCGTCTGCTACATGACCTCACCCGACCTGTTCCACCTGCGCGACGAGGACGGGCACTCGTACGTGGACTCCGAGGACGTGCCGGCGGGGATGGAGGACGCCGCCCAGCTCGGCGCGGACAGCTGTCCCGAGCGGGCGATCAGCATCTCCTGACGCCGGGGCGGTCAGCCGCCCCGCATCCAGTCGTGCATGCCGGGCTTCATGTCGACGTGCACGAGCTCGACGTGCCCGCCGTGCGGGTTCGCGTGGTAGCTGAAGTAGCCGGGCACGGCCGGATCCGCGTTGTCCAGGCCGCCGGCCACGACCGGCATGCCGCTGCCGACCAGGCGCTCCGCCTCGGCCGCGACGTCGTCGGTCCACAGCCCGACGTGATGGATCCGCGGTCCGGCGTCGAGCGCCCAGATGGTGCCGGGCGCGGCCTCGATCAGCTCGATGTGCACGGGCCCGTCCAGCGTGAACGACGTGTGCAGGTCGACGTCGACCACCTGCCCGTCCCGGTCGAGGTATCGGGCGTGCACGACGTGGTCCACCCAGCGTGCGCCGATGGCGTCGCTGAACCGGGTCATCGCGTCCTCGAGCTGCTCCACGACGTAGCCGACGTGGTAGAGGCCGCTGGTGCCGAGGTCGAACGCGGTCGCGGGGATGAACGTCATGGCCGCATAATAGGTGCGGTTCATAGTGATGGATAGGACGGCGACGGAGGTGGCCGATGGTCTCGACCGGGTTGCTGATGACCGACATCCCCAAGACGGTCAGCCCACGCCAGCAGTTCGCCGACGTCCTGCGGGTCGTCGACGCCGCCCAAGCGGCCGGCATGACCTACGTCAGCTTCGGCCAGCACTTCCTCTACGGCGACCTGAGCTACCTGCAGCCGGTGCCGCTGCTGGCCCGGCTGGCCGCGCACGTCGAGCCGCACGTCAAGCTCGTCACCAGCGTGCTCATCACGCCGCTCTACCACCCGGTGATGCTGGCCGAGGAGATCGCGACGCTCGACGTGGTCACCGAGGGCCGGCTCGTCTTCGGGGCCGGGATCGGCTACAAGCCCGACGAGTTCACCTATCTCGAGGTCCCCTTCGCCGAGCGCGGCGCCCGCACGGACGAAAGCCTCGACCTGCTCGTCCGGCTCTGGACCGAGGATGAGGTCACCCATCACGGCCGGTTCTGGACGCTGGAGGGCGCGCGCCCGCACCTGAAGCCGCTGCAGGAGCCGCACCCGCCGATCTGGGTCGGCGGCCACAGCAAGGCCGGGGCCCGGCGGGCCGGCCGGGTCGGCGACGCGTTCACGGTCCCGCCGGAGACCACGGTCGAGGAGGCCCGTGAGCGGTTCGCGCTCGTGCGGGAGGGGTTCGCCGCCCGCGGCAAGCCGTTCGGCCCGCAGCCCATGCGCCGCAACATCTTCGTCGCCGACACCCACGAGGCCGCCGTCGACGGGTACGCGCGGGTCTCGCGGTCGCGCTACCTGACCTACCGCGACCGCGGGCTCGACGTCATGGCGCACACCGACCTGCGCGACGACTTCGAGGCCGCGGTGTCCGGGCACGCGGTGCTCGGCACCCCCGACGAGGTGGTCGCCGCGCTCACCGAGCTGGTCACGACGCTGCCGGTGGACCCGTTGCTGTTCCGTCCGCAGTGGCCGTCGATGAGCACCGACGAAGCGATCGCCACGATCGAGCGCCTGGGCCGGGACGTCATCCCCGCGCTCGCCGCGCTGGCGCCGCAGCCGACCGTGCCGGCCTGAGCCGGCGTCACGACTTGGCTGCGGACTCGGCTCGCGACTTGGCTCGCGACTTGGCTCGCGACTTGGCTCAGGACTTGGCTCAGGACTTGGCTCAGGACTTGGCGCAGCCGCAGGCGCAAGTCGGCATGCGCAGCACGCTCGGGTCGAGGTCGGCGACCGAGCGGACCGCGAGCAGCCGCAGGGTCGCGTCGATGTTGCGGCGGTAGAGCGCCAGCAGGCTGGCCACCCCGGCCTGACCGCCGGCCGCGACCGCCCAGATGTACGGCCGGCCGATGAGCACGGCCCTGGCGCCCAGCGCGACGGCCTTGACCACGTCGCCGCCACGGCGGACGCCACCGTCGAGCAGCACCTCGATCCGGTCGCCGACCGCGTCGGCGATCTCCGGGAGGACGCGGATCGCCGCCGGCGCGCCGTCCAGGCCGTTGCCGCCGTGGTTGGACACCGAGATCGCGTCGACGCCGGCGTCCACCGCCCGCCGGGCGTCCTCGGTGTCGGTCACGCCCTTGAGGACCAGCGGCCCGTCCCACTGCTCCCGGATCCAGGCGATCTCGTCCCAGGTCGGTGGGTGCGCGCGCAGCTCGGGGCCGCCCTGCGACATGCCCACCGGGCGGCCGTCGCGGCCGGTCGCGTTGGGTGCCGTCAGCGACAGCCCGCCGCGCAGGAAGCTGGCCGCCCACCACGGCCGCCAGATCATCTCGGGCGCGAACCGCAGCGCGGTGGCCACGGTGACCCGGTCGGGCGGCTTCGGCAACGGCCTGCGGTCGTTGCCGCCGGTGTTGTCGGCAAGGTCCGCGGTGACCACGAGCACCCGGCAACCGGCCCGCTTGGCCCGGTCGATGGCGGCCGCGGAACCCGCCCGCCCGCCGATCATGTAGAGCTGGAACCAGACGTCCGACGCCACCGCGGTGACGTCCTCGATCGCGACGCTGGCCAGGGTGCTGATGCCCACCGCGATGCCGGCCTCCTCGGCCGCCCGGGCCACCGCCAGCTCGCCGTCCGGATGGGCCATCCGGATGTAGCCGGCCGGAGTGGTGATGACTGGCATCGCCAGCTCCCGGCCCAGCACGGTGGTGCGCAGGTCGCGGGGGAGGTGGTCCTGGGGAACCCGGGGACGGAAGCCGATCTCCTGGAACCCCTCGCGGTTCGCGCGCACCGTGCGGGACTCCTCGGTCCCGCCTTCGATGAAATCGAAGACCGAGCGGGGCAGCCGGCGCTTCGCGATGCGCCGTGCCTGCTCGGTGGAGTTGAGTGAGCTGGCTCGATGCACGACCAAAGGCTAATAATGGTAATAAGGGTTGTCAACGTCGCCTGAGGGGAGACCGAGTGTCCGACGTCGAGATCGAGACCCGCGAGAACGCCCTGTGGATCCGGCTGAACCGGCCGGAGCGGCGCAACGCCTTCGACACGGCGATGGCGAACACGATCGTCGAGGCCTTCGACGGCGCCGCGGCCGCGCGCGCGGTGGTCATCACCGGCAACGGCGGCAGCTTCTGCGCCGGCGGCTCGCTGACCGACCTTGCCGTGCCGACGACCGGGCAGATGCGCGCGCTCTACCACAGTTCGGTGCGCCTGTTCGACGCGATCCGGAACTGCCCCCGGCCGGTCATCGCCGCGGTGCACGGCCCGGCCGCCGGTGGCGGCAACGAGCTGCTCATCGCCTGCGACCTCGCGATCGCGACCCGGTCGTCCACGTTCGGCCAGACCGGCCCACGGGTCGGCAGCGCCCCGGTGACGGGCGCGACCAACGTGCTGTCGGTGCAGCTGGGGGAGAAGCGGGCGAAGGAGATGGCGTTCCTGTGCCGGCGCTACACGGCCGCGCAGGCGCTGGAGTGGGGTCTGGTCAACCACGTGGTCGAGGACGACGAGCTGGAGGCCACCGTCGACGCATGGTGCGCGGAGATCGCGAAGCTGAGCCCGCGCTACCTGGAGATCACGAAGATCAGCTCGAACGTCTGGTGGAACTCGGCCCGCGACTCGTTCCTGCAGGGCATCGGCATGCTCACGCAGGCGGTCGGCAGCCCGGACATGCTGGAAGGGGCGAACGCCTTCCTGGAGAAGCGCAAGCCCGCCTTCCCGCCGCCGCAGTGAGCCGGCGGCTCAGCGTCCCCTCCAGACCGGCGCCCGCTTCTCCGTGAAGGCGCGGGCGCCCTCCCTGGCGTCCTCGGAGGACCGCACCGGCTCGCTGATCTCGCGTTGCCGGTCGAACGCCTCGGCCGCGTCCCAGTCGGCGCTCTCGACGATCGTCCGCTTCGCCGCCCGCAGCGCCAGCGGACTGTTCGCCGCGACCGCGGTGGCGAGGGCGACCGCCTCGGACAGCACCTCGGCGCGGGGCACGATCCGGTTGACCAGCGAGACCTCGTACGCGCGCCGCGCCGGGACGTACTCGCCGGTCAGCGCCCACTCCATGGCCAGGTGGTACGGGACGCGCCTGGGCAGCCGCAGCAGGCCGCCGGCCGCCGCGACCAGGCCGCGCTTGACCTCAGGCAGGCCGAACACCGCGTCGTCCGCGGCGACGACGAGGTCGCAGGCCAGCACGAGCTCGAACCCGCCGGCGATGGCCGGGCCGTTCACCGCCGCGATCAGCGGCTTGACCGGCGGCTTCTCGACCAGGCCGGCGAAGCCGCGCTCCGGCGTCGAGGGGCGCTCGCCGGCCAGGAAGGCCTTGAGGTCCATTCCCGCACAGAACGCGGTGCCGGCCCCGGTGAGCACCCCGGCGGCGAGGTCGTCGTCGGCGTCGAGCTCGTCCATCGCGGTGGCGATGGCGACCGCGGTGGCGTGGTCGATCGCGTTGCGGACGTGCGGGCGGTTGATCGTGACGACCTGCACACCGCCGGACCGCTCGACGAGGACGCCCGGCTCGGCAGCCTGGTGGGCCGGCGTCATCGCGGAGTCATCCGGCTGGCGCCGTCGAGGCGGATGACCTCGCCGTTGATCATCGGGTTCTCGATCATCGCGAGAGCCAGATGCGCATACTCCTCCGGCCGGCCGAACCGCGACGGGTGCGGCACGCCGTCCTCGAGAGCCTGGCGGACCTTGTCGGGCAGCCGGTTGAGGATCGGGGTGTCGAAGATGCCCGGGGCGATCGTCGCCACCCGGATGAGCCGGCGGGACAGGTCGCGCGCGGCCACGATCGTCATGCCGACCACGCCGGCCTTGGACGACGCGTACGGGATCTGGCCGATCTGCCCTTCGTACGCGGCGATCGAGGCGGTGAGGATGCAGACCCCGCGCTCGTCGTCGACCGGCTCGTTGTCGGCCATCCGCGCGGCGGTCAGCCGCAGCATGTTGAAGGTGCCGAACAGGTTGATCGTGACGATCTCGGAGTAGAGCTCCATCGAGCCCGGGGAGCCGTCCTTCTCCACCAGCCGCACGTTGCCGCCGCGGCCGGCGCAGTGCACCAGCGCCCGGATCGGCGCGACGCCCTCGGCCAGGTCGAGTGCCGCGTTCACCGCGGTCTCGTCGCGCACGTCGGCCGGTGCGAACCGGGCCAGCTCGCCGAGCTCCTTCGCGACCGTCTCGCCGGCCGACGTCGGCAGGTCGATGAGGACGACCGGGACACCCCGGCCGACCAGCGCCCGCGCGGTCGCCAGACCGAGGCCGGACGCGCCGCCGGTGATGACCGCCGAACCGCCTGCCAGATCCATCGGTGCTCCCTCGAGTTCGGGGTGTTGTGGGCTAACTATGCGCATGGTAAACATAGAGGACGCTCCGAGGACCGGCAATGCGGGCGGCCGGATCACCGACCACGAGGGATTCCGATGAACCGATTCGAGGGGCGGACGGCAGCGGTCGTCGGCGCCGGCTCCGGGATGGGCCGGGCCATCGCGCAGCGGCTCGCGGCGGAGGGCGCGCACGTGCTCGTCGTCGACCGCGACGCGGCCCTCGCGGCGGAGACCACCGGCACCATCGCTGCTGCCGGTGGCTCCGCCGTGGCCGAGAACGTCGACGCCACCGACGTCGCCGCACTCCGGGACCTGTTCGCCCGGGTCGACAAGGAGCACGGCGCGCTGCACGTGCTGCACAACCAGGTCGGCATCCCCGGCCCGGCCGGCATGGACGTCTCCGAGCAGGACTGGGACGTCAACATCGCGGTGAACATGAAGTCGATGTGGTACGGCTGCGCGGAGGCGCTCGACGTGCTCAAGAAGGCCGACGGGCACGGCTCGATCACGCTGACCGCGTCGACCTCCGCGGTCATCGGCTCGCCGTACGCGCCGCTCTACTCGATGACCAAGGGTTCGCTGCCGCCGTTCGTCCGGGCGCTCGCGCTGTATGCGGCGCCGTTCGGCGTGCGGGCCAACGTGATCTGTCCGGGCATGGTCGAGACGCCGATGCTGTCGAGCTTCTTCACCCGGACCCCCGGCGTCGACGTCGAGGCGGCCCGGGAGAGAAGCGTGGCCGGCATTCCGCTCGGCCGGGCGGCCCGACCCGAGGACATCGCCGGCGTCGTCTCGTTCCTCGCCAGCGACGACGCCGCCTACGTCACCGGGCAGACGATCGTCGTCGACGGTGGGGCGACCGTCCAGTAGGGCCGCCTGGTGCCCACCCCGTGGCCGGCCTACTCCGTGGCCGGCATCGGCGCCAGCAGCGGGCTGAGCAGGACGCCACCGTCGACCACGATGTTCTGGCCGGTGACGTAGCCGGCCTCGGCCGAGCACAGGAACACCACCACCTGGGCGATCTCGCGCGGCTGCGCGACCCGTCCCAGCGGCACCCGGGACAGCCGGGGCTCGGCGGTCGCCGGGTCGGCGAACGTCGACGCGGTCATCGGGGTCGCGGTGTAGCCGGGTGACACGGTGTTCGCCCGGACGCCGTACCGGCCCCACTCGAGCGCCGCGCCGCGCATCAGCATGGCGATGCCCGCCTTGGACGACGGGTAGGCCGAGCCGCCAACCGTCCAGGCGAGGGACGCTGTCGAGCCGATGCTCACGATGCTCCCGCCGCCGGAGGCGATCAGGTGCCGCCCGACCCGCTGGGTCATGATGAAGGCGCCGGTGAGGTTCACGTCGAGGATGGCCCGCCAGTCCGCGACGTCGAGGTCCTCCAGCAGCCCGCGCCGGACGATGCCGGCGTTGTTGACCAGGGCCTGCGGCGCGCCGCGGGTCGCGACCAGCGCTTCGAGCCAGCGGTCGACGGACTCCGCGTCGGTGATGTCGACCGCGGCGGTCACCAGTCGCTCGGTGGCCAGCTCCGCGCGCAGGGCATCCAGGCCGTCGGCGCGGATGTCGACGGCCGCCACCCGGTATCCCGACTCCAGCGCCTTCTCGACGACGGCCCGGCCGATGCCGCGGCTGCCGCCGGTGACGACCATCAGCGGAGCCCCAGAATCCATGCTATTGGTTATAGTGATTTGCTCAGGACCGGGCAAGCACCCGGAGAGGAGCCGGCGGTGGGCATGCAGGGCACGCCGTTCGACCTGACCGGGCGGGTCGCCGTGGTGACCGGCGGCAGCCGCGGCCTCGGCCGGGCCATGGTCGCGGCCTTCGCCGGCGCGGGTGCCGACGTGGTCGTCGCCAGCCGCAACGAGCAGTCCTGTGTGGACTACGCCGCCGAGGTCGAGAAGGAGACCGGCCGCCGGGCCATGCCGTACGGGCTGCACGTCGGACGGTGGGACGCGCTGGAGCCGTTCGTCGACGCGGTCTACGACCGGTTCGGGCGGATCGACGTGCTTGTGAACAACGCCGGCATGTCCCCGCTCTACGACGGCGTGCTGGACGTGACCGAGGCGCTGCTGGACAAGGTGCTCGACGTCAATCTCAAGGGCCCGTTCCGGCTGACCGCGCTCGTCGGCACCAGGATGGCGGCCGCCGGCCGCGGCTCGATCATCAACATCTCCAGCGCGGCCGCGCTGCACCCGAGGCCCGACGTGCTGCCGTATGCGGCGGCCAAGGCAGCGCTGAACGCGCTCACCGTGGGCTTCGCGCACACGTTCGGGCCGGCGGTGCGGTGCAACGCGATCATGGCCGGGACGTTCCTCACCGACGTGAGCAGGGCCTGGGACATGGACGCGTTCGCGCAGCGGGCGCAGGGCTTCGCGCTCGGTCGCGCCGCCGAGCCGGACGAGATCGTCGGCACCGCGCTCTACCTCGCCTCGGACGCCTCCAGTTACACCACCGGTGCGGTCGTCACCGTGGACGGCGGCCAGCCCTAGGGCTTATCATTATCATAGATTGGCCACCGCGTCGGAAGGGGCCTCATGCGCACGTACACCGGTCTGACCATCGCGCTGCCGGACGTCGACGACTGGTCGCTGGCCACCGTGTTGCGGCAGCAGGCGGCGCAGCGGCCGGACGCGGTCTACCTGGACGCGCCGGACGAGGACCGACGGTGGACTTACGCGGAGACGCTCGCCGTCGCGGAGAGCATCGCCACCAACTTCCACGCCGCCGGGCTCGGCTATGGCGACCGCGTGCTCATGCAGATGTTCAACTCGTCCTCGCTGGTGTTCACCTGGTTCGGCGCCATGGTCGGCGGGCTGGTCGAGGTGCCGATCAACACCGCGTACGAGTTCGACTTCCTGGCCCACCAGGTGCGCACGTCCAACCCAGGCTGCGCGGTCATCGACGACGTGTTCGCGCAGCGGTTCGTCGACGTGGCCGCGGACTGCGCCGGCATCCGTAAGTTCTGGGTCGTCGACACCGGCGAGCAGGAGAAGGCGCTCGCGACCCTGCGCGACCAGGGCTGGGATGCGGACGCGTTCGAGGAGCTGTTCGAGCGCCGGGAGGTCGAGCTGCCCCGGGTGCACGGCCGCGACCTCGGCGCGATCTTCTTCACCTCCGGCACCACCGGCCCGTCCAAGGGCGTGGCGATGTCGCATGCGCAGTTCTACTTCGACGCCTGCGAGAACGTGGCGCTGACCCGCCTGTCCGCCGAGGACGCCTACATGGTCACCACGCCGCTGTTCCACGGGAACGCCCAGTGGCTGGCGGCGTACCCGGCGCTGGTGGCCGGCGCCCGGTTCGTCCTGCGCCGGAAGTTCAGCGCCAGCCGGTGGATCGACTGGTGCCGGCACAGCGGCGTGACGGTGACGAACTTCCTCGGCGTCATGATGGACTTCGTCTGGAAGCAGCCGCAGCGGCCGGACGATGCCGACAACGCGCTGCGCTGCATTTTCGCCGCGCCGACAGCGTCGTCCATTGTGGACGGCTTCAGGCAGCGGTTCGGGATCGAGGCGTTCGTCGAGGTGTTCGGGCTCACCGAGGTCTCGATGCCGATCCTCTCCCCGTACGGCGAGGACCGGCCGCCCGGCGCGGCCGGGCTGCTGGTCTCCGAGTGGTTCGAGCTCCAGCTGGTCGACCCGGAGACCGACGAGGAGGTGCCGACCGGCGAGGTCGGCGAGATGGTGGTGCGCAGCAAGTTCCCGTACACGATGAGCAACGGCTACTACGGCATGCCGGAGAAGACCGTCGAGACATGGCGGAACCTGTGGTTCCACACCGGGGACGCGCTGCGCCGCGACGAGGACGGCTGGTACTACTTCGTCGACCGCTACAAGGACGCGCTGCGCCGCCGGGGCGAGAACATCAGCTCGTACGAGGTGGAGCAGGGACTGCTCGCCCACCCCGCCGTGCTGGAGGCCGCGGTGATCGCGGTGCCGGCGTCGGTCGAGGCCGGCGAGGACGAGGTCATGGCCTGCCTGGTGCTGTCCGAGCCGACCGACCCGGCGCGGCTGTGGGAGTTCTGCTCGACCAGGGTGCCGGCGTTCGCGGTGCCGCGGTTCATCCGGACGATGGCGGCGCTGCCGCGCACGCCCTCGGAGAAGGTGCAGAAGCTGGAGCTGCGCAAGGAGGGCGTCACCGCGGACACCTACGACCGCCAGGCGCGGACGGTCTAGTCCGCGTCGGCCGGCTTCCGCATGATCATGCCGGTTCGCTTGGTGATGCAGACGCACTCGTCGCGCTGGTTGTAGCCGCGCTGGTCGAACCACACGATCCCGCGGGTGGAGTCCGACTTGGACTCCCGCTTGTCCACGATGATCGTCTCGGCCCGCAGCGTGTCACCGGCGTACACCGGCTTCGGGAACTGGATGTCGGTGTAGCCGAGGTTGCCGAGCGAGGTGCGGAAGACCAGGTCCGGCACGGTCATCCCGCCGATCAGGGCGACCGTGAACAGGCTGTTCACCAGTGGGCGCCCGTACGGCAGGGTCTTGGCATACTCGACGTCGAGGTGGAGCGGGGCCGGGTTCATCGTCAGCGACGTGAACAGGACGTTGTCCATCTCGGTGACCGTGCGGGTGTAGGCGTGCTTGATGACCGCGCCGATCTCCATCTCCTCGTAGTACAGCCCGCGCAGCATCGCTCAGTCCCTTCCGGCGCCGAGCGCCCTGATCTCGTCGGCCCGGGCCAGCCACTCGACGGCCTTGTCCAGGTGGGCCTTGTCGATGTGGCGCCCCCGGTAGACCACCGCGCCGGCACCCTCCGCGGCCGCCTTCTCGTACGCCTCGACCAGCCCCTGGTAGAACGTGACGTCCTCGTCGGACGGCCCGAACGCGGCGTTGACGACCGCCACGTGGCTGGGGTGGATCACGACCATGCCCCGGAAGCCGATCTGCCGACCCTGGTCGCAGAACGCCTTCAGGCCGTCGAGGTCGTCGATCCTTTCCCACAGGCCGGTCATCGCGTGCACGCCGGCGACCCGGCAGGCCAGCAGCACCCGGCTGCGGTGCGCGAGGGTCTCCAGCCCGCCCTGCGTCCACTCGAAACCGATCTCCCGGGCGACGTCAGCGTGCTCGGCGGTGGACCCGATCACCGCGCCGATCCGCGGGCTGGCCGTGGCGATCGACTCGACCTGGGAGATCGCCTTGGCCGTCTCCATCGGGATCACGAGCTCCACCCCGGAGGCTCCGTTGCGCCGCTCGAACCAGTCGACCAGCGTCTCGAACCGGATCGCGTCGACCGGGTCCTCGATCTTGGGCGCGAACACCCCGTCCAGGCCGGGGACCATGACGGCCTCGAGGTCGGCTCCGGTCTCGCCGGTCGCCAGCCCGTTCACCCGGACCAGGACGCCCACGTTCGGGGCGATCTGCTTGGCGCGCCGGATCGAGTCGGCCACCAGCCCGCGTGCCTCGGCCTTGAGGTCCGTCGGCACAGCGTCCTCGAGGTCGAGCACGATCGAGTCGGCGCCGGATCGGATCGCCTTCTCCACCCAGCTGGTCCGGTGGCCGGGCAGGAACAGCATCGACCGGTACGGGCGCATCGCTCTCCTCGGCTGGCTCGATGACGAGTTGGCCACTATGATACGCATAAATTACCGCGGGTCGTCGAGAGGACCGTGCCGTGGTCGACATGATCAGCACCGAGGACGAGCAGGACATCCGGACATCCCTGCGCAAGGTGCTCTCGAAGTTCCCGGACGAATACTGGATGCAGCACGACATGCAGCACGAGTTCGCCTGGGACTTCTACAAGGCGATGGCCGACGCGGGCTGGCTCGGCATCACCACACCGGAGGAGTTCGGCGGCGGCGGCGCCGGCGTCCAGGAGGCCGCGCTGCTCATGGAGGAGGTCGCCGGCAGCGGCGGCGGCCTGAACGCCTCCACGATGGTGCAGGTCGCGCTGTTCGGCCTCGAGCCGATCGTGAAGTACGGCACCCAGGAGCAGAAGGAGCGCTTCCTGCCCGCCGCGGCCACCGGCAACCTCCAGGTCGCCTTCGGCGTCACCGAACCGGACGCCGGCACCGACACCACCAGCATCACCAC
>DATBFW010000235.1:0-7059 GCA_036558285.1 Mycobacteriales bacterium | reverse complement strand
CTCGGTCAGCCCGTACAGGTGGGTGATGTCGAAGCCGAGCTCGCCCATCCGGCGCAGGATCGCCGGCGACGGCGGCGCGCCCCCGGTGGCGACCCGCACGGTCCGGTCCAGCCGCTGCGCCTGCGGCGCGTACGCCAGCATGGACAGCACGGTCGGCGCGCCCTCCAGGTGGGTGACCCGCTCCTCCCCCAGCAGCCGCCACACCTCGACCGGCTCGACCCGGCGCAGGCAGACGTGCGTCGCCCCGGCCGCGGTCACCGCCCACGGGAAGCACCAGCCGTTGCAGTGGAACATCGGCAGCGTCCACAGGTGCACCGCGGACGGCGACAGGCCGGTGTGCCCGACCATCGCCAGCGCCTGCAGGTACGCGCCGCGGTGGTGGTACAACACGCCCTTCGGCCGGCCGGTGGTGCCGGAGGTGTAGTTCACCGACAGCAGCGACCGCTCGTCGTCCGGCGTGCTCGCCCGCGGCGAGGCCGTGGCCAGCGCGTCCTCGTACTCGGCTCCGGCCCGGATCCGCTGGATCGGCAGCTCCTTGGTGGCCGCCTCGACCAGCTCGTCGAGGTCCGGGTCGTGCACGAGCACCGCGGCGTCGCTGTGCTCGAGGATGTAGCGCACCTCGCCGGCGGACAGCCTGGTGTTCACCGCGACCAGCGGGACGCCGGCCCAGGGCACGCCGAAGTTGGCCTCCAGCAGCACGTGCGTGTTCGGCGCCAGCACCGCGACCGGCCGGCCGTCCGCGCGCTCGGCCAGCGCACCGGCAAGGCGGCGGCTGCGGTCGTGCAGCTGCGCGTACGTCCAGCGCTCGGTCCCGTCCACCACCCCGATGCGGTCGCCGTGCGCGGCGGCCGCCCGGTCCAGATAGGACACCGGCGTCAGCGGTTCGTACGAGAGCGCATCCACCCCGCGACCGTAACCCGGGCGGCGTCAGGGTCCGAAGTGGTCCACACCGTCCACTGTGGTGTGCCGGAGCCGGCCCTGGGCGGCCAACACCAGCAGGTGCGCGGCGGTCTCGCAGACCGCCAGCATCCGGTTCCACGGGTCGAGGTCGGCGAACGCGCGGTCGCGCCGGGTCCAGCCCAGTGCCCTGGCCGCCTCGTACGGGGTGACCGCGCCGGCCCGGACCGCTGCCTCGGACGCCGCCAGCCGGTCCTCGTGGTGCGTCACCAGCTCGTCCACCCGCGCGTGCACCGAGCCGGTGACCGGGCCGTGCGCCGGCAGCAGCCGCAGGTCGGGCATCGCCCGCACCGCCGCCAGCGAGCGCAGGTAGTCGGCCAGCGGCGACTCGGTCGGGCTGGCCTCGAACCCGATCGACGGGGTGATGTGCGGCAGCACGTGGTCGCCGGCGAACAGCAGCCCGGCGTCGAGGTCGGCGAACACGACGTGGCCGCGGGTATGCCCGGGCGTGTGCACGGCCCGCAGCGACCGCTCGCCGACGGTCAGCGTCTGGCCGTCGGTCAGCCAGTCGGTCGGCGGCTCCCAGTCGTCCGGGTCGATCCGGGCGCCCCAGCCGCGGGCGACCAGCTCGGCGAGCACCTCGCCGGCTCCGTACCGGCGCAGCTGCACGGCCTGCGCCCGGTCGTCGTACCCGCCGCTGCGCAGCTCCGTCAGCGACGGCCGCTCGCCGATGCCGAGGCTGACCCTGGTGCCGAACTCCCGGCGGATCGCGACCGCTTGCGTGTAGTGGTCCCGGTGCACGTGCGTGACCAGGAACCGGTCGATGTCGCCGAGCCCGGCGTCGACCTGCTTGAGCGACTGCTCCAGCTGGGCCCGGGACTCGGCCAGCGCCCAGCCGGCGTCGATCATCGTGACCGAGCCGCCCGCGGTGACCGCATAGACGTTGACCGCGCGCAGGCCGTCCTGCGGCAGCGGCAGTGGGATCCGGTGGATGCCCGGGGCGACCGGGTGGGCGCCGGGCTCCTGCCAGTCAGCGGTCACGACCCGATCCTCCCGCACCGCCGCCGGGACCGCCGTGACGCCGGCCACGCCGGGCCGACGGGTTCAGGACCGGACGGCGAGCGGCAACGGCGCGACCATCGCCACCGCGCGGTTCCACAGCGTCGGGTGCAGGACGGTGAAGCCGGCCGAGCCGTAGAGCGCGCGGGCCCGGCCGTTGGTGGCGTCGGTGGTCAGCACGGCGTGCCGCTCCGGCGCGTCCTCGGTGACCGCGTAGAGCAGGTTCCGGCCGATCCCGCGGTGCTGCGCCGGCGGGTCGACGTGCAGCTCGGCGATCTCGAGCGCCCCGTCCAGCACCGCCTTGGCCCGGTCCTCCCCGATCGCCCGGCGGACTTCGCCGTTCCACCACTGCCCCGGCGCGCTGACGTAGCCGTAGCAGAAGCCGAGCAGCCGGCCGGCGTCCTCGGCGACCACCGCGCGGAAGCCGGCGTAGCGGAAGTGCCTGGCCATGATCTCCGCCCGGCCCGGTCCGGCGGGGCCGCTGGCCCGCTCCTCCAGCGCGAGCAGCTCGGCCTGGCGCGCGGTCGCCTCGCCGACCGTCAAAGAGCGCACGGCCGGGTACGTTACGTCAGCAGCCGGGCGGGCGGGACCCCCGCGGGCTCGTCGGCCACCCAGGTCGGGTTGCCGACGCCGACGATCCGGCCGGCGACGTCCCGGACCACAGCCCGGACGTAGCTGCCGGCCCGCAGGTCGAGCGAGTGGCTTCCGCCGCGCGCGGTCGTGCTGGTGGTCGCCGGCGCCGGCGCGGCCCGGTCGACCCGGCCGGTGACGACCTCCAGCGCGCCACCGCGAGGCAGCTCGGTGGCGGTCACCGTCACCGGCACCGGCCGCCCGTCGGCCACGGCGACCGCGCCCATCGCCGGCGTCCCGGCGGCGGTCGCGTCCAGCGTCCCGGACCACCCGTCCGGCTTGTACGCGAACGCGCGCCCGGACCGCAGCGCCGCCTGCAGGTCCGGCAGCTCGACCGAGCGTGCCCACAGCCGGGTGATCCAGTTGGCCGGGCTGCCGTACCAGTCGGTGCCCTCGTGGTCGTCGGTGACGCCGTTGGCGGTGACGTGGATCCCGTTGCGGGCGCAGGCGTCCAGCACCTGGAGCATCCCGTCCACTGTGGACTGGTCCCGGCCGTAGGCCACCTCGACCACGTCGGCGCCGAGCGCCCGGGTGGCGACCATGTGCGCCGCGGTGGCGGCCGGGTCGCCGGCGAGCGGGTGGTTGTACGAGACGACCCCGCCGTGGCCGTGGATGAACCGCACCATCGCCTCGGCCGCGCCCACCGCGTCGTCCTTGACCGGGGCCCGGTCGCCGTAGTCCGGCATCACCAGCTCGCGGCCGAACCAGTTCAGGTGCCGGACCAGCGAGACCTCGAGCGCCGCGTACTGCCGGCGGTCCGGGTGGCGCCGGGCGTACCGGTCCATCACGTCCCGCATCAGCGCCAGCGAGTCGGCCCGCCGGGCCCGGGTGATCGTCACCTGCCGGAACGCGGCGCTGCCGGTGCCGAGGACGCCGACCCGCAGCCGGAACAGCGAGTTGTCCTCGGCCACCAGGTCCGGCCACAGCGCCCGGATGTCGTCCACCGGCCGGATGTCCACAGTGGACCACCCGGCCGGGGCGGGCACGTCGACGACGCCGTCCGCCCCGGCGGCCCGGCGGCCGCGGCCGGTCGCGCCGAACCGGTACGTCAGCCGGTAGCGCCCCGCGGGCCGGCCGCCGGTCGCCGGCTGGTACGACAGGTCGGCCTGCACGGCCGCGCCCGGCCCCGGCCGCAGCTCGACACCGAGCGTGGTGTCCGCCAGCGACCCCGAGTACGTCGAGTTCCAGGCGTCGGCGTCGAGCCAGAACGCGCCGTCGCCGCGGGCGGTCAGCGCCGCCGCTCCCCCGCCGTGCCGGACCTCGCCGGTGCTGCCGCCCTCGGACCGCTGCCGCCAGGTCAGCTCGACGCCGTGCTCGGTGTCGGTCGGCCCGGCCAGCCCGAGCCGGCGGCGGTAGCCCTGGGCGGAGACCCGGAAGTCGTGGTCGGTCCAGAACAGCACGTCGACACCGAGCCGGCGGGCCTGGTCGAGGTGCGCGGCCATGCTCGCGGTGCCCTCGCTGAACGAGCTGTGCAGGTGCATCGCGACCGAGACCGGGTCACTCGCCGGGACCGGGACCGGGTGCGGCGCCCGGGTCGAGGAGGTGCAGCCGGACAGCAGCGGCACGCCGAGGCCGCCGACCGCGGCCGCGCGCAGCAGCGCGCGACGCGACAGCGTCGGCTCCCCCATCCGACGAGCGTAGATCCGACCGGCTGACGCGCGGGTCAGCCCGATCCGCGGCACCCCGCCCGGCCGCGCGGGTCAGCCCGATCCGCAGCACCCCGACCGCCCGGCCGCGCAGGTCAGCCCGACACGCGGCACCCCGACCGCCCGGCCGCGCAGGTCAGCCCGACACGCGGCACCCCGCCCGGCCGGCCGCGCGGGTCAGCCCGACACGTGCAGCACGGCGGCGCCGGCGAACCGGCCGTGCGCGAGGTCGGCGAGAGCCTGGTCGGCCTGGTCGAACGGGTACGGGACGGTGGTCGAGCGGATCCCGTGCCGGGCCGCGAGCCGGAGGAACTCCTCCCCGTCCGCCCTGG
The DNA here is from genome assembly GCA_036558285.1 of Mycobacteriales bacterium. Taxonomy (GTDB): domain Bacteria; phylum Actinomycetota; class Actinomycetes; order Mycobacteriales; family CADCTP01; genus CADCTP01. The sequence continues at coordinate 2,495 of DATBFW010000235.1, read as the reverse complement.
TGTTGGCCGTGACACTGCGCAACCGGCGCTCCTGGAACAGCTCGCGGTCGTAGTTCAACACCGGGATGTCGGTCAGATAGATCCCCGCCACGGCGAGGGTGCCGCCGCGGTCGAGGGCCCGCAGCGCCACCGGCACCAGCTCGCCGACCGGGGCGAACGTCACCGCGCCGTCGAGCGGCTCGGGTAGCTCGTCGGCCGAGTCGCCGGCCGAGTCCACGCCGAGCGACAGGGCCAGCTCGCGGTTGGCCGAGCCCCGCGTGCGCACGTGCACCCGCATGCCCTCGGCCAGCGCGAGCTGCGCGGCGAGGTGGGCCGAGCCGCCGAAGCCGTAGATGCCCAGCGCGCCGCCGAACGGGACCGCGGCCGCCCGCAGCGCCCGGTAGCCGATGATCCCGGCGCACAGCAGCGGCGCGGCATGCTCGTCCGCGACCGCCTCCGGCAGCACGTACGCGTACTCCTCCCGGACCAGGCAGAACTCGGCGTACCCGCCGTCGACGTCCCAGCCGGTGAAGGTCGGGTGCAGGCAGAGGTTCTCGGCGCCGCGGCGGCAGAACCGGCAGGAGCCGTCGGTGCCGCCGAGCCAGGGCACGCCGACCCGGTCGCCGGTGCGGAACCGGGTCGCGCCCGGGCCGAGCGCGTCGACCACGCCGACGACCTCGTGGCCCGGCGTCACCTCCGGCCGCTTCGGGGGCAGGTCGCCCTCGGCCAGGTGCAGGTCGGTACGGCAGACGCCGCAGGTGCGCACCCTGACCCGGACCTGGCCCGGTCCCGGCTCCGGAACGTCCCGCTCGACCAGCCGCAACGGCCCGCCGTCGACCGGCCCCGGCTGCGCCACTACCCACGCCCGCACGAGTCCGAGCCTAGGCGCCCGTCACTGCTTGGTCAGGCGGTCGAGCAGGGCGAGCGCCTCGAGGATCGTGCGCCGCTCCGGCTCGGTGTAGCGGTCCTGCAGCGACCGGGCCAGCCACTCTTCACGCGCCTGCCGGCTGCCCTGCACGACCTCCCGCCCGGCCGGGGTGAGCGAGACCAGCTGCCTCCGGCCGTCCTCCGGGTCCGGGTCGCGCCGGACCAGCCCCTGCTGGTCGAGCGCGGCCAGCGTCGCGGCCATCGACTGCGGCCGGACGCGCTCCAGCGCGGCCAGGTCGCTGGCCGATGCGCCGTCCTGCTTGTCCAGCTGGCTCAGCACGGACAGCTGGGACGGGGTGAGGTCGCCGGCGTCGGCGACCTCCCGCAGCCGCCGCCGCAGCCGCCCGATCAGGACCCGCAGCTCGTCGGCCGCCCGCACGGCCTGCTCGGTGATCTCACCCACGACGCACAGGCTAGAGAGATCTCCCGGCGACGGCTCACCCGAGTACCCGTTCCATGCCAGTCCGTGAGGCGGTCCGGTCAGATTGTCCGACGGTCGGCGAAACGCCCTGGCGGCCGGCTCAGCGGGTGCGCGGGAAACCCAGGTCGACCGACGACGTGGCCGGGTCGGGCCAGCGGGCGGTGACCACCTTGCCGCGGGTGTAGAAGTTGATGCCCTCCGGCCCGTACATGTGCGTGTCGCCGAACAGCGAGCTCTTCCAGCCGCCGAACGAGTAGTACGCCACCGGCACCGGGATCGGCACGTTGATGCCGACCATGCCGACCTCGACCTCGAACTGGAACCGCCGCGCCGCGCCGCCGTCCCGGGTGAAGATCGCGACGCCGTTCGCGTACCGGTTGGCGTTGATCAGCGAGACCGCCTCGTCGTATGTCTCGACCCGGACGACCGACAGGACCGGACCGAAGATCTCGTCGGTGTAGACCGACATCTCCGGGGTGACCCGGTCCAGCAGCGTGGTGCCGAGGAAGAAGCCGCCCGGTGGGAGGTCGCCCTGCCGCCCGTCGACGACGACGCTCGCCCCGGACGACGCGCCGGCGTCGATGTAGCCGGCCACCCGGTCCCGGTGCGCCGCGCTGATCAGCGGTCCCATCTCGCTGTCCGGGTCGCTGCCGTCGCCCACGCGCACCTTGGGCAGCCGGGACGCGATCGCCTCGACCAGCCGGTCGCCCGCGTCGCCGACGGCCACGGTGACCGAGACGGCCATGCACCGCTCCCCCGCCGCCCCGTACGCGGCCGACACCGCCGCGTCGGCGGCCAGGTCGAGGTCGGCGTCGGGCAGCACGACCATGTGGTTCTTGGCCCCGCCGAGCGCCTGCACCCGCTTGCCGGCCGAGGTGCCGGTCTCGTAGACGTAGCGGGCGATCGGGGTGGAGCCGACGAAGCTGACCGCGGCGATGTCCGGGTGCGTCAGCAGCGCGTCCACGGCCTCCTTGTCGCCCTGCAGGACCGTGAACACACCGTCCGGCAGCCCGGCTTCCTGCCATAGCTCGGCCAGTCGCAGCGATGGCGACGGGTCCTTCTCCGACGGCTTGAGCACGAACGCGTTGCCGCAGGCGATGGCGTTGGCGCACATCCACAGCGGCACCATGGCCGGGAAGTTGAACGGGGTGATCCCGGCGACCACGCC
>DATBFW010000234.1:0-3766 GCA_036558285.1 Mycobacteriales bacterium | reverse complement strand
CGCGACCCCGGCCCGGAAGCCGACAACGGACCTGGAGCAGGCCGGGAGTCCGACGGAGTACCTCGCGTGGGGAGCGACGAGGCGCCCCGGGTGGTGGAGTCCGGCGGCTGCCGTGTCCAGGCCGCGAACGCCCCACCGGCGCGCGGCGGCTCCGTCACCCGGCCGCCGAGAGACGGCTGCCCGCCCGCCGGCGACGGCTGCCCGCCCGCCAGCGGCTGCCCGCCCGCCAGCGGCTGCCCGCCCGCCAGCGGCTGCCCGCCCGCCGGCGACGGCTGCCCGCCGGCCCGCGTGGGGTCGCCACCGACGAAGGGCGGTTCGTCCCCAGCGGGGTGCGGAAGAGGTGGCGGCTCGTCGGCCGGCGCCGGCCGGTTCCAGCCGGCGATCAGCCCACCGGCCGCAGGCCGGCGCGGGATGTCCGTCGACTCGGGGGGCGGCTCGGTCAGTCGAGCCCGCCGCTTCGGCGGCTGGAACAGCGACTCCCCGCCCGGGCTCACCGCCACCCCGAACGGCGGCGGCGGCACCTGCGGCACCCGACGCGGCAACGGCGGTGCCGACCCGGCCGTCAGCGGTCCGGCGGCATCCCCGCCCGACCGGACGGGGTCGGCGCGGCCCCGGTCCGGCGCGGCGGCGGGCTCCCGCACTGCCCGCGCCGGCGACGTACTCACCTTGTCCGAGAACACCGACCCCGCCGGGTCAGACGAGCCGGACGCCCGCGGCGGCGAGAACCACGAGTACGGCTGGCGCGCACCCCGGGCCGGCGGCTCCGGATCCGGCGCCGACGAGCGCGGCGCCGGCACCGGGGCGTCGCCCGGCGCCGGCACCGGAGGCGAGGCAGGGGAACCAGATCCGCCGACCCACTCGGGCGGCATCCACACCGTCACTGCGGCACCGCCTCCGCGTAGCCGAGTCGGACCGGCCCGTCGTACCCGGGAAGGGTCACTTCGCGCTCGTCCTTCACCTCGTAGCCCAAGCCGAAATAGTCCACCGCCTGCCGGTAGAGGCGGACCCCGGGTTCGGTTGACAGGCTCGCTCGTAACCTGGTCGGGTCACCCACCGCAGTCACTCGGAACGGCGGCGAGTACGTCCGGCCGTAGAGAAGCAGCGTGTTGCCGACGCAGCGGACCGCTCCGGTGGCGATCAGCCGCTGGCCCATCACCGCGAGCCCGTCGGCGCCGCCGGCCCACAGCGCGTTGACGACCGCCTGCACGTCCTGCTGGTGCACGATCACGTCGTCCGGCCGCGCGTTCGGCGGCAGCGACCCGTCCGGCCGTCGCGGCGCGTCGTTGAGCTCGACGGTCAGCCCACCCCCGCGCAGCGGCCGCAGCCCGACCTGGCCCTCCAACCGCTGGCTGTCCGCCCGTACGGCACCGACCCGGCCGTCCCTGGTCGAGGCGTCCTTCTCCAGCGCGTCGACCTCGGACTGCAGGGTGACCGCGCGCTTCGTCGACTCGCCGACCGCTCGTTCCTGCGCCGCGATGAGCTGGGTCAGCTCGATCCGGCGACCCGCGCGCAGGTCGGTCCCCTGGGCGGTCTCGGCGCTGGTGGCGAAGAGCACGCCCGCCGCAAGCGCGATAACCGGGACCAGAACCCGCCAAACAGGTCGCCGCGAGCTGCCTCCCGACCCTCGCCCGGCGCTCATCGGCGACTAGGCTAACGGGCAGGCAGCATCAGGAGGAGTCGAAGGTGCCCAAGTCCAAGGTTCGCAAGCGCGCTGTGTACACACCACCGGCTGACGTGCTGCCCTCGCCGGCCCGGACGAGCCGCCGCCGGGGCCCGAGCCCGACGTGGTATCCGATCACGATGCTCGTCCTGCTCGTGGTCGGGCTCGCCTACATCGCCGTGTTCTACCTGGCCGGCGAGAAGATCCCGGTCATGAAGGACCTCAACTCGTGGAACTTCGCCATCGGCTTCGGGCTGATGGTGACCGGCCTGTTCATGGCCGTCCGCTGGCGCTGACACGCCGCCGCGGCAGCGTCCCACCGTGACCGGCTCGACGGCGTACCCTGCCCCGAACCGAATCACACGGATGTCGTTCGTCCCCAGACTTGTCCACAGGTGTGGACGTCGTCGGGGACAACGAGCGGGGTAACCGTTCCAACGTCTTGTCGACATTACGTATGCGCAGGTCAGAGGCGGTATTCGGGCCCTCTACGGCGCCGTGTCGACAGGTCTCGTAGACACCCTGTCCGCGGTTGTCCACAAGCTGTGTCCACAAGTGGATGGGGACAACTCACAAGCCGGCGCCGATAGTCTGTGGACGATGGAACCCGACCTCGCGCAGTGGTCCCCGCGACCGGTCGAGACCGCGGTGGTGCTCCTCGCCGGGCTGGTCGTCCTGCTGCTCGCGCTGCTCGCCGACCCGGCCGGCCGGCTGCTGCTCGGCATCGCCGCGCTCGGGCTGCTCACCGTGGGCGCGGCGGACGTGCTGCTGCGGCCGCGGCTGGCCGCCGATCGCACCGGCATCCGGGTCCGCACCCTGGCCAGCCGGCACCACCTGCCGTGGTCGGCGATCGGTCGGGTCGACGTCGACGAGCACACCCGGTACGGGTTGACCTCCCGCACGCTGGAGCTCGAGGCCGGCGAGCTGTTGGTCGTGCTGGGGAAACGGACGCTCGGCGCCGATCCGCGCGACGTCGCCGACACCCTGGCGCGGATCCGCTATACGGCGGCCTGAGGGCCGTCAGCGGGCCAACGGCAGCAGCATGTCGGTACGGATCAGCACCGCTGACACCATGAGCGCGACGATCACGCCGATCGCCAGGATCTGCAGTGACGTCCGGGACGCCTTCGGCGCGTACACCATCGCCAGCGCCAGCAGCCCGCCGGCGATGAACCCGCCGAGGTGGCCGAGCAGTGAGATGCCCGGCGCGAAGCTCACCGCGAAGTTCAGTACGACGGCGAGCACCACGAACCTGGCGTCCAGCCCGAGCTTGCGCACCACGATGAGCGTCGCGGCGAACAGCCCGTAGATCGCGCCGGACGCCCCGGCCACCGCCCCGAACGGCGAACCGAACAGGTAGACCGCCACCGAGCCGCCGAGCGCGGAGACCAGGTAGATGGCCAGGAAGCGCCACCAGCCGAAGACCCGCTCCAGCGCCGGTCCGACGATCGCCAGCGCGAGCATGTTGCCGGCCAGGTGCAGCAGGCCGATGTGCAGGAACGAGGACCCGATCAGCCGCCAGTACTCACCGTCGACGGCGACCCGCACGGGCACCAGCTCCAGCTCGTCGAACAGCCTCGAGTTGGTGTTGCCGGTGAGCCCGCCGGGCGCGGTCGCCACGGTGACCACGAACGCGACGACGTTGAGCAGTCCCAGCACGAGCGAGACGACGCCTGGCCTGGCCACGACCCGCCCCCCGTACGGCGCGGTGGGTCGGCGGACGGTCGCGTTGCCCTGCCGCACGCAGTCCGGGCACTGGAAGCCGACCGCGGCCGGCCGCAGGCACTCCGGGCAGATCGGCCGCTCGCACCGGGTGCAGGAGACCCACGTCTCCCGGTCGGGGTGCCGGTAGCAGCGCGGGGCGACGACCGCCCGCGCCTGCTCCGTGCTCACGGCCGGACCGACCGGGCCGAGGTCAGTCGCCGCGCTCGATGTCGATGGACGTGATCGTCACGTCCTCGCGCGGCCGGTCCTGGGAGTCGGTCGGAGCCTTCGCGATCTGGTCGACGACCGCGCGGCTGTCCGCGTCGGCGACCTCGCCGAAGATCGTGTGCCGCCGGTTGAGGTGCGGGGTCGGGCCGACCGTGATGAAGAACTGCGAGCCGT
>DATBFW010000233.1:0-10730 GCA_036558285.1 Mycobacteriales bacterium | reverse complement strand
CGGGATGCTGGCCGAGGACGGCGCGTGGGGGTCGACAGGATGCGGGTACGGGTCAACGGGACCGGGCCGATAAGGACCCTGGCCGCGGTCGGCGCGGTGCTGCTCTGGCTCGGTCTGCTGGCCGGGGCGGCCAACCGGGAAATGCTCGACGGCGCGCGGTTCGCCGCGCACGTGGACGCCGTACGGATGGATCAGCAGGTCGCCGCCCGCGCCGGGGAGGCGATCAGCCGCCAGCTGCTGGCCGCCGACCCGGACCTCATCGCGGTGCGGCCGCTGCTGGAGGCGGCGGCGACCTCCCTGGTCGGCAGCCCGGCGTTCGGGCCGGTGGTCCGGCTGGCGGCCCGGCAGGCGCACCAGGCGGTGACGAACGACGACCCGACGCAGATCGTGCTGCGGCTGGCCGACCTCGGCGTGGTGCTGTCCGGGGTGCTGCGGGCGCTGGCACCGGACGAGGCGGCGAAGATCCCGCCCGATCTCGACCTGACCCTGGCCCAGCTCGGGGCGCGTACGCCGGCGGCGCAGACGCTGCGGCTGGTCCGGACCGTCGGCCTGCTGTCCTGGCTGCTCCCGCTGCTGGCGCTGCTGTCGTTCGCAGCCGCGCTCTGGTCCGCCGCGGACCGACGGCAGGCAACGGTGGCCGTCGGGCGCGGCGTGCTGGCCGCCGGCCTCGGGGTCGGCGTGCTGGCCGTCGCGGTCCGGGTGGTGGCGGCGGCGACGGACCCGGACAGCCTGCGCGGCGCCGTGGTCGCGGCCGCGCTGCGGGCCTTCGGCGACACGCTGTGGTGGGTCGCCGCGATCCCGGCCGCGGCCGGGCTGCTGCTGGCCGGCGGCGCGTCCGGCCGGCTGCCGCGGCTGGACCGGGACACCGCCCGTCGGGTCCTGGCCTGGCTGAACCCGCCCGCGCCGCGGCCGTGGGTGCACGTGGCCAGGGGTGGCGCGGCGCTGCTGGTGGGGCTCGGGCTGCTGCTCCGGCCGGCGCTGGTGGCCGGGATCGCCGCGGTCGTCGCCGGGGTCCTGCTCGTGGTCGGCGGGACGGGCGAGCTGACCGCCGCCCTCGGCCCGGTCGCCGCCGAGCCGGCCAGGCCGCGTCTCCGGCTGCTCGGGCCGCGGTGGCGCCCGGCGGTGGCGACCGCGCTGGTCGGGCTGCTCGGGCTGCTCGCCATCGTCGGGCTCGGCGCGATCCCCACCGACCGGCAGCTGCCGGTGTCGGCCGCGGACGCCGGCACCACCTGCAACGGGCACGTCGAGCTGTGCGCCCGCAGCTACACCGACGTCGCGTTCCCGGCCACGCACAACGCGATGGCCGCCGCCGACGCGCCGGGCTGGTTCATCCCCGAGCAGCCGACCGGGCTCGTCGGCCAGCTCGACGCGGGCATCAGGGTGCTGCTCGTCGACACCTGGTACGGCCAGCGCACCGACCGGCCCGGCGCGGTCGCGACGGCGGTCGACAGCCGGGACGCGGCCCTCGCGCAGGCGATGCGCGAGTTCGGCCCGGCCACCGTGCAGAGCGCGCTGCGGATCCGGGACGCGGTGACCCTGCGGCCGACCGGGCCGCCGAGGCCCTACCTCTGCCACGGGCTGTGCGAGATCGGCGCCACCGAGCTCCAGCCCGAGCTCGTCGCCGTACGGGCCTGGCTGGACGCCCACCCGCGTGAGGTGGTCACGTTCGTCATCGAGGACAACGTGGCGCCGGCCGACACCGCGGCGGTGTTCGACCGGGCCGGCCTCACGCCGCTGGTACACACCCAGCAGCCGGGCCGGCCCTGGCCGACGCTCGGGCAGATGGTCGACTCGGGTCGCCGGGTGGTGGTGATGATGGAGCGGCACGGCGGCGGCACGGCGTACCCGTGGCTGCTGCCGGCGTTCACCTACGTGCAGGACACCCCGTTCACCAACCCGACCGCGGCCGACCTGCGCTGCGACCGGCTGCGCGGCACGGCCGGGAGCCCGCTGCTGCTCGTCAACTACTGGCTGGCCAACTTCCAGTCGCTGGTCACCGACGCACGGAAGATCAACGCGCTGCCGGTTCTCGCGGCGTACCTGGCCCGCTGCCGGCACGAGCGCGGGATGCTGCCGAACTTCGTCGCGGTCAACTACTTCGACGAGGGCGGCCTGTTCCGCGCCGTCGACCAGCTCAACGGCGTCAGCTGACGGTCGGCCGCTTGCTGTCCCGACGGGCCTGCCGGCGGGCCCCGGTGGCCAGCGTCGACGCGTCCCGCTTCCGGCGCGCCGGCGCGTCCCTGGGCACGTCCCGCGGCCTGCTCTCCGGCGTCCCGTCCGGCCCCGGCGCCGGAGCGCGACGCGGCCCGGCCGACCGCTCGGCCCGCGCCGCGGCGATCCGCTCGGTGCGCAGGGCGGCCGCGCTGGCCCGGGCGGCCGCCGCCAGCGCCCGGCTGACCCGGGCGAGCGCGTCCTCGAAGACCTCGGCCTTGGCGGCGTTGCGGGCGTTGCGCTCCTTCGCCATGCCCCGGCCGCCTTTGGCCTCGACCTTGGCGGCGCCGCGGCGGCGGTAGATGTTCACGTACTTCGTCCGCGCGCGGCGGATCCGGTCGTGCAGATCGGCGAGCGCGTCCTCGTCCAGGCCGGCGAGCCGGTCCCGCTCGGTCTCGCGGACGAGCGCGAGCTCGGCCTCGGTCAGCGAGTTCGTGATCGACAGGGTCACCGGAACCTCCAGAAGACCGGTACGAACAGCTTCGAATGGTCGACGATCCGGTACGGGCCGGACCCGCTCATCGCCTCCACCGGTCAGTTGCTGCCGGCCGGCGTGGTGCCGAGCGTGATGGTCGCCTCGGCGCTCGCCCCGTCCCGCCGGTAGGTCACCGCCACGCTGTCTCCCGGGCTGTGGGTCACCGAGATCACCTCGAGCTGCTCGGGGTCACCGGCCGGCTGACCGTCCAGGGCGGTGATCACGTCGCCGGCCCGCAGGCCGGCCGCCGCGGCGGGACTGCCGGGGGTCACGGTGGTCACGAACAGCCCTTCCCGCTCGCTCGACCGGCCCGGGATCGGCGCCACCTGGAGACCGACGTACGCGTGCTGGACGGAGCCGGTCTTGATCAGCTGGTCGGCGATGCGCAGGGCCGAGTCGACCGGGATGGCGAACCCGATGCCGATGCTCCCGCCGCCGCCCTCGGGCACGGTCGCGCCGGCGGTCGGCACGCCGACCAGGCGCGCGTCGCAGTCGACCAGCGCGCCGCCGCTGTTGCCCGGGTTGATCGCGGCGTCGGTCTGCACCGCGGACGCGAGCAAGGCGGTGCCGACGACCTCCGACGGCACCCGTACGGTCCGGCCCAGCGCGCTGACCACGCCGGTGGTGACCGTGCTGGACAGCCCGAGCGGCGCGCCGAGGGCAACCACCGGCTGTCCGACGACGAGGTCGGCCGACGAGCCCGTCCGGATCACGGTCAGGGGCCGGTCGGAGTCGACCTTGAGCACGGCAAGGTCGGTCGCCGGGTCCCGGCCCTGGATCCGGGCCGGCAGCGCGGTCCCGTCGTCGAGGACGACCCTGACCTGGCCCGCGCTCCCGGCCGGGGCGATGACGTGGTCGTTGGTGAGGACGTAGCCGTCGCCGCGGATGACCTCGCCCGACCCGGTCCCCGCCCCGGTGCCGCCCTGCGCCTGGATCGTCACGACCGAGGGAAGCGCCCGGGTGGCGACGTCGCGGGCCGGGCAGACGTCCTGCGCCCCGCTCGGGTGCGCGATCGTGGCGATCAGCGCGCCCAGCAGGCCGACCGCGACCACCGCGAGCACCCCCGCGGCCCACCACCCCGCTCGGGACCGCTGCCGCGGCGGTGCGGCCGCCGGCTGGGCGTCACCCGGCTCGCTGTGCACATCCCACCTCCGGGCGCCCGCCGGTGCGTGGGCCCGGACCCGCTCGGGCGCCGCCACTACACAACCTTGTCGAGGCGGTCCGGTCCACCACCCGGAGTGGATGAGATCCGCCGGTCCGCCGGCGCGGGCGACGGCCGGGCCGGTGGGGGCGCCGCACCACTAGGCTGGCCGCCTCATCGAGCTGGGACGGGCGGGCCGTGGAGACGATCGAGCAGGCGGACGGGCGGCAGCTGGCGTACGAAGTCTGGGGCGACCCGGCCGGCTTCCCGGTGGTGGTGCTGCACGGGACGCCGGGATGCCGGCTCAACCGCTACCCGGACGAGTCCGCGCTGGCCGCGGCCGGGCTGCGGGTCATCACCTACGACCGGCCCGGCTACGGCCGGTCCGACCGGGACCCCGGCCGGCAGGTGGCCAGCTGCGTGCCGGACGTGGCCGCGATCGTCGACGCGGTCGGGGTGGACCGGTTCGCGATCACCGGCGCCTCCGGCGGCGGACCGCACACGCTCGCCGTCGCCGCCGGCCTGCCGGACCGGGTGACCCGGGCCCGCTGCGTGGTCGGCGTCGCCCCGTACGAGGCGCCGGGCCTGGACTTCTACGCCGGGATGGATCCGGAGAACGTCAAGGAGTTCGGCTGGACCCTGGCCGGCGAGGACACGCTGCACCGGGAGCTGACCCGGGAGGCGGCGGACATGGTCACCCGGGTCGCGCAGGACCCGACCAGGATCCTCGGCGACGACTGGGAGCTGGCCGAGGCCGACAAGGCGGTGCTGGCCGACCCGCAGGTGCAGAAGGTCAACCGGGAGGCGGTGCCGGAGTCGGTCGCCACCGGGGTCTGGGGTTGGGTCGACGACGACCTCGCGTTCATCCGGCCGTGGGGGTTCGAGCTGGCCGACATCCGCGTGCCGGTGGAGGTCCGGTACGGGCTGGCGGACGTGCTGGTGCCGGCCGGGCACGGTCGCTGGCTGGCCGAGCACGTGCCGGGCGCGAGCGTGGCGGTCGAGGCCGGTGCGGGCCACTTGGCCGACCCGCCCACCGTCCTCGCCCTCCTCCGCTCTCTCGCCACCCCTGCCTGACGGGGGGCGGCCGAACCCCTCAGAAGGTCGCGGCTTCCGGGATCACCCGGTCGGCGAGAATCTCCAGCGGCGTGATCGTGGCGACGTCCGGGACCGACCCCTGCACGTGCGTGAAGCCGAGGTCGGCCAGCCGGCGCAGCTCGGCCAGCAGGTCGTCGACCTTCTCCCCGTTCGGGCCGGGGTCGAGCGGCGCCATCACGGTCTTCTGGATCTCGTCGTAGTCCCGGCCGACCGCCTCGCAGTGCCCGCGCAGCACGTCGAGCTTGCGCTCCAGGTCCACGCCGGCGAACAGGTTGCAGGCGTCCGCATAGTGCGCGACCAGCCGGAGCGTCTTCCGCTCCCCGCCGCCGCCGACGAGGATCGGCGGCCGCGGCCGGGTCGGCGCCGGCGGCGAGTTGAGCGTGCGCTCGAGCCGGTAGTGCCTGCCCTCGTACGGCTTGTCGCTGTCGCTCCACATCTGCAGGCAGATCTGCAGTGCCTCCTCCAGCCGCTCGAACCGCTCGGCCACCGGCGGGAACCTCAGGCCGAGCCCGCGCGACTCCTCCTCGTTCCAGGCCGCGCCGATGCCGAGCCAGGCCCGGCCCTCGGACAGCACGTCGAGCGTGGTGACCATCTTCGCGAGCAGCCCGGGCTCCCGGTAGACGACCCCGGTCACCCAGGCCAGCAGCTGGATCCGGGACGTGCGGGCGGCCAGGTAGCCCAGCGTCGTGTACGCCTCGAGCATCTCGTGCTCGGGCGGCCCGATGTGGCCGATCTGCCAGACGTGGTCCATGACGCTCAGCTTCGCGAAGCCGGCGTCCTCGGCGGCGGTCGCGACCCGGGTCAGGTCCCGGGCCAGCGTGCCGGGGCCGCCCGGCCAGGTGAAGTTCGAAACGTGCACGCCGAGCTCCATGCCAACCTCGCCTCTCCGGAACGGAACGGAGGATCCTCCGCTTCGATCCTAACCAGCGACGAGCGGCCTCACGTCGCCACGCGGTAGCGGGTGATGAGCACCCCGGTCGTGGTCGGCACGCACTCGGTCAGCTGCAGCGCCGCCCGGGCGCCGCCGTCGAACAGCCGCCGCCCCTGGCCGAGCACCCGCGGCACGACGAGCAGCAGGTACTCGTCGACCAGGCCGGCGGCGGCCAGTGTGCGGGCCAGCTCGCCGCTGCCGAGCACGGTGAGGTCGGTGTCCCGCTTGAGGTCGGCGACCGCGGCGGCCACGTCACCGCGCAGCAGCACCGAGTTCTGCCACGGCAGCGGCTCGGTCAGCGTGGTCGAGGCGACGTACTTGGTGGCCGCGTCGAGCGCGGCGCTGAACGGGTTGCCGTCGGCCTGCTTCGGCCAGAACCCGTGGAAGTCCTCGTACGTACGGCGGCCGAACAGCAGCGCGCCGCCCGCGGAACCCATGTTCTGGCCGAGGAACCGGCCCAGCACCTCGTCGTTGTACTGCTGGAACCAGCCGCCCTGGTCGAACCCGTCCCGGGTGTCCTCGTCGGGCCGGCCCGGCGCCTGCATCACGCCGTCCAGGCTGAGGTTCTCCATCACCAGGATGCGTCCCACGCTCGCCCTCCTCGGTTGTAGTACCGGACTGTCCGTACCCCGCGAACCTGGCACATGACCGGGGCCGGCGTGTGAAACGAGCACCTCAAGGCGAGCCGGCCCGAGGCGATCGGCACCGACGAGGTGAAGTGGAACTTCACCAAGTTCCTCGTCGACGCCGACGGCACGGTGGTCCGCCGCTACGAACCGCGAGACCCCGGACCAGATCGCCATCGAGCTCGCGACCGCCCGCTAGGCCGGTGGCCCGGCCGGGTCAGTCGTCGCTGCGGGTGCGGCCGGCGAGGTAGCCGTCCAGGCGCGGGTCGGTGGAGGTGAGCCGGCCGACCTCCTCGCCGCCGTCGCACTGGCACAGCGAGATCGTGACGGCGTCCCCGTCGCGGGCGACGACCCGCCAGACGGCGCCGGCCGCCTCCCACCGGGAGAGCACGGCCACCGGGTCCTCGGTCACGACGCGCCCTCCTCCAGCACGACGCAGCAGCGGCCCGGCTCGGGGTCGAGGGCGACGTGCGGGCAGTGCGGACCAAGCGTAGCCGCGACGCCGGCGACCAGCGCCTCGTTCATGTGGCAGACCAGCTCGGTCTGCGCTTTCGCCAGCGAGTGGAACGGGCAGTTGGACAGCACCACCCGGTCCCCCTGCGGCCGCGGCTCGTAGCCGTGCCCGGCCAGCACCCGCGCCGCCAGCCGCAGGGCCGACGCCGCCGACTCCGGCGTGGCCGCCCCGGCCAGTGCGCTGTGCCCGAGCGCCCGCCCGTGCGCGGCGGCCCGCCGGTGCAGCACGTCGAGCACCGGCTCGCCGGAGGCCACCGACTCGGCGACCCCATCGGCCAGCAGCCGCCCGGCCAGCTCGTAGTCACGGTCCGGCAGTGAGACCGCGATCTCCCGCTCGGACCGCCGGTAGAGCTTGGACGTGCGCCCGGCGCCCGGCCCGCTGCGCCCGCTCAGCCGGGCGAACTCGCTGTCCAGCAGCCCGTCCGCCTCCAGCCGGTCCAGGTGGAACTTCGCCTGGTGCCGGGCGATGCCGACCGCGGCGGCCGCCTCGTCCCGCCCGACCGGCTCCGGCCGCGAGCACACGTAGAGATACAGCCGCCTGCGTACCGGGTCGGCAAGTGCCCCGATCCCGGCCGCGTCCCGTTCCGCCCACCGCACCGGCCCACCTCCTCTAAGGGAAAGACGCCTTGACGGTAGAACTAGTTCCTCTCTAACGTACAGGCTATCTTCTCTTAGATCCGGGAGCCAGCCATGAGCACCGATCACACCAGCGAGCTGAGGGACCCGACCTTCCAGGCGTTCGCGCTGCTCCGAACGGTCTTCACGGTCGCGCCGATCCTCTTCGGGCTCGACAAGTTCTTCGACATCCTCACCGATTGGAACCAATACCTGGCTCCGTGGATCAACGACATCGTGCCGGGCAGCGCCACCACCGCGATGGAGATCGTCGGCGTGATCGAGGTCGCCGCCGGGATCCTGGTCGCGATCGCGCCCCGCATCGGCGCGTACGTCGTGGCGCTCTGGCTGCTGGGCATCATCGTCAACCTGCTGTCCATCCCGGGCTTCTACGACGTGGCCCTGCGCGACTTCGGGCTGATGGTCGCGGCGCTGGCGCTCGGGCGGCTGGCCCAGGCCGGGGCCGTGACCACCCGGGAGAGCCGCAGCACGGTGGGTGTCCGGTGACGGCGATCGACCTGGAGGCCCCCGACCCGGAGAGCGGGATCGACGCGGCCACCGTGGCCGCCAAGCAGTTCCTCGAGGCGCTCGGGGTCTCCACCGACGGACCGGGCCTGCGGGAGAGTCCGGCCCGGATGGCCCGCGCGTACGCCGAGATGCTCAGCCCGCGCAGCTTCGAGCTGACCACCTTCCCCAACGACGAGAAGTACGACGAGCTCGTCGTGGTCAAGGACATCCCGCTGCAGTCGCTGTGCGAGCACCACCTGCTGCCGTTCACCGGCGTGGCCCATATCGGCTACCTGCCGGGCGAGCGGATCCTGGGGCTCTCGAAGTTCGCCAGGGTGGTGGAGCTGTTCGCGCGCCGGCCGCAGGTGCAGGAGCGACTCACCCAGCAGGTCGCCACGTGGCTCGACGATCAGCTCGGGCCCAAGGGCGTTGGCGTGGTGATCGAGGCCGAGCACAGCTGCATGTCGCTGCGCGGTGTGCGGGCCGCCGGCGCGGTGACCCGGACCTCGGCGCTGACCGGCATGTTGCGTTCGAACCCGGCGACCCGCAACGAGTTCCTCGCCGCGCTGCCGAGCGGGCCGGGATGACCGTTCCCGAGCCGGCCGCCACCGCCACCGCGCGCAGCCCGGCCGGCTCCGCCGTCCACCTCTCCCGGGTGACCAGGCTGTTCGACGGCCTGGCCGCGATCACCCAGGTGAGCCTGGAGGTCGGCACCGGCGAGTCGGTCTGGCTGCGCGGGTCCAACGGCTCGGGCAAGTCGACGCTGCTGCGGGTGATCGCAACCGCGATCTCGCCGACGTACGGCGGCGGGACCGTGCTCGGGCACGACCTGACCCGCGGCCGGGCACGGATCCGGGCCGCGACCGAGCTGGTCGGGCACAACACCCGCCTCTACGACGAGCTGACCGCCACCGAGAACCTGCGCTTCGTCTGCGACCTGCTCGACCTCGATCTGGGCGCCGTGCCGGCCGCGCTGGAGCGGGTCGGCCTGGCCGAGGTGGCCACGGTCCGGGCCGGCAACTTCTCCCAGGGCATGCGGCAGCGGCTGGTGCTGGCCCGCTGCCTGGTCCGGCGCCCGCTGCTGCTGCTGCTCGACGAGCCGTACGCGGGACTCGACCCGGACGCCCGGGTGGTCGTCGACGACCTGCTCGCCGAGTCCGGGCGGGCCGGCCGGACCGTGCTGGTCGCCAGCCACGAGGCGCCGCCGGAGCAGCTGGTGCACCGGACGGTGGTCATGGACGGCGGCCGGCTCAGTGGGGAGGTCCCATGATCGTCCGGGTGGCGCGTACGGTCGCGGCGAAGGACCTGCGGATCGAAGCGCGCAGTCGGGCGGCGGTCAGCGCGGTGCTGCCGTTCGCCGCGACGGTGCTGCTCGCGCTGGGCTTCGCCCTCGGCCCCGACCGGCTGCTGCTGCAGCAGACCGCGCCGGGGCTGCTCTGGCTGGCGGCGCTGTTCGCCTCGGTCGAGCTGTGCCACCGGTCCTACCTGGCCGAGTCGGCCAACGGCGCGCTGGAGGGCCTGCTGCTCGGGCCGGCCGACAAGGGCGCGATCTACCTCGGCAAGGCGGCCGCCGCGTTCCTGCAGCTCCTCGCGCTGTTCGCGATCACCACGGGGATCGTGGTCGTGTTGTTCGGGCTGCCGCTCGGTCCGGCGCCGCTGCTGCTCGCGGTCACCGCGGCCCTCGGCACGGCCGGGCTCGGCGCGATGGGCGGGCTGCTCGGGCTGCTCGCCGTCCAGGGCCGGACCAGACAGGCGGCCCTACCGGTGATCGTGCTGCCGCTGGTGACCCCGGTGGTGATCGCGGCGACCCGGGCGACGGTCTCGCTGACCCAGGGTCAGCTGGCCGGCGTCGGCGGCTGGCTGGGCCTGCTCGCCGCCTTCGACCTGGCGTTCCTGGCCGCCGGCTACCTCGTCTTCGGACACCTGCTCGAAGACTGACCCGGAGCCATTGACATTGCCGCGGGGAGCGGACACGCTCTCTAACGACCAGTTTGATTAGCGTTAGAGCGATCGAGGTGACAGGGCATGGGCCGCAAGAAAAGGGTCGGCATCGCGGTCGCGGTAGCCGCGGCCGGAGCATTGGCGGCATCGTTGCTGGTGGCGGCGACCTCCGGGCTCCCGTCCGCGGTTGCCGCCCGATCGACCGTCAGCGGTGACAACCAGGGCAACGGGTCGGGCTCGTCGATCAGCGCGCTCGCCGCCGAGGGCAAGCAGACCTTCCGCTTCGACACGTTCGGCGACCAGGCGTTCTGGGGTGGCACGCTGCACCTCGACCGGGCCATCGCCGGCGCGGCGAACGGCGGCGTCGGTCCCGGGGTGAGCCCGAAGACCGCGCTGTCGGTCGGCCTCAAGGTCGACGTCGACGCGCTGCCGGGCTCGGTCCGCTCGGCGATCGCCAACGGCCAGGTCAACCTTGACGACCCGGCCGTCACGCTGACCCTGCTCAAGCTCAACTCGGTGGTCGGCGTCAAGGGCTTCTTCGACCGGAACGGCCGGCTCAACTCGGTCGGCATCGAGTGCGCCCTCTGTCACTCCACAGTGGACAACTCGTTCGCGCCGGGCATCGGCCACCGGCTCGACGGCTGGGCCAACCGCGACCTCAACGTCGGCGCGATC
>DATBFW010000232.1:0-14431 GCA_036558285.1 Mycobacteriales bacterium | reverse complement strand
AGGAGAGCGCCGGGGTTGCGCCGTTAGGCGACGTGCTCTGGTCCGCGGTCGCCGACTCGGCCCCGTGTGCCGGCGGCTCGGTCACGGTGGCGGCGGCGTGCGGGTCGTCGGTCAGCGGATGATGCCTGCGCGCATGACGAGAGCGACCATCTCGGCGCGATCGCCGGTGCCGAGCTTGCGAGCGATGCGGGCCAGGTGGCTCTTCACGGTGAGGGCCGACAGGCTCAGCGTCTCACCGATCTGCTTGTTGGACTTGCCGTCCGCCACCAGCCGTAGCACCTCGATCTCGCGTGCCGACAGGTCGGCGACCCCGCTCTCGCTCGGGCCGCCGCGCAGCCCGGCCGCCAGCAGCGAGGCGACCGACGGGTCCGCGTAGACCCCGCCGTCGAGCACCCTGCGCACGCCGTCGGAGACGACGGACGGGGACGCAGACTTGAGCAGGTAGCCCTGGGCGCCGGCGACGAAAGCGGCGCGCACCGAGTAGGGATCGTCGGCGGCGGACAGCACCACCAGCCGCGGCCAGCCCGAGTTGCGCAGCTCGCCGAGCAGGTCGAGCCCGTTGCCGTCGGGCAGCCCCAGGTCGAGAATGCACAGGTCACAGGGGCCGGAGGCGTGCGCCCGGGCCCGAGCCTCGGCCACGCTGGCCGCCTCGTAGACCTCTGCGGCACCCATCGAACGCAGCTTGGTGACGATGGACTCGCGCAGCAGCGGGTGGTCGTCGACAACCAGCGCGGTGAAGCGCTGCGCCGTCGCCGGCCCGGCTCCCTCCATCGTCCCTGCCGTGGCCTGCAAAGCGGTCACGTCCGCCCCTCTCGTGCCCTCCATGGTCACGCCGTGCCCTCCCGTGGCCCGTCTGCCGAGCGCGGCGGGGGCCACGCGTCGACACCTGCATGCCGCTGGTCGGCCGACATCACCGGCACAGCCTGCCGTGCACGGTACTGCGCACGCTACTCCCTTCGGGGTATTCTGGTGGGAAGCTGCGCAAGATCAGGTGTTGCCGGCGCGAAATTTGGCAACACCCGATACTGTGCCGCCTGATCCGCCTGGATCCGCGGGGGGTGGCCCGGGAATGGGAGAGAGCGATGCGCAAGCGTCTCGTACGAGCGGTGATCCTCATCGCGATCGCGACCGGAATCGCGGTCGGCGTAGCGGACGCCGCGGGCGCCGTGGACCTGCCAGGTCGGTTTACGAGCGACAGCGTGTCCTGGGGGTGACACGGCAACAGCACGGCTCCGCTGAACGCGCGAGTCGTGCTACACACCTCATCGATCTGACCGCGGCGGCAAGCGCCCTCGCGGCAGTCGTGCTTGGTGTGATCGCGGGCTGGGGTTCCCCGGCTTGGTGGGCTCTTCCCCTCATGGTCGTGGCGGTCGCCACGGCGGAGCGCTTCTCGGTCAGCATGGTCGTCGGTCGGCAGGCGTTCGTCTTCGCCCTCAATGAAGCCGTCGTCGCGGTGGCCCTGGTGCTGGCCCCCGGCGCCTGGATCGGCGTCGCCTACGTGCTGGCCATCGCGCTCGCGCGCGCGCGCACCCAGTGGGTGAAGTTGCGGTTCAACCTGGCCATGCACGCCGTCTGCGTCGCCGCCGCGGTCGTGGTCACCCAGACGCTCGGCGGCAGTCTCCTCGCCGTGTGTGCCGCCCTGCTCGTCTTCTATGGGCTCAACCACCTCATCGTCTCTGTGCCGGTCGCGCTGACCACCCATCAGCCATACGGCCGAGTGCTGACTCTGAGCACGCTGAGCCTGGTCCATTTCGCCGCCGTGGCTTCGCTGGGGCTGCTCGGGGCGTGGCTCGCCGTGAATGCGCCGGCGGGGCTGCTGGGGTTGATCGTCCCGTTGGGTCTGCTCTGGTGGAGTTACCGGCAGCAGACGCAGCGCGCCTCGGAGGCCACGCTGTACGCGGAGCTGGCGCGCGGGCAGGAGCAGGTGGGCGGCTCGGCGGACGCGTCGGCCGAGGTCGTGGTCAAGGCCGCGGCCAAGCTGTTCGGCGCCGCCGAGGTGGAGATGCTCGTCCACCACCCGGACGGCCTGCTCCGCTACGTCGGTGACGACACCGGCGTGATCTCCCGGGTCCGCGTCGACGCCGAGGTGATGGACTCGCCCTGGGTGCTGCGCGCGCTGGCCGCGCGCGGCGTGTTCACCGGCCAGGACGGCGACCGGCCCTACTGCTCGGCGGTGCTCGGCGACCCGGAGCGCCCGCAGGCCGTGCTCGTGGCCTACCGGCCGGCGAAGGCCGCCACGTTCAACCGGGCCGACACCCAGCTGGCCGAGGTGCTGGCGCGCCAGGCCGAGTCGTGGCTGTCGGTGGCCGAGCTGGCCGCCCGCCGGGACGAGGCCCTCGGCCGCGCCGAGGCGTACGGGGCGGCGAACCGGGTGCTCGGCGAGGTCTCCCAGGAGACCGTGCCGGCGCTGGCCGTGCTGCGGGAGTCCGCGCACCGGCTGTCCCGGCTCGCGACCCGCTACGACGGCCCGGACGCGGTGGACGAGATCGTCGCCGAGCTCTACTCGGTGGAGCGCGCGGTGGCCTCGCTGCTCGGCGCGATCGCGCTGGCCAGTGACACGGTCGCCGGCCCGGCGCTCACCTCCACCGGCTCGGCGCCGGCCCGGACCGAGGCGGAATGGACCACGACCGGCCGGCTCGAGGACGCCGTCGGTCCGTGATCCGTCGCGGCCGTAACCTGCCGCTCGCGGCCTGGGCCGCCATCGGCGGCGCGGCGACGGTCGTCACGATGGTGGTGCTCGTCGGTGCCGTGCTGGCCCGCGGCGGGCTCGACCGGCTCGAATTCCTCGCGCTCGGCGCCGGCCTGCTGGTCGGCCTGCTGCTGGTCGCGCTGGCCGTGTTCTGGACCCGCCGGGTCACCGCCGGCATGCGCGAGCTGCACGCGGACGCGGTCCGCCGGCTGCGCGACCCGTCCCTGCGGGCCGGGGTCAGCACCCCGCGCCTGGTCGGCGCGACCACCGAGTTCGCCGAGCTGGCCCGGGTGCTCGACGCGCTGCACCTGCGGGCGAGGGTCGCCGACGAGGTCGCCGAGCAGTCCCGGCGTACCGCCGAGCAGACCAGCGCCGGCGTCTTCGAGCTGCTCTCCGGCCTGGTCGCGGCCGAGGAGGCGACCCGCGGCCAGCTGTCCGCCGAGCTGCACGACACGGTCGCCCAGTCGCTGGCGGCGGCCCGGTCGCTGCTCGCCGACTCCGACCCGGAGCATCCCGACCCGGCGAAGGAGGAGCGGGTCCGGGAGCTGGTCGAGGACGCCGAGGAGCAGGTCCGCGCGGTGATGGCGCGCACCCGCCCGGCCGAGCTGCGCGACGGCGACCTGGCGTCCGCGGTCGGCGCGCTGCGGCGCGAGTTCGCCACCCGCTACCTGGTGACCGTGCGGCTGACCTGGCCCGAGGAGGCGTACCCGCTGCCGCTGGTGTCGGCGGTGACGGTCTACCGGTTCTTCCAGGAGGCGCTGCTCAACGTCGTCAAGCACGCCGACGTCGACGAGGCCGAGGCGTCGCTGGCGGTGGAGGGCGACCAGATCGTGGCCCGGGTGAAGGACGCCGGCCCCGGCTTCGTGCCGAGCCAGGTGCAGTCCAGCGGCGGCCGGCACGTCGGCCTCGGCCTGCTGCGCGAGCGGGCCCGGCTGGCCGGCGGCTCGCTCGACGTCGTCACCGCGCCCGGGCAGGGTACGGAACTGACGCTGCGGCTGCCGCTGCGCTCGGCGCTGGTGCTCGGCCCGGGCAACCCCGCGAACGGCGGCCCGGTGCCGCAGTCGAACACCCTCCGGGCAGAGCCGGTCTAGCGGCTCGGGAGCACCGTCACGCCCGCCGGCGGCAGCCCGGCCGCGGTGCAGAGCAGGTCCGCGAACGCCAGCAGGTGCGCCGAGACGTCCTGCCCGACCGGCGTCCAGGACGCGCGCAGCTCGATGTCGCTGGTGCGGCGCGGCCCGGCCAGGTCACCGAACCGGGTGGACGAGGTCTGGGTGACCGTGCCGCCCGCGGCCCGGTGCTCGGCCCCGGCGGCCTCCAGCGCGTCGATCAGCCAGCTCCAGCCGACCTCCGGCAGCAGCGGGTCGCCGGCCATCTCCGGATCGAGCTCGGCCGACGCGTACCCGACCAGCCGCAGCGTGCCCTCCCAGGCCTCGTACCCGGCCGGGTCGTGCAGCAGCACCAGCCGCCCGGTGGCCAGCTCCTCGTCGTCGACCAGCACGGTCAGCGCGAGCGCGTGCGTCCAGGGGGCCAGCTTCTGCGGCGGCCTGACCTCCTCGACCCTGACCTCGTCGCGCACCCGCGCGACCGCCAGGCTGCGCACCGCCGCGGCGAACTCCGCCGGTGCCAGCGCCCGCCCCCGGGGCCGGGGCACGTTGCGCTCGGGCATGGTCGCCGACACCGGACCGCCGGCCGGTCAGGCCGCCGCGCCGAGCGCGCGGCGGGTGGGCCGGGGCGCCGGCAGGGCGGCGGGGGCGTACGGGTCGACGAGCAGCGCGGTGCCGCAGTCCCGGCAGGCCAGCTCCGTGCACTCCGGACCGTGGCCGTCCGGGCACGGCGGTGTCTCGAAGGCTCGCTCGTCCCCGCAGCACGGGCAGTGCCTCGTCGGCATGAGCCTCGACAGCGTGGGCATCGGACCTCCTCGGCACGTCGGGGGAACGGTCGTCGCGTCCGTACGGCGACGGTGGCACGGCGGGACCGCGGCGCGGGGGAGGAGGCTCGGCGTGTCGCGGCGGCGGGCCGGTCGCCGCCCCATCCGTCCCGTTACGTCCGGCTCGGGGCCGAGCCGGGTGGGCGGCGCCGGGCCGTGGCAGGATGAGCCGTGATGAGCGCGCCGGCAGCCAGCACGACGTCCGCGACCACGTCCCTGCTGGTCCGGGCGATGCGCCGGGAGCCGGTCGAGCGCACGCCGGTGTGGTTCATGCGGCAGGCCGGCCGGTCTCTGCCGGAATACCGGGCCGTACGGGCCGGGATCGGCATGCTCGACGCCTGCACCCGACCGGACCTGGTCACCGAGATCACGCTGCAGCCGGTACGGCGGCACGGGGTGGACGCCGCGATCCTGTTCTCGGACATCATGGTGCCGCTCAAGGCGGCCGGGGTGGACCTGGACATCACCGCCGGGATCGGTCCGGTCGTCGCCTCGCCGGTACGGACCGAGGCCGACGTGGCCGCGCTCGCCGAGCTCGACCCTGGCCAGGTCGGCTACGTCGACGAGGCCGTCCGGATGCTGGTCCGGGAGCTCGCCGGCACGCCGCTGGTCGGGTTCGCCGGGGCGCCGTTCACGCTGGCCAGCTACCTGGTCGAGGGCGGCCCGTCCCGGGAGCACGCGCGGACCAAGGCGTTCATGCACGGCGCGCCCGACCTGTGGGCCCGACTGCTTGGCCGGCTGGCGACCACCGCGGCCACGTTCCTGCGGGTGCAGGTGGAGGCCGGCGCGGCCGCGGTCCAGCTGTTCGACTCCTGGGCCGGCGCGCTGTCCGCGCGCGACTACGCGCGGTTCGTGCAGCCGCACAGCGCCGCGGTGTTCGCCGCGCTGGCCGACCTCGACGTGCCGAAGGTGCACTTCGGCGTCGGCACCGGCGAGCTGCTCGGGCTGATGGGGGAGGCCGGCGCCGACGTGGTCGGGGTGGACTGGCGGGTGCCGCTGGACGAGGCGTCCCGCCGGGTCGGGCCGGCCCGCGCGGTGCAGGGCAACCTCGACCCGGCGCTGCTGCTGGCCGACTGGCCGGTCGTGGAGGCGGAGGCACGCCGGGTGCTCGCGGAGGGTCGCGCCGCCCCGGGCCACGTGTTCAACCTCGGCCACGGGGTGCTGCCGGAGACCGACCCCACCGTGCTCACTCGGCTCGTGGAGCTGGTGCACTCGGTGCGGCGGTGAGCCGCCGGCGGCGCAGCACCACCCAGGCGACCGCGACCGGGACGGCCAGCAGCAGGAACGGCAGCACCGCGCCGAGCGCGGCGAACACCCAGCCGAGCGTCGCGGCGAACGCGTGCCAGCCGCCGCGGAGGCCGCCCAGGAAGCCGGCCTGGTCCGGCGGCGGCGCCGGCGCGGCGGCGCGGTCCGCCGTGAGCTGCAGGGTGATCGTCGCGTAGTTCACCTGCCCGGCCAGCGCGCGCTGCCGGGCCTGCAGCGACTCGAGGTCGGTGGTCCGCCGGGACAGCTCGCCCTCGACCGAGACGACGTCGCCGATCCGCTCGGCCCGGGACAGGATGGCCCGCACCCGGGCGATCGAGGCCTGCATGGAGGCCACCCTGGCGTCGACGTCGGCGACGTCCTGGGTGACGTCCTGGGTGCTGCTGGACCGGGAGTGCTCGCGGCCGAGGCGGCCGAGTTGGTCCAGCATCGCGTCCATCTTCTCCGGCGGCACCTTGAGCACGAGCGTGGCGTGCGCGTCGGCGCCCGAGCCGGACCGGTCGTCGCCGGCCACCGCGCCGCCGGCGGCCCTGGCGGCGGCACCGGCCGCGGCCGCCTCCGCCGGTACGTCGTGGACGGCGACGGCCAGCTCGGCCGTCCGGATCAGGGCGGGGCGCAGCGTGATCGACGCGGCGGAGTCGGCCGCCGAGTCCTGCCGACCGGCGTTCGGCGCGGCAGCCGCGTTCGGCGCTGCCTTGTCCTGAGCCGGGGCACCGACGGCGCCACCGGCACTGGTGCTCGAACCCTGGCCTGATCCGGTGCACGCCGTCAGCACCCCGGCCAGCGCGAACGCCAGCCCGGCCGCCCCCAGCCACCTCGCCCGACCGCCCATCTCGCCCTCCCGCTGTCGTGTGGCGGTCCGACTGCCGCCGCCCGGCACGGGTTCCGGGACAGAGATCGCGATCCGGTCTCGATCCGTTCGCACCGAGCGAGCAAGATGGGGCGGTGGCGCGCGTCGTGGTGATCGGAGCCGGCATCGCCGGGTTGTCCGCGGCGCTGGCGGTGTCCCGCGCGGCCCCGCCGGGCACGCGGGTCGTGCTCGTCGACGGTGCCTCGAAGGTGGGCGGGAAGCTGCGGGTCTCGCCGGTCGGCGGCCTGCCGGTGGACGAGGGCGCCGAGGCGTTCATCGCCCGGCAGAAGGAGGGGGTCGAGCTGGCCCGGGCCGTCGGCCTCGGCCGCGCGCTCGTGCACCCGGTGACGACGGAGGCGGCCGTGGCGATCGACGGCGTGCGGCACCGGCTGCCGGCGCGCACCGTGCTCGGCGTGCCGGGGGACCGCGGGGCGCTGCGGCGCAGCGGGCTGCTCAGCGAGGCCGGGCTGGCCGCGGTCGGCGCGGACAAGCCCGAGCCGGCGCCCCTCGGCGACCCGGCCGTGGGGCAGTACGTCGGCCGCCGGCTCGGCCGGGAGATCGTCGACCGGCTGGTCGACCCGCTACTCGGCGGCGTGTACGCCGGCCGCGCCGACGGCCTCTCGCTCCGGGCGACGATGCCGGCGCTGGCGGCCGCGCTGGATCGGGAGGGCGGCAAGCTGGTCAACGCCGCCCGCACCGTGGTCGAGGCCGCGCCGCCGGACGCCGGGCCCGCGTTCGCCGCGCTGGACGGCGGTCTCGGCGTGCTGCCCGAGGCGGTGGCCCGGGCCTCCGGGGCCGAGGTGCGGCTGCGGCTGCCGATCCGCCGGATCGAGCGCACGCCGGGTGGCTTCCGGCTCGTCGGGGGTCCCGTGCCGGACCCGGTGATGATCGCGGCGGACGCGGTCGTCGTGGCGGCGCCTGCGGGCAAGGCGGCCGGCCTGCTGGAGGGCCTGGCGCCGTGGGCGGCGCACGAGCTGGCCGCGATGGAATACGCGAGCGTGGGAATCGTCACGCTCGCCTTCCCGGCCCCGGCGCTGGCCGGGCTGACCGGCTCCGGGTTGCTGGTGCCGACGGTCGAGGGCGGCGGCGCGGTCAAGGCGGTGACGTACTCGTCCCGCAAGTGGCGGCACCTGGCCGGC
Organism: Mycobacteriales bacterium; assembly: GCA_036558285.1. GTDB lineage: Bacteria > Actinomycetota > Actinomycetes > Mycobacteriales > CADCTP01 > CADCTP01. Next base: position 6,563 of record DATBFW010000232.1, on the reverse strand, counting down.
CACGACGTGGCTGTCGTACGGGCCTCTGTGGGCCGGCACCGCGAGGCGCGGGTGCTGCACCGGGACGACACCGAGCTGGTCCGGCTCGTGCTCGGCCAGCTCGCGGCGCTGGCGGGGATCCGGGCGGCACCGGTGGCACACCGGGTGACCCGCTGGGGCGGCGCGCTGCCCCAGTACGCGCCCGGTCACCTCGAGCGGGTCCGCCGGATCCGGGCCGACGTGGCCAGGGTGCCGGGGCTCGCGGTCTGCGGGGCCGCGTTCGACGGTGTCGGCGTGCCGGCCTGCGTCCGGTCCGGGTACGCGGCCGCCAGCAGGGTGGTGGAACACCTGCGAGAATCGACGCGTGGCAGCGAATGGCAAGCGGGCACGTGAACTGAACGAGACGATCCGCTACACCGCCTGGTCGGTGTTCCGGGCCGTGACCCCGCTGCCCGCCGACCGGGCCGCGGTGGCCGCCGAGGTGGAGCAGCTGTTCGAGCAGCTGGCCGCGAAGGACGTGGTGGTGCGCGGCACGTACGACGTGTCCGCGCTGCGGGCGGACGCCGACCTGCTGGTCTGGTGGCACGCGGCGTCCCCGGACGACCTGCAGGAGGCGTACGGGCGGTTCCGGCGCACCGAGCTCGGCCGGTCGCTGGTGCCGGTGTGGTCGCAGTTCGCGCTGCACCGGCCGGCCGAGTTCAACAAGAGCCACGTGCCGGCCTTCCTCGCCGAGGAGGAGGCGCGCGGCTACGTCTGCGTCTACCCGTTCGTCCGCTCGTACGAGTGGTATCTGCTGCCGGACAAGGAACGCCGGGACATGCTGGCCGAGCACGGTCGGATGGCCCGGGAATACCCGGACGTCCGGGCCAACACGGTCGCCTCGTTCGCGCTCGGCGACTACGAGTGGATCCTCGCCTTCGAGGCGGACGAGCTGGACCGGATCGTGGACCTGATGCGGCACCTGCGCGGGTCGGTGACCCGCCGGCACGTCCGCGAGGAGGTCCCGTTCTACACCGGCCGCCGCCGGCCGGTCGCCGATCTCGTCGCCGCGCTGCCCTGACCCGGTGACCCTGATCCGGTGACCCGCCGCGGCCGGGCGGGTGCCGGCTCCCGGCTGCGTGCTAGCGTCCCGCGGTGCTCGTACGGCGGGTGGGTCTGCTCGCGGTCGGCCTGGCCGGCGTTGCGGCGCTCGCGGCCTGCGGTTCGCCGGCCGCGCCGGTCGCCGACCGGACGCCCGCACCGGCGGTGACGAGCAGCGCGCCGACCCCCGCGCCGACCACGTCGCGCCCACCGGCCCGCCCGCTGCCGTCCGCCGGCACGCTCGCGCCGGCACCGCGCACGACCACGGCCGCGGCGAAGCCCGGCGGCGCGGCCGCCCCGATCGACACCCGCGGCGTCGACACCTCGCACCCGGACCGGGTCGTCGGGTCCGGCTCGGCGGCCGGCTGCACCTCGGCCGCGGTCGTCGCCGCGGTCGCGGCCGGTGGGGTGATCACGTTCGACTGCGGCCCGGCGCCGGTGACGATCGCGATGACCCAGACCGCGAAGATCGTCAACGCGCACCCGCGCACGGTGCTCGACGGCGGCGGGAAGGTAACGCTGTCCGGCGGCGGCCAGCGCCGGATCCTCTACCAGAACACCTGCGACCAGAAGCAGGGCTACACGACCTCGCACTGCCAGGACCAGGAGACGCCCGAGCTGGTCGTGCAGAACCTGACGTTCGCCAACGGCAACTCGACCGGCGAGCTGACCGAGGGCGGCGGTGGCGGCGCGATCTTCGTCCGCGGCGGCCGGTTCTCGGTCATCGGCTCCCGGTTCGTCGGCAACCGGTGCGACCCGACCGGGCCTGACCTCGGCGGCGCGGCGCTGCGGGTGCTCAGCCAGTCTCACGGCCAGCCGGTACGGATCGTCGGCAGCACGTTCACCGGCGGGGTCTGCTCCAACGGCGGCGCGCTGTCCAGCATCGGGGTGTCCTGGGACATCGCCGACAGCACGTTCACCGGCAACAAGGCGATCGGCAGCGGCGCCAACCCGGCCCGGTCCGGCACCCAGGGCGGCGGCAGCGGCGGCGCGATCTACCTCGACGGCAACACGTTCACGCTGCGGATCTCCGGCTCGCGGATCTCCGGGAACTCGGCCGCCGAGGGCGGCGGCGCGATCTTCTTCGTCAGCAACGACCGCACCGGCACGGCCACGGTCACCGGCTCGACGATCTCCGGCAACCCGAGCGCCGGGTTCGAGACCGCCGGCCTGCCCGGCTGGTTCTTCCTCGGCGCCAGGCCGCCGTCGATCAGCTAGCTCAGCCGGCCGGCTCGTCCTCGAACGTCAGCGAGATCGAGTTGATGCAGTAGCGGTCGTCGGTCGGCGTGCCGTATCCCTCGCCGTGGAAGACGTGCCCGAGGTGCGAGTGGCAGTTCGAGCAGAGCACCTCGACGCGGGTCATGCCCAGGCTGCTGTCCTCGCGCAGGACCACCCGCTCGCCGGCCAGCGGCGACCAGAAGCTCGGCCAGCCGCAGTGCGAGTCGAACTTGGTGTCCGACCGGAACAGCTCGCTGCCGCAGGCGCGGCAGCGGTATACCCCGGTGCGGTGGTTCTCCACGTAGTCGCCGGTCCACGGCCGTTCGGTGCCGGCCCGCCGGAGCACCTCGTATTCCGCCGGGGACAGCTCGGCGCGCCACTGCTCGTCGGTCTTCTCCACCGCCGGGGCCGGGATCTGAGGCTTCGTCACGCCAGCCACGGTACGCCGGACCGCCTCAGGAGCAGGCCGCGGTGAGGTGCCGCCGCACCCACTCCCGCTGCCCGGACACGTTCTCGGTGAGGATCCGCGCGAACCGCTGCCGCTCGTACGCCGGCATCCCGGCCGGGCCGTTCACGGTGGCGTCGGCCCAGATCAGCACGTCCCCGTACGCCATGGTCGCGGAGGCGTCGGCGATCCGCCGCGGGCACGGCGGCGGCACGATCGCGCTGAGCGCCGCGGCCTCGAACGCGAGCGGGTCGCCGGCCACCGGCGGCGGCACGTATACCCCCGGACCGTGGTCGACCCGCCGGTCGATGCCCGGCTCGCTGAACCGCACCGGCACCGGGAGGTACGGGGCGAGCGCGGCGGCGGCCGCGGACAGCGCCATGCTCGACGGCGCGAGCAGGTCGGCGTTCTCCGGCCGCAGGCAGACCACGATCGGGCCGCCGGCGCAGGCCGGCTCGCGCGGCGCGGCACGGATCTCGGTCGGGTCGGGGTCGGTCTTGGACAGCACCAGGACGGCACCGGTGAGCACCACCGCGGCCGACAGCCCGGTCCACCGGCGGGCCAGGCCGCCGGCCAGCGGCACGCACAGGGCCAGCGCGGCGACGGCGGCGAGCAGCACGACCTGCGCCAGCACCAGCCGTACGTGCGGCTGCAGGAACGACCGGTAGACCGACATCCGGTCGACCGGAGCCAGCCGCCCGAACCAGTCCTCCCCGTACGAGCCGGCGTAGCCGCCGACGAACAGCGCGACGGCGAGCAGCGGCGGTGCCGCCCGGACGGTGGCCACCGCGCCGACCGCCCAGCCCAGCGCCGCGCCCGCGGCCAGGAACGCCGTCGCCAGCAGCACCAGCAGCAGCGGCGGCCAGCCCGGCAGCCCGCGGTGGGTGGTGCGGAGGGCGGAGATCACCAGCAGCACCAGGTAGCCGACCAGCGCCCAGAGCAGGGCGCCGACGACCCGGGGCAGCGCGCCGCCCACGGCACCGCGCGGCGAGCTGGCGGCGAGCGCGGCGATCCCGCGCCGCTGGTAGTCCTGCACCAGCCAGGCGACCGCGCCGGCGCACACCGGCGCCAGCCCGACCAGCCCGATCAGCGCCTCGTTGAACGTCGCCGACCAGCTCGGCCCGGTCGGCGGCGGCATCCGCATCAGCCCGGTGGTCAGCGCGACCGCGACCGACAGCAGCCCGACGACCCGCCCCGCACGGGAGGTCAGCTCGGTGCGCAGCGCCCGGAGGCCCGGCCTCACCCGGCCACCGCCCCGGCCCCGGCGAGCAGCCGGTGGTAGCCGGCCAGCATCTCCCCGGGTCCGGGTGGGTCGGGCGTCTCGCCGGCACCGGCCAGCGCCCCGGTGGTGCCGCTGAACAGCGTGCGGCCGGCCGCGAGCACGATCACTTCGGTGCAGACCGCGGCGACGTCCTCGGCGAGCGGGGTGGCCAGCACCACGGTGGTGCCGTCGTCGCGCATCGCGGCCACCCGGGCCAGGAACTGCGCCCGCTGCTCGGGATCGAGCCCGGCCAGGGGCTCGTCCAGCACCACCAGCGACGGGCGGTTGACCAGCACCTGGGCGAGCACCAGCCGCTGCCGGGCGCCCACCGGCAGGCTGCGCACCGGCCGGTCCCGCAGCTCGGTCAGGTCGGTGGCGAGCATGCTGTCGGCGATCGCCTCGGCCAGCCGGGCAGCGGGTACCCGGCGCAGCCAGCCGACGTACGCCAGGAACTCGTCCACCGTCTGCCGCGGGTGGATCGACAGCGACTGCGGCACGAAGCCGAGCCGGGACCGCAGCTGCCGACGTTGCCGCCGCTCGCCCGGGTCGAGCCCGCTGACCAGGAGCGTGCCGCTGGTGGCGAGCCTGGCCGCGGTCAGCAGCGCGAGCAGGGTCGACTTGCCGGCCCCGGCCGGACCGAGCACGCCGACCACCGGCCCGCCGACCGAGAAGTGCCCGTCGAGGAGGCCCCACCGCCTGCGACCGTACCGGTAGGCGAGATGTGAGGCTGCGAGCACGGGAGTCCCTTCCGCGTCCTTGCGGGCCCCCAGTGCAACAACCCTAGGCCAGCGACACATCCCCGCTGAAGAGACCGAACGGATCCGAATGGTCGTAGTACCACCCGACCGAGGCCGCCGAAACCAGCGAAACCCAGCGCACGCAGACGGACCCGACACCACGCAGGTGCCGGGTCCGCCCGTCGGCGGTCAGCAGGTCACGGCCGCACGAGCAGCCGCGCCACCTGCGGGTCGTGGTCGCTGACCTGATCGTTGAACTCGGCGTTGAGGTGCACCGGGTCGTAGTCGAACAGCGGCACGCAGCTGCACGCCGGGACCGCGTACGCCATCGACTTCGACAGCAGGATGTGGTCGAGCACCTCCGAGTTGCCCTCGAAGACGTACGTGTAGCGCTCCTGGATCGGCAGCGTCCTGGGCAGGTCGACCAGGTGCCCGGTCGAGGTCAGCGTGTCGATCGGGGCGGAGAAGTCGAAGTCGTTGAGGTCGCCGAGGACCACGACGTTCGCGTCCCGGTCGGCCGCCACGATCTGGTCGACGAAGTCGCGTACCTCGGTCGCCTGCTGCACCCGCTGCACCTGCGACGGCTGCTGGATCGGCTGGAACCGCCCGTACAGCGGGTCGTCGCCGCCCTTGGAGACGAAGTGGTTCGCGATCACGAAGATCGTCCGGCCGCGCCAGCGGAACTCGCCCGCCAGCGGCTTGCGGCTGTCGGTCCAGGCCGCGCTGGTGGGGTCGATCCGGCCCGGCGAGAACGACAGGTGCGGGCGCCCGGCCGCATCCCGCACGACCGCGGTCGTCGCCGTCGACGTACCGCCCGGCCGGTCGACGAACTGCAGCCCGCGGTCGGACCGGAACAGGAACACGACCCGGATGTTGCCGCCCGGCTGGCCGCCGTCGGCGTCGTTGACCGGGTCGATGGACCGGGACTGGTACGCCGGACCGCCGGCCGCGCGGATCGCCGCGGTCAGCTTGCCGATCGTCTGGTCGGCCGCGACCACGCCGTCGTCGGTGGCGCCGCTGTTGTCCTGGATCTCCTCCAGCGCCAGCACGTCCGGCGCCTGCAGGTTGTGCACCGCGTACTGGGCCAGCGTGTCGAACTTGGTCTGCGGGTCGGTCGGGGCGAGGTTCTCCACGTTGAACGTGGCCACCGACAGTTGCAGCGCGTTCGGCTTCTTGGTGACCTCGCGCTGCAGGCCGCCGCTGCGCAGCGTCGGCGACGTGGTCGGCAGCAGCTCGAAGTTGCCGAAGTTGTAGTCGATCACGCCGGTGGTCGCGCCCGCGTAGCTGTCGCCGACGTTCGCCCGCGGCACGGTCGCCAGCGTGTCGGCGATGACCACGCGCTCCGGGTTGGGGTCGGTGGCCCGCAGCACGATGCCGCGCCGGGTGGTGCGGATCGTCGAGCCCGGCGGGACGACCGAGGTCTCGTCGAACTGGTTGGTCGGGCCGACCACCTGGGCGTCGTTGATCGTGACCCGCATGCCCTCGAGCGATTCCCAGAAGTCCAGGCCGTCCTGGGCCGGGTCGAATGCCGTCTCGGTGGTCTCGACGTCGCCGTTCGCGTCGTTCTCGATCACCGTCGAGGGCGGGACCCGCCCGCCGGGACCGACCACGGTCGGCGCCGGCAGCGGCTGGCCGGAGGCGGTGACCGTGACCGCCGGGCTGGTCAGCTCGGTGGTGCTGAGGTTGGTCGCGGCGCCGCCGGGGCGGAACTCCGACACCGTGCCGGTCACCGTGACCGCGTCGCCGACCACGACGGTCGGCGCGGTGCGGGTGAACACGAACAGGCCCTCGCTGGTCGCCGGGTCGGCGTCCGGGGTCGGGTCCTGGAACCAGAAGCCGCTGG
>DATBFW010000231.1:0-21841 GCA_036558285.1 Mycobacteriales bacterium | reverse complement strand
CGCCGGCTATGCCTGGTCGGCCCGGCACGCCGGCGGGGACGCGGTCTCGGTGACCTATCTCGGCGACGGCGCCGCGAACATCGGGTCGACTCTGGAGACCTTCAACCTGGCCGCGGCCTGGCGGCTTCCGGTCTGCTTCTTCGTCGAGAACAACCAGTACGCGGTGTCCACCGCCGTCGCGGAGGCGACCGGGGAGCCGCGGCTGTCCGCTCGCGGTCCCGGCTTCGGCATCGCCAGCTGGCGGGTCGACGGGATGGACCCGCTGGCCGTGCACCTGGCCATGCGGGAGGCGGTCGAGCACATGCGGTCCGGCCGCGGGCCGACCCTGGTCGAGGTCGACACCTACCGGTTCTTCCACCAGAACGGGCCGTTCCCGGGCAGCGCGTTCCGCTACCGCAGCAAGGAGGAGGAGGCGGCCTGGCGGGAGCGCGACCCGGTCCGACAGATCGGTGACCAGCTGGTCCGCCGCGGGCTGGTCACCCCGGACCGGGTGGCCGGGGCGGTGGCGGCGGCCGAGCGGCTGATGACCGAGGTCGGCGACGTGCTGCTGGAGCCGGTTCCGGGCGGGAAGCCGGGAGAGCAGCAGGTGCGGCCGGCGGAGTGGCCCGACCCGTCCTTCGTGGACGTCGGCGTGCGTGGCGACCTGACCGAGTTCGACGGCGCGCGGTACGGCGACGACTCGGTCGCGACGGCGGACATGCCGTTCATCGACGCGGTCTCCGCGGTGATGAACCGGCGGATGGCCGAGGACGCGCGGATCGTCGTCATGGGCGAGGACGTGCACCGGCTCAACGGCGGCACCAATGGTGCCACCCGCGGGCTGAAGGACGCCTACCCGGACCGGGTGCTCGGCACGCCGATCAGCGAGAACGCGTTCACCGGCCTGGCCGGCGGGATCGCGCTGGACGGCCGGTTCCGCCCCGTGGTCGAGCTGATGTACGCGGACTTCATGTGGGTCGCGGCCGACCAGCTGTTCAACCAGGTCGGCAAGGCGCGGCACATGTTCGGCGGCACCAGCCCGGTGCCGTACGTGCTGCGCAGCAAGGTGGCCACCGGCACCGGATACGGCTCCCAGCACTCGATGGACCCGGCCGGTGTCTTCGCCACCCAGCCGGGCTGGCGGATCGTCGCACCGTCCACCCCGTACGACTACGTGGGGCTGATGAACAGCGCGCTGCGCTGCGAGGACCCGGTCGTCGTGCTGGAGCACGTCGACCTGTACGGGTCGACCGGTCCCGGGCCGACCGACGACCTCGACTACTGCCTGCCGGTGGGCCGGGCCGCGGTGCGGCGCGAGGGCAGCGCGCTCACCGTCGTCGCCTACCTGGCGACGGTGCCGGAGGCGCTGGCCGCGGTCGAGGAGGCCGGGATCGACGCGGAGGTGATCGACCTGCGCTGGCTGGACCGGGCCAGCCTCGACTGGGACACGCTCGGCGCCAGCATCCGCAAGACCAACCGGGTGCTCATCGTCGAGCAGGGGCCGGTCGGCACCTCGTACGGTGGGTGGCTGGCCGACGAGATCGGCCGCCGGCTGTTCGACTGGCTGGACCGCCCGATCGACCGGGTCACCGGCGGGGAGGCCTCGCCGAGCATCAGCAAGGTGCTGGAGCGGGCCGCGATCGTCAAGCGCGCGGAGATCGCCGCCCGGCTGGCCGAGATCCGGCGCGAGATCGAGGGGGCCTGAGATGGCCCGGCTGCTGCGGATGCCCGAGGTGGCGGCGAACACGCTCGAGGCGACGTTGTCCGAGTGGTTGCTGACCGAGGACGCCGAGTTCGCCGACGGCGACGCGATCGCGACGGTGGAGACGGACAAGGCCGCGGTGGAGGTGCCGGCGGACGGGGCCGGCGTGCTGGTCCGGACGCTGGTCGGACCGGGTACGACGGTCGCGGTCGGCGCGCCGATGGCGCTGATCGCGTCGCCAGGCGAGACCGTCGCCGACGTCGACGCGACGCTGGCCGAGCTGGGCGGCACGGCGGCACCGGCCACTGTGGACGATCCGGACGCGCCGGCGCCTCTCGCCGGCCAGACGCCGCCGACCGACGTGACCGGCCCGACGGACGCCGGGCAGCCACAGCCCGCCGCGCCGGCCGCGGCGGCACAGGAAGCGCGCCTGGAAGCCGCGCCGCCCGGGGCGGCCGCGGCGGCGAACGGGACGCCGCCGCGGATCATGTCCAGCCCGCTGGCCCGCCGTCTGGTCCGCGAGCACGGACTGCGGCTGGAGGACCTCACCGGCACCGGCCCGGGCGGGCGGATCGTCCGGGACGACGTGCGGCGGGCCGTGGCCGAGCGCGAGGAAGCGAACGCTAGCTCGCCCTCCGAGCCGGGACCACGCCCGGACCGTCCACAGCGGACGGCCGAGTGGGAGGACGTGCCGCACACCCGGATGCGACGGGCCATCGCCGGCCGGCTCGCCGAGAGCAATCGGGACGCGCCGCACTTCGCGATCCGGGGCACCGCCCGGGTCGACGACCTGCTGGCGCTGCGAGCGCGGCTCAACGCGGGCGACGGCCGGCGCATCACGGTCAACGACCTCGTGGTCGCCGCGGTCGCCCGCAGCCACGCCCGGGTCCCCGAGATGAACGTCGTCTGGACCCCGGACGCGGTCCGCCGGTACGCGGCGGTCGACGTCGGGATCGCCGTCGCCACCGACCGCGGCCTGGTCACGCCGGTGCTGCGCGGCGTCGAGACCCGGTCGGTGTCCTCGATCGCCCGGGACGCCGCCGACCTGACCGAACGGGCCAGGGCGGGCGCGCTGCGCCAGGACGAGCTGGAGGGCGGCACGATCACCGTGTCGAACCTCGGCGGCTACGGCATCGAGGAGTTCACCGCAGTGCTCAACCCGCCGCAGGCGGCGATCCTCGCGGTCGGCGCTGCCCGCAAGGAGGCCGTGGTCGACGGCGACGCGCTCGCGGTCGCGACCGTGCTGCACGTGACGCTCACCGTCGACCACCGGCCGGTCGACGGCGCGCTGGCGGCCCGCTGGATGGCCGCCTTCATCGCCCTGCTCGAAGACCCGCTGCGCATTCTGGCTTGATCCCCGCGAGGAGCCCCCATGGCTGACGCCGCCGTCGAGACCGCCCTGGCCCACTGGGGCCCGCGCTTGATCCAGAACGGCGTCGACTACAACGACATGCTCGCCACCATCGCCCGGATCGACACCTGGGACCGGTGGCTGCCGGAATGGAGCCGCACCGCGGACGAGCAGGCCGAGTTCGCCGCCGAGGCGGACGCGGCCGGGCACCGGCTCACCGCCGGGCAGGCCTGGCGGCGGGCCTCGGTCAACCGGCACTTCGGCAAGTTCGTCTGGATGGTCGACCTGGACCTGGCCCGGGAGGCCACGCTGCGCTCGGTCGAGGAGACCCGCACGGCGCTGGACCGGCTCGACCCGTCCGCCGAGCGGCTGGAGGTCGCGATCCCCGGCGGCACCGCGCACGCGAACCTGCGCCGGCCGGCCGGGGCGGCCCGACCGCCGTACGTGGTGCTGATCCCGGGGCTCGACTCGACCAAGGAGGAGTTCTTCTTCTTCGAGCAGTCGTTCCTCGACCGCGGCCTGGCCGCCGTCTCGCTGGACGGACCCGGGCAGGGCGAGACCGGGCTGGCCGTGCCGATCCGGCCGGACTACGAGGCCGGGATGGGCCCGCTGCTCGACCTGCTGGCCGGTCGCGCCGACCTGGACCACGACCGGGTCGGCGTCGTCGGGGTCAGCCTCGGCGGCTACTACGCCCCCAGGGTGGCCGCGTTCGAGCCGCGGGTGACGGCGGTGGCCGGGATCAGCGGTCCGTTCTGCTTCGGTGACATGTGGGCCGACCTGCCGCCGATGACCAGGGCCACGTTCGTGGTGAAGTCCGGCGCCCGGGACGACGCGGAGGGGCACCGGATCGCGTCCACACTGGACCTGGCCGGCGTCTGCGACCGGATCAAGGTCCCGGCCCTGTACGTGACCGGGGCCAAGGACCGGCTCATCCCGTGGCGGCAGACCGAGCGGCAGGCCGCCGAGACGCCGGACGGCACGTTCGTCAACTTCCCGGACGGCAACCACGGCGTGTCCAACCTGCCGTCCAAGGCCCGCCCGATGATCGCCGACTGGATGGCGGACCAGCTCGGCCGGTAGGCCGGCCGGGTCAGGTGCGGGCCAGCAGGGCGCGCAGGGCGGCGGCGGTCGCGGTGACGACGTCGGCCGGGTCCACCGTGGTCAGTCGACCGGCCCGCTTGACGATCCGGCCGTCCACCACGACGGTGTCGACGTCCGCCGCGCCGGCGGCGAGCGCGAGCACGTTCGTCGGGTCGGTGAACGGCGCGGTGCCGACGTTGTCGACCCTGACCATGATCAGGTCGGCGCGCTTTCCCGGGGTGAGCGAGCCGGTCACGTCGCCGAGCCCGAGCGACCGTGCTGCGTCCACTGTGGACAGCTCCAGCATCCGCCTGGTGCCGACCGCGAGCTCGTGCTCGGCACCGGCCCGCAGCAGCCCGGTCGCGAGCCGGATCGCCGACCAGAGGTCCGCGGTGCCGGTCAGGGACAGCGTGTCGACTGAGAGCGTCAGCAGCACGCCGCAGTCGAGCATGTCCTTCACCGGCGGCGCGCCGTAGCCGATGAGCAGTTCCGACCACGGGCTCAGGCTGACCGATGCGCCGCGGTCCCGGACCGCCGCCCGCTCCCAGGTGGTCGTGTACAGCGCGTGGATGAGTTGCGTGTGCGGGCCGAGCATCGACTCGGCCGCGAGCCGCTCGATCATCCGCAGCTCACCCTGGGCCCTGGTCGAGTTCGCGTGGTAGCTGACCGGCAGCCCGAACGAGCGGGCCGCCTCGTACTCCGGGCGGAACACCGACTCCGCGGTCGCGCCCGGCGGTCGCCCGGCCAGGCCGAGATGCATCAGCGGCAGCCGCGACCCGTCGAACCACTCGTTCGCGACCCTCGCCAGGTCGGCCAGGTCGGCCGTCCGGTCGGCCGGGTGACCCTGCCCGGTGCCGTACGAGAACCGACCGCGCAGGCCGATCTCCTGATGCGCGGCCAGGATCGCGTCGGCGCACTCGGGGGAGCGGACGTTGTGCGCCCAGTCGTGCACCGTCGTGATGCCGGTGTTGACCGCGTCGACCAGACCGAGCCGGACGCCGTGGTAGAGGTCGTCCGGCCGGCAGCGCCGTCCGTTCGCGACGTTGAGACCGAAATATGCCGTCTCCGGCGACGAGCTCGACATCGACCGGAACAGCGTGGTCCACATGTGCCAGTGGGTGTCGACCAGCCCGGGCATGACGACCGTGCCGCCGGCGTCGATGCGCGGGCAGTCCGGGTCGAGCCCGGTCCCGACCGCGACGATCTCGCCGTCCCGGACGTGCACCGCGCCGCCGGCGAGGTCGCCGAGGGCCGGATCCATCGTCAGCACGTACCCGCCGTGCACCAGGAACTCGTTCACGACCTACGTATACCGGTCAACCGGGACAACCTCGTGGAAGGGCATGTCTTTGCCGTCGCAACTTGGCATCATGTGATCCGTGCCGACCTCCCGAGGAGCGGACCGGGCGACGAAGCCCCTGCTGGCGCCGCTGCGCCGGCACGATCCGGCCAGCGTTGGGCCGTACCTGCTGCTCGGCCGGCTCGGTGCCGGCGCGATGGGTCGGGTCTACCTCGGACGGTCTGCGGCCGGCCGGCTGGTGGCGGTGAAGACGATCCGCGACGACTACGCCGAGGAGCCCGACTTCCGGGACCGGTTCGCGCACGAGGTCGCGGCCGCCCGGCGGGTCAGCGGCGTGTTCACCGCGGCCGTCGTCGCGGCCGACCCGGAGGCCGAGGTGCCCTGGCTCGCCACCGCGTACGTGCCGGCGCCCTCGCTGTCCCGGCTGATCGAGACCTGCGGGCCGCTGCCGGTGCCGGCGGTGCGCTGGCTGGCCGCCGGCTGCGCCGAGGCGCTGGAGTCCATCCACGGCGCCGGACTGGTGCACCGCGACCTCAAGCCGTCGAACGTGCTGGTCTCGCTGGACGGGCCGCAGGTGATCGACTTCGGCGTGGCCAGGGCGGTCGAGCGGGTCCAGCTCACCGCGACCCGGGAGGCGCTGGGCACGCCCGCCTACATGGCGCCGGAGCAGGCAAGGGAGGCCCGCAGCACCGGTCCGGCCAGCGACGTGTTCTCGCTCGGCTCGACCCTGCTGTACGCGGCCACCGGGCACGCGCCGTACCAGGGCGAGACGACCGTGGACGTGCTCGTCCGGCTGGCCACCGAGCCGCCGGACCTGACCGGGCTGCCGGCCGAGCTGGTCGACCCGCTGGCGAGCTGCCTCGACCGCGACCCGGACCGCCGGCCGACGCCGTCGCAGCTGGTCGCGGGGATCGCCGCGACGATGCGGTTCGAGGGCAACGACGGCCCGCGGTCGCTGCCGCCGCGGGCGGTGGAGCTGATCGAGGACCACCGGCGCCGGCCGCTGCCGGCCGAGCCGGTGGACGGCGCCGACCATCGGTCCCTGCCGGGGCGGGAGCCGGAGGACACGGTCGGGTCAAGGGTCGGCGAGCAGCACCCGTCGTTCCCGCCGGCCACGCGGCTGCCCGGCCCGCCGGTCGGTGAGCACACAGGGGGAGCCCATCGCGCCGAGCCGGAGCGGCGGGTGAACCGCCGGCTGGCGATCGTGCTCGCCTGCCTGGCCGCGATCGTGCTGGTCGGCGGCGGGCTGGAGATCGGCTCCCGGCTCGGCAACGACGGCGGCGCCGCCGCCCAGCAGCAGACCGATCCGGGCCTGCCGCCCGGACCACCGCCTGCGGGTCCGCCGCCTCCACCGGGTGAGAGCCCGTCCACCCGGCCCGACGTGAACGTGAACCAGCCCCGCGGGGATGCGCAAACCACGTTCGTCGTCTTCGGCCGTGGCTGGCGGCCCGGCACGGCGATCAGCCTCACGCTCGACGGTCACCCGGTCGTGCCGAAGGCTCCGATCGCCGACAGGCAGGGCGCCTTCAACTACACACTGAACCAGGGCCAGGAGATGTTCCCTGCTGGGCTGCAGCTCGGCCAGCACAAGGTGATCGCCTCCGGGGCCGGTGGCCAGCGAGACGAGGCCAGCTTCAGCGTCGTGCCTTGATCAGCGCTCCCACCACAGGTCTTCCTGGCGGGTGCACCAGTCCGGGTCGTCCAGCCGGGCCAGGTCGGCGGGGGTGATCACCGCATGCTCCAGCAGCACCGAGGCGACCACCTCGTCGGACAGCCGCACCCCGCGTGCCGCCAGCCCGCGCTCGGTGATCTTCTGCCGCAGCGCCTTGACGTGCTCGCCGACCCGGGCCGAGAGCCGGTCCCGGAACGCCGGGTCGGTGTCGAACCGCTCCAGCTCGTAGTGCGCGTCGGTGACGACCAGCGCCTCCCGGGCGATCTCCGGCGTGCGCGGCAGCGGCGTTCGCCGGGTCGGGTCGACCAGCCACGGCCGGCACCACAGCAGCGCGACCAGGAACAGCTTGGTGTCCGGGTCGAGCCGCAACGGCAGCACGGTCGCGTCACCCGCCGAGTCCAGCTCGGGCAGCGTGTCGGCGGCGCCGAGCACCGCGACCCGCAGCGGCACGCCCTCGTCGAGCATCGCCTGCGAGCCGACCGAGACGGTGCCGGCGCGGACGAACCAGCCGCCGGCCGGCTCGTCGCCGCCCTCCAGCCGGGGCAGCCGGATGCGGTAGCCGTCGCCCACCGCATACAGCGCGTGCGACCGGCTGATGTTCGTGACCAGCACGCCGCCGGCCAGCCCGGCGATCACCCCGGCCCGGCGGGACAGCCCGCGGCCGGCCACCACGACGAGGTCGACGTCCGGGCCGCGGCCGAACACGAGCCGTCCGCCCGGCGGCACGTCGACGAGCTCGCCGGAGCCGGTGCTCACCCGCACCGCCGCTCGCCCGCTCAGCTCCACCACAGCGCCACCCACGAGGGCCAACGATCGTCGCTGCGTCGTTGCGTCCGCAACTCCCTACCCCCGGATCCGGGGGTAGGCGTACCGGCCGGAAGTTGGTCTCCTGGACACGCCCGCGGCGAGGCCGGGACTCGGCGCGTGGACGGGGCGGCGGCGCTGGTCGGGAGGTATCGGCAACCTACCTCCCGGGACGACGGCCATGCGGGGGGCCGCCGCCCCTGCGCCCCGCGCGGATCGCGATCCACGGCTCAGCCGAACGTGAACGAGTACGCCGACAGGCCCGGGGACAGGTTCACCTGCAGCACCCCGCTCTCCTGCTGGTCGCGGTGCAGGACGGGGTAGATGTTCGGCGCCCCGGACACGCTGTAGCGGGTCGTCGCGCCGTCGATGGTGACCGTCAGCGTCCCGGTGCCGCCGACATCGAGGTAGACGTCGTCGGCGAGGAAGTTCAGCGCGATGCCGGCGTCCTTGCCGGCCGTGATCGACTCGCCGGTCACCGACCAGGTCCCGGTCAACGCGAAGTATCCAGGGTCGACGGCCGGCGGGTAGTGGTAGGTGTGCGTGCCGTTTGCGAGCGGCGCGCCGTTGTTCTCGTAGTACTGCGCCCGGTCGGAGCCGAGGTACGTCTCCGGTGACTGGTCGGAAGTCGGCGTCCGGTCCGGCACGCTGGTCTCACCCGGCAGCACCCGCCCCGGGTGGGCGGCGTCGAGCAGCTGCCGGATCAGCTGCTCGGTCTGCCCGTACTCGCCCTCGCCGATCGACGTGAACCGGACCGTGCCGGACGCGTCGATGAGGTAGTCGGCCGGCCAGGAGTCGTTGCCGTAGTTGTTCCAGGTCGCGTAGCCGTTGTCGAGCGCGACCGGATACCGGATGCCGAGCCGCTTCGCGCCGGCGGCGACGTTCGACGGCACGTGCTCGAAGGCGTACTCCGGGGTGTGCACGCCGATCACCTCGAACCCGGCCGACCGGTACGCCGCGTACCAGGTGTTGACGTGTGCGATGGCCCGCTGGCAGTTGATGCACGAGTACGCCCAGAAGTCGACCAGCACGACCTTGCCGTGCAGCGCCGGCAGGTCCAGCCCGCTGCCGCCGGGCGTGTTCAGCCAGCCGGAGATGCCGGCCAGCGCCGGCGCGGTGCCGCAGTCGTGCAGCGCCGGCGCGCTGGAGCGGGCATTCTGCTCGCACGCGGCCAGCGCGGCGCTCGGGCCGGTCGCCGCGCCGAGGGCCTCGCCGGTGCCCAGGTCCTTGTTCAGCGTGGCGGTGTAGTCCGGCACCGCGCGCTGGATCGCGTCGGTGACGTTGAACGTCAGCGCGACGGCCAGGCCGATCACCACGATGCCGGCACCGATCCGGATCGCGTCCTGGTGGCGGCGGAACGCCTGCAGCCGCTCGGCCAGCCGCCGCCCGGCCAGCGCGAAGCCCAGCAGCGGCAGCGCGGTGCCGATCGCGAACGCGGCGGTGAGCACGACGGTCTCGGCGCCGATCCGGCCGGTGGCGCCGGCGACCGTGATCGCCGCAAGCACCGGTCCGGCGCACGGCACGTAGACCGCGCCCAGGGCAAGGCCGAGCACGAACGAGCCGCGGTCGGTGCCGGCTGACCGGCGCGGGATCCGGGCGAACGGCCGCTCCAGCAGCCTCTCCACCGGCGGGGCGATCATCCCGATGCCGAGCAGCACCAGCAGCGCCAGCCCGGCCCAGCGGATCGCGTCCTGCGGCACCGGCAGCGCCGCGAGCACCAGCGCGCCGAGCAGCGTGACCAGGCTGAAGCTCAGCGCCAACCCGGCCACCACCAGGTACGGCCGGCGGTTGCCCGCGGGCGGCGGCTCGCGCTCGGCCAGCGCCAGCCCGCCCGCCGTGACCCGCTGCCGCCGCACCGGCTCGGGCCGGGCCGCCTGCGCGCCGCCGGACAGGAACACCACCGGCAGCACCGGCAGCACGCACGGGGAGATTCCCGTGATCACGCCGCCGACCAGTCCGATCAGCGCAACCGTCAGCACCCCGGATCCCCCAGGTCGGCGTCGTACCCCACGCCGGACGGTACGGACCCGGCGCCCCGCCGGCTCACCCACCCCCCTCTTCGTCAGCTCCCCGCAAGACAGCCACCCAGGCCCTCGAGGTGCTGACGGTGCCGGGCCCGGCTAGCGGGCGACTCGGTGGCGGGTCCAGGTGAGGAGGCGGCGCAGCGCGCCGGCCAGGCCGCGGGGGAAGAAGAACAGCACCACGAGCAGGCAGATCCCGTTGACCAGGTACGACCGGCCGGGGCTGATGTTGTCGGTGACGTTCGGGACCAGGACGAAGAACGCCGCGCCGAGCAGGGCGCCGAGCAGGCTGCGGGTGCCGCCGACCACGAGCGCGACCAGCAGCGAGACGGCCAGGTTGAGCTGCAGGATCGCCGGCGAGACGAACTGCACGGCGATCAGGTAGAGCCAGCCGGCGACGCCGCCGCACAGCCCGGCGACGGTGAACGCCAGCACCTTGTTGCGGTGCACCGCGACCCCGTTCGCGGCGGCCATCGCCTCGTTGACCCGGATCGCGGCCAGCGCCCGGCCGAGCCGCCCGTCGAGCAGGTTGTGCACCAGCCAGAACACGACCGCGGCGACCACGCCGACGAGATAGAGCCGCCACTGGTCGTCGGCCTGGCCGGTCCACTCCGGCGCGGTCGTGGCGACCACCGCGACGCCCTGCGAGCCGCCGGTGAGGTCGACCAGCCGGTTGGCCAGCGGCACCGCGAACGCGGGCAGCGCCAGCGTGATGATGCCGAACGCGAATCCGCGCAGCCGCACCGCGGGGATCGCGACCAGCACCGCGACCACGCCGGCCAGCGCGACCGCCAGCGCCAGCGCGGCCACCGGCCCCCAGCCGTGCCCGAACGCGTACGCCGCCGCGTACGCGCCGAGGCCGAGGAACGCGCTCTGCCCCAGCGAGACCTGCCCGGCCCGCCCGACCAGCACGTCCAGGCCGAGGATGGCCACGCCGTAGACCAGGATCAGGGTCAGCTGCAGGTTCGTGTAAGGGCTGGCGAACTGCGGGATCGCCAGCAGCGCCACGGCCACGACGACGTACGCGACCCAGCGCAGCGGCCGGGCCCGGGCCGACAGCGTGGCCGGCGCGGCCGGGGCGCGCTCGGTGGCGGTCACAGCCGCTCCACGTCCCGGTGGCCGAACAGGCCCTGCGGCCGCACCAGCAGGATCAGCGCCAGCAGCGCGAGCGGCACCGCGATGCGCAGGTCCGATCCGATGACGTCGATGTTGGCCCCGGCGACGGTCTCCACGATGCCGATCAGCCAGGCCGCGACGACCGCGCCGAGCGGGCTGTCCAGCCCGCCGAGCACCGCGGCGGCCAGCGCGTAGACCAGGATCGTGTCCATCATGTTCGGCTGCAGCGGCACGCTCGGCGCGACCAGGCAGCCGGCCAGCCCGCCGAGCAGCGCCGCCAGGCCCCAGCCGACCAGCAGCAGCGAGCCGACCGGCAGGCCGAGCAGCCGGGCCGAGGACGGGTTGTCGGCGGCGGTGCGCAGCGCCAGCCCGAGCCGGGTGCGCAGGAAGAACAGCTGCAGGATCACGACGGTGCCGACCAGCACGGCGACCGTGCCGACGTCGCCCCAGGTGGCCCTGGCGCCGAGGAACGAGACCACGTCGTCGGGGAACAGCGACGGGAACGCCCGCACCGACCCGCCCCAGACCAGGTTGATCAGCCCGTTGAAGCAGATGAGCACGGCCACCGTGGCGACGATCGCGACCAGCGGCTCCTGGCCCTCGAACCGGCGGATCAGCAGCCGCTCCGTGAGCGCGCCGATGACCAGCGAGATGAGCAGCGTCAGCACCACCGCAAGCCACACCGGCAGCCCGGTCTCCACCAGCGACCATCCGATGTAGACGGACACCGCTGCCATCTGGCCCTGGGCGAAGTTCACCAGCCCGGTGGACCGGTACACGAGGACGAGCGCCAGCGCCAGGGCGGCGTAGATGGAGCCCGCGGTGATGCCGTCGACGATCTGCTGCACCGCGATCACACGCCCAGGTACGCGCGGCGGACGCCGTCGTCGCCGGCGATCTCCGCGGCCGGACCGGTCAGCGTGAGCCGGCCGGCCTCGACCACGGCCGCGTCGTCGACGAGGTCGAGGGCGATCCGGGCGTTCTGCTCGACCAGCAGCAGCGTCAGCCCCCGCTCGGTGCGCAGCCGGTGCAGCGCCGCGAACACCTCGGCGGTCACCCGCGGCGCCAGCCCGAGCGACGGCTCGTCCAGCAGCAGCAGCCGCGGGCGGCTCATCAGCGCCCGGGCGATCGCCAGCATCTGCTGCTCGCCGCCGGACAGCGCCGCGGCCGAGGCGTCGATCCGCTCGCCGAGACGCGGGAACAGCTGCAGGCACTCCGCGACGTCGGACTTCACCTCCCGGCGGTCCCGGCGCAGCAGCGCGCCGGCGAGCAGGTTGTCCCGCACCGACAGCCGGTTGAGCGTGCCGCGGCCCTGCGGGACGTGGCCGATGCCGAGCCGGGCGATCTGGTCGGTGCGCTGGGCGGTGATGTCGGTGCCGGCGAACGCGATCCGCCCGGACCGCCGGACCCCGCCGGTGATCGCCCGCAGCAGCGTGGTCTTGCCGGCCCCGTTCGCGCCGAGCACCGCGGTCGCGCCGCCCTCGGCCACGGTCAGGTCGATCCCGTGCAGGACCTCGGCCGCCCCGTACCCGGCCCGCAGGCCGGCGACCTCGAGCATCATGCCCGCTCCTCGGACAGGTCGGCAGGCGCAAGCGCCAGCCGACCGGCCCTCGTCGCTGGGCCGAACGAAAACGCTGCGCGTTCCCGCCGGGGACCCGAGCACCGCCCGGGCTGCGGGCACTCGCGCTCGCTCATGCCGCGCTCCCGAGGTAAGCCTCGACCACCACAGGGTCGCGCTGGATCTCGGCGGCCGAGCCTTCGGCGACCTTCCGGCCCTGCACCAGCACGACGACCTTGTCGCAGATCGACGCGACCAGACCCATGTGGTGCTCGACCAGCAGCACGCTGACCTCCCGCTCGGACCGCAGCCGCCGGATCACCGCGCCGAGCGCGTGCACCTCCTCGTGCATCAGCCCGGAGGCCAGCTCGTCGAGCAGCAGCAGCCGCGGGTGGGCCAGCAGCGCCCGGGCCAGCTCCACCCGCTTCATCGCCCCGTACGGCAGCGAACCGGCCGGCTCGCCGGCCAGCTCGGCGATGCCGAGCCAGTCGAGGGTCTCCCGCGCCTCCGCGGCCAGCTCCCGCTCGGCCCGGCGGGCGCCCGGCCAGCGGACCGAGTATCCGGCCAGCCGGGCCGGCAGCCGGGTGTGCCCGCCGAGCAGCACGTTGGCGAGCACGGTCGCGTCCGGCTGCAGCACGGGGTGCTGGAAGGTCCGGGCCAGCCCGAGGCCGGCCAGCCGGTGCGGTGCGGTCCGCAGCACGTCCGTGCCGTCGACCAGCACCGTTCCGGCCGACGGCCGGTAGAGCCCGGAGACGCAGTTGAACAGCGACGTCTTCCCCGCCCCGTTCGGTCCGACCAGGCCGCAGATCTCGCCGGCGGCGACGGTCAGGTCGACGCCGTCGAGCGCGCGCAGCCCGCCGAAGGTGAGGCTGAGCCCACGGACGTCCAGCAGCACGGGATCAGGGTGCTGGCCGGTCTCCGTCAACCGCCGTTCACCTGCGTCCAGGTGCCGTTCTCGAAGTGGTCGAGGTAGAGCTTGTCGATCGGCGGCTGCCGGGTGCCGTCGTACGACAGGCCCTGCTGCAGCAGCGGCACCTCGGTCTTCAGCGACCGCACCTCCTGCATCAGCCCCTCCCGGGTGACGGTCTTGAGCTGTTCCAGCGCGGCGACGAACGTCTGCGCCGCACCGTATCCCCACTGGGCGTTGGTGATGTACGGGTTCGCGTTGCCGCCGTACTGCTTGAACCGCTCGAGGTATTCCTTCACCGCCGGGTCGTCCTTGTTCGCCGGGTTGTCCGGCGCCTTGAGGAACGAGGCCGTGTAGAGCTTGGTGTTGTCGGTCAGCTTGCCCGGGCCGAGGATCTGGTTGATCGACGAGCTCATGCTGGCCATGAACACGGTCGGGTTCCAGCCGAGGGTCTTCGCGTGCTGCAGGCCGCTGATCATCAGCGGCGGGATCGCGACGGCCATGAACAGCGCGTCTGCGTTGGTCGCCTTGAGCTTGGAGATCTGCGCGTCCACGCTCGGGTCGCTCGGCACGTACGTCTGGGTGCCGACGAGCTTGACCTGCGAGCCGGCGATGCCCTCCTGCAGGCCCTGCAGGAAGACCGCGCCGAGCGTGTCGGCCTGGCGCAGCACCGCGACGGTCATCGGCTTGTTCTGGTCGGCCAGGAACTTGCCGTACATCTGGCCTTCGCTCTCGTACGTCGGCTGCCACCCGATGGTGAACGGGTTCTTGTCCGGCTGGTTCGAGAACAGCAGGTCGCCGGCGTGCACGAAGACCTGCGGCACCTTGCGCTGGTTGGCCTGCGGCATGATCGCGATGTTCGGCGCGGTGCCGAAGGTCTGGAACAGCGAGAACACGTTGTCCTGGTTCACCAGCTTGGTGAAGTTCTGCGTGGTCTTCGCCGGGTCGTAGCCGTCGTCGTAGTAGACGAACTTGATCTTGCGGGTCTTGCCGTCGCCCATCTTCACGCCGCCGGCCGCGTTGACCGCGTCGAAGACGGCCTTGGCGCCGCCCGCAGCGGCCTGCCCGTTCGGCCCGAGCGGCCCGGACAGCGGGTAGGACCCGCCGATCGTGATCTGGCTGTCGGTGACCCCCGGTGCGCTCGCCGAGCCGCCGCCGGAGGACGAGTTGTCCGGTCTGCCGCACGCCGCCGCCACCAGGGCGAGCGCGACGCAGACCACTGCCCAGCCCGCCGGCCTCCGCATCCTCATCTGGCGCTCCTTCACTAGGCCGAACCGCGCAACGGAGCCGCTGCTGCCGGGATTCTCGGCCTGGTTCGTTGCGGAGTAAAGGAGTCGTTACGGAGCTGAAAGGCAAGAAGTCGTACAGGCGCGCCGAACGGTCCTCCTCAGGCGCCGAGGTGCCGCCGGCGGGCGCGGTCGATGCTGGCCGGGACCGGCACGCCGGCCGGCACGTCCGGGTCGGGGTCGGGCTCGCCGGCGGCCGTGCGGAGCGGCAGCACGCCGGCCCACACCTCGCGCGACTCGCCGTCGTCCGGCTCCCCCTCGGCACCCGCGGACCGCAGTTTCACGCTGGCCTCGGCCAGCGGCACCCGCAGCACCAGGGTCGCCGCCAGCTCCCGCTTCGTCGGCTCTCTGACCTCGGCCCAGCGCCCCGGCATGAGGTGCTCGGACAGCAGCCGGAGCGCCGCCGGCTTGTCCGGACCGGTGACCGGGGTGGCCGTGCCGATCACCATCGCGCAGCGGTAGTTCATCGAGCTGTCGAACAGCGAGCGGGCGTATACGAGCCCGTCGAGCAGGGTGACGGTGACCGTGACCGGCTCCCCGGCGGCCGCCTGCCGGAGCAGCCCGCCGCCGGTGGAGCCGTGCAGCAGCAGGCTGTCGCCGTCCCGGGCGTACCCGACCGGCAGGATCACCGGCACCCCGTCCCGGACCACGCCGACGTGCGCAACCAGCCCCGCGTCGAGGATCTCGTGCAGCACCCGGCGATCGTGCACCTGGCGGTACGGCAGCCGGGTCACCTGGGTGCGGTCGCCGGTCGGGAGCAGGTCCATACCCCCATCATCGCCTGGCGGCCGGTGCGGTCAGTGCCGGCGGCCGGCCGGGACCGGCACCGGCGGCGACGCGCGCAGCAGCCAGACCGGGTTGCCCGAGCCGAGCAGGGCGCCGGCCGAGCTGACCACCTGGGCGCGGAAGAACCGGGAGGCGCTCGTGCTGACCGGCACGGTCACCGGCCCGCCGGCGAACGCCGAGGCCGCCAGCGTGCTGACCACGCTGGTTCCCGGGTCGACCGCCCCGGTGTAGTCCACCGGGCCGGAGACGACCTGAACGGAGCTGCCGGCGGGCAGCGCGGTCGCCGCGATCGCCAGCTGCCGGGTGCCGGCGCCGCTGACCGACACGCCGCCCATCGGGACGGTGCCGTCGACCAGCAGGTCGATCTCGCCGCCGGGCCAGCGGCCGGCGTGCACGGCGAACGCCCGCCCGGTCGAGAGCGCGGTCGCGACCGCGGCGTCGCTCGTCGAGCCCGCCCAGAGGCCGGTGGCGTACCCGTTGTTGAGGGTCTTCCAGCCCTTGCCGCTGTGGTCGTCGCTGGTGCCGTTGCCGGTGAGGAACCGGCCGGCCCGGGAGAAGGTGTCCCAGAGCGCAAGGTGGGTCGCCGCGTCGACGCCGCCGCGGCTGTTGTAGCCGACCTCGACGACGTCCATCCCGAACAGGTCGACGGCGAGCATGTCCGCGAACACCTGCCGCCGCTTGGTGTCCCGGGCGGCCGGGGCGAGCAGCGGCGGGTTGTCGTCGCCGAACGGGTGGTTCCAGGAGATCACCCCGCCCCGGGCGTGCACCTGGTCGACGATCGCCCGGTACTGGGCGTCGTGCGCGGTGGGCAGCGAGCCGTAGTCCGGCAGCCACTGCGGCAGCCCGAGCGGGTTCGCGTGCGGATGGCTGATGCTGACCTCGGTGCTCGCCCGCGCGGTCAGCCCCGGGTGCTGCGGCTGGTAGGTGGCGACCACCCGGGCCTGGTCGGCGATCACCGCGGCCGCGGTCGAGCGGGCCCGGCCGAACGTGGTCGACCCGACCGTGACGTCGGCCACCGCGCCGCGCCGCGGGCTGCGGGCGGTGAACGACAACCCGGCGGTGCCGTTGTCGATCGCGAGCAGGTCCGGCCAGAGCGCAGCGGCGTCGGTCTCCGGGGACAGCGTGAGCACCGCGCCCGCCGCAGGCGCCGGTGCGCTCACGGTTCCGGTGAGCCCCTGCACCGACCGACCTGCCGTCGCGCCGAACCGGTAGACGATCGTGTACTGCCCGGCCGGGCGGCCGCCGGTCGCCGGGTGGTACGACAGCGGCACGGTGATCTCGTACGTGGCGCCGCCGGTGAGCGTGGCCCGGGTGACCGTCTGCCGGATCGTGAAGCCGGAGATCGACGTGCGCAGCACGGACTTCGCCTTCGCCTCCGGCAGGGTCAGCGTCGCCGCAGCCGCCGCGGTCGACGACGCGCTCTCGGCCAGCAGCCGCAGCCCGCCGGCGGAGGCGGTGGCCGCCTTCTGCGCGAACGTGCCGGTGCTCGACGCCGTCAGCGCGACCCCGGACAGCGAGCTCAGGTAGCCGCGGGCGAGCATCCGGATGTCGTGGTCGGTGAGGTAGAGCAGGTCGTAGCCGCCGGCCGCGGCCTGCTGGAACTGCGCCTGCCAGCTGCCGGTGCCCTCCGACCAGCTGCCGTGCACGTGCATCGCAGCGCGCAGCGCGCGCCCGCCGCCGAAGCCGGACAGCGCCCGCGGCGCCGCCGCCTCGGCCGGCAGCCGTACCGCCGCGGGCAGCAGCACGCCCGCACCCACCGCGCCCAGGAAACCCCGCCGGGTCAGCTCGACCATGCCTGCCCCCGATGTCGACTCGGCCGCCTCGACACCGGCCACTGTCGCACGGACGGGACGCCGGTGGGGCCGGATGAGCCAGACCGCCGGCCGTGACACCGGCCGGCCCGGCAGGGCAGAGTTGCCCGCGTGCGCAAGGCAGTGCTGGTGGCCGCCGGGACGCTGCTGGTGGCCGGCTGCGGCGGGGGCGGTGACCGCGCCGACGCGCCGGCTCCGTCCGGTGCCCCGCAGACGATCACTGTGACCAGCTCGGCGTTCGCCGACGGCCGGCCGATCCCGCCCGAGTTCACCTGCAAGGGCGGCGGGGCGGCGCCCGAACTGGCCTGGCGCGGGGTGCCGGCCGGCGCGGCGTCGGTCGCCCTGGTCGTCACCGACCCGGACGCGCCGGGCGGCACGTTCGTGCACTGGGTGCTGTACGGGCTGCCGCCGCGGGACGGGCAGCTGTCCGGCGACCAGCCGCCGGCCGGCGCGAGCGAGGCCGACAACAGCGGCGGCGACAAGGGCTGGACCCCGCCCTGCCCGCCGAGCGGCACGCATCACTACCACTTCACGGTGTACGCGCTGAGCGGCCGGCCGAGCGGATCGTCCACTCAGGACGTGCTGGACAGCATCGGCGGGATGACGCTGGCCCGCGGGGAGCTCACCGGCACGGTGTCGGCCGGCTGAGGGTCAGCGCGGCGTGCCGAAGTCCTGCGTCCAGTACACGCCGTACTGGGAGGACGAGCCGGTCGCGTAGCCGACGCCGATCTCCTTGAGCGCGCAGTTGAGGATGTTGGCGCGGTGGCCCGGGCTGTTCATCCAGGCGGTCATGACGTCCTGCGGCGTGCGCTGCCCGGCGGCGATGTTCTCGGCCGCGGTCGAGTACCGGTAGCCGGCCGCGGTCATCCGGTCGAACGGCGTCCGGCCGTCCTGGCTGTTGTGGTCGAAGTAGTTGTTCGTCGCCATGTCCTGGCTGTGCGCCTGCGCCACCGCGGTGAGCGTCGCGTCGACCGACAGCGGGCCGCAGCCCGCCTTGGCCCGCTCGGCGTTGGTGAGCGTGACCACCTGGGTGGTGACGCCACCGCTGGGCGCGGGGGCGACGCTGCTCGGTGCCGGCGGCTTCGGCCGCGGCGCCGTCCGGGTGTGCGCCGGCGCGGACATCGTCGGCCGCGGGGCAGGGGGCCGGCTGCGCGACGGGGACGCGGTCGGGTGCAGCCGGCCGGCCGGCGGGATGATCACCACCTGGCTCGCGCGGTCGGCGGGATCCGCCGCCGCCCGGTCGGCCGCGGCCCGGTCCGCCGCCGACCGGTCGCCGGTCGTCCGCCCGCCGTCGAAGGACGCCGGGGCGGCCGTGCTCGACGACCCCGACCCGTTCGACGCGCTGGCCAAGGCCACCGCCGTCGCCACCGCCGCGGTCGCGAGCGCCGTCGGCAGGACGACCCAGCGGCTGCGGGGCGAGAAGCGGGGCATCGGCGTCCTTCCGGGCCGGCGGAGTCGGGCGACGCGCACAGTACGGAAGATCGGGTAAGGATCAAGCCCCACGAAGCCGTTACTGCCGGTGGCGCACCGTGAGAACCACTCCTGACCAGGCGCGATGTGCCCGGAGTCGGCCGTTCCCCACCCGTACCGGACACGCCGGTTCAACCGAACGGGTGAATGTCCCCCGCTGCCGGCGACGCTAGCCGCGGGTGAGGCCGAGCCAGCCGGCCAGCGCGTCCAGTTCGGCCCGCACCGCGGCGCCGGTGGCGCGGGAGAACGGCTCGTCCTCGTGGATCGCGTCGACGCGGAGCACGCCCGCCCTGCGGTCGGCGGTCGCGTCCACCTTGCCGACCAGCCGGTCGCCGTGCAGCACCGGCAGCGCGAAGTAGCCCCAGCGCCGCCTCGCCCTAGGCACGTACATCTCCAGCACGTAGTCGAACCCGAACAGGGCCAGCGCCCTGGCCCGGTCGTGCACCAGCCGGTCGAACGGCGACAGCAGCGCGGTGCGGCCGGCGAACGGCTGGCCGAGCGCGGCGGGATCGACCCGCCAGGCGCCTCGGGTCCCCTCGACCTCGGCCGGCTCGCCGGCCTCGCCGACCATCGTCGACCGGGCGATGCCGAGCGAGCCGAGCCGGCGCTCGTCCCGCCGCCGAGCCGCCTCGTCCGCCGGGAGCAGCTCGGTGTCCGGGTAGACCCGCTCGGCGAGGTCCCACAGCCGCTGCCGGCCGTTGCGGCCGGAGATCGCGGTCTCGCCACGGGAGGCGAGGAACTGCAGCAACTGCGTGACGTTGCGGTTGTTGGTCCAGCCGGTCGAGGGCCACGGCACCGTGCTGCGGTCGGGGATGTCCCGCGACATCAGCGGACCGGACTCGCGCAGCAGGTCGAGCACGTACCGGCGGAAGGCGTCGTTGGCCGCCAGCCACTCCCGGTGCCGGGCGGTCGCGTCCTCCCACTCGAACATCGCCGGCCGGTAGAGCGGCAGGTCGCTCATCGGCCGGATCATCGCCCGGTGCTCGAACAGCGTCCGGTCCTGTTCGAGCGCCTGCTTGACCTGCTCCGGCCGGTACGTGCCGCCGAGGCGGGTGTAGGCGACCAGGTCGGCGTTCGGCGCGACCGCCGCGGTCGGGTCCAGCTGCAGCAGGGTCAGCCGGTGCACCACGGCGAGCAGGTCGGTCGGCCGCTCCGCGGCGAGGAGCTGGGCCCGCACCGCGATCCGGCGGGCGGTCGCCCGGTCCAGCTGGTGCACGGCCACCGGGCCAACCTAGCCAGCGCCGTAGCATCGGCGCCGGGAGGGCGGATGGCGGGCTTCGAAGTCGGCACCGACGGTCCGGACCGGATCCTCGTCGCGATCGACGGGTCCGACACCTCGCTGCGGGCGGCCGCGTACGGGGTGGGTCTCGCCCGCCGGCAGGGCGCCTCGGTCCGGGTCGTGTACGTCAGCACGCTGCCGGCGTCGGCGGCCTGGGTCGGCGCCGACGTCGACCCAGGCCAGGAGGTCGCCGAGGAGCTCGGCGGCCTGGTCACCGACGGGCTGGCCCGCACCGGCGTGCCGGGGTCGTTCGTCCACCGGCGCGGCGACCCGTACACGGAGATCGTCCGGGTCGCCGACGAGATGCGGGCCGAGGCGATCGTGGTCGGGGCGTCCACCCAGGCCAGCCACCGGGTGGTCGGGTCGCTCGCCGGCCGCCTGGTCAAGCACGCCAAGTGGCCGGTGATCGTCGTTCCCTGACCCGGCTCAGCCGCGCATCCCCTCGCCCTGGCGGTACATCCGGGGCGGCTTGCTGCCGGCGTGCTGGCCGCCGTCGATCGGGATCGTCGCACCGGTCACGAACGACGACCGGTCCGAGCAGAGCCAGAGCACGACGTCCGCGACCTCGTCCGCCCGGCCGATCCGGCGCATCGGGGTGGACTGGCCGGCCAGCCGCTGGGCCTCCGCGCCCGCCGCCTCGAGGTGCTCGGTGAGGATCGGGCCGGGGGCGACGACGTTGACCCGGATGCCCCGGTCGGCGTAGTCGAGCGCGGCGACCTTGGTCAGCCCGATGATCCCGGCCTTGCCGGCCACGTACCCGGACAGGTTGGCCACGCCCCGCACGCCGGCCAGCGAGGCCATGTTGACGATCGCCCCACCGCCGGTCGGCAGCATCGCCCGGATCTCGTAGCGCAGGCCGAGGAAGGTGCCGCGGACGTTGCTGTCGATCACGCGGTCGAACTCGGCCGGGTCGAGGTCGGCCAGCGGGGTCGGCGGCGGGCCGCTTGACGCGTTGTTGAACGCCGCGTCCAGCCGCCCGTACTCGTCGACCGCGGCGGCGACCAGCCGCTCCACCGAGGCCGGGTCGGTGACGTCGGTGCCGACGGAAAGCGCCTGCCCGCCCTTGTCCCGGATGCCTGCGGCCACCTCGGCGAGCGCGCGCTCGTCCCGGGAGCCGAGCACGACGGCGGCGCCGGCGTCGGCGAACGCCCGGGCGGTGGCCGCGCCGATGCCGCGGCTCGCGCCGGCGACCAGCGCCACCTTCCCCGCGAACGGCCGGTGGTCGGTTGCTGCAGTCATGGCGTACGACTCCCTCGTCCGCGGCCGGTGGTCCGGCCGGTTCGGTTCCGATCCTGCCCGCGTCCGGGTCCCGGAGTCGTCAGCGAGCCGGCGGCACCGGGCTGCGCGCGGTGCGCACGCGCCGTACGTCAGCTGCCGTACGGGCCGGAAATCCCTCGCCTCCGGCCACCGGGCTTCCTAAGGTGACCGGCGTGAGTGCCGCTTGCGTGATCCGGACCCGCCGCCACTGACGGCGTCGGGACACCGCTCACCTTCCACGTACCGCGCCGTCACCGGTTTCCGCCGGGCGGCGCTTCATGCTGCCCGGCTCCCGCCGTCCCGAGGAGCCCAGCATGTCCGCACGCCACCGTCCAGGGCCGCACGAGCTCGGCCAGAACCTGCTCACCGACCGTTCGGTCGTCCGGACCGTCGTCGGCCTGGTCGCCGGGCGCGGCCTGCCGATCGTCGAGTGGGCGGCCGGCGGCGGCGCGCTCACCCGGC
>DATBFW010000230.1:0-2410 GCA_036558285.1 Mycobacteriales bacterium | reverse complement strand
GGAGCGGGAGTACGTCGAGGCCAACCGGGAGTCGTTGCACACCGATCTGGACGCGTGGTTGCGGATCCCGTCCATCAGCGCCGATCCGGTGCACGAGCCGGACGTGCGGGCCAGCGCGGAGTGGCTGGCCTCGGCCTTCCGCCGGGACGGCTTCCCGACCGTCGAGATCTGGGACACCGACGGCGCGCCGGCGGTGTTCGCCGAGTGGCCGGCCGCCGAGCCGGACGCCACCAGCGTGCTGGTCTACGGCCACCACGACGTCCAGCCGGTCGACCCGCTGGAGAAGTGGGTCACCCCGCCGTTCGAGCCGACCATCCGCGGCGAGGAGCTGTTCGCCCGCGGTGCCGCCGACGACAAGGGGCAGCTGCTGTTCCACCTGCTCGGCCTGCGTGCGCACCTGGCCGCGACCGGCCGGGACACCCCGGCGGTGACGCTGCGCTTCCTCATCGAGGGCGAGGAGGAGTCCGGCTCGCCGCACTTCGCCGACCTGTTGCGGGACCGGAAGGACCGGGTCGCCTCGGATGTCACCGTGGTCACCGACACCGGCGTGTTCGCCCGCGACTTCCCGACCACGACGACCGGCATGCGCGGGCTGACCGGCTGCCAGATCGACTTCCACGGCCCGGACGTCGACCTGCACTCCGGCTCGTTCGGCGGTGCGGTCGCCAACCCGCTCGCCGCGCTGGCCGGGCTGCTGGCCGCGCTGCACGACGAGGACGGCCGGGTCGCGATCCCCGGCTTCTACGACGCGGTGGTCCCGCTGACCGACCAGGAGCGGGCCCGGTTCGCCGAGCTGCCGTTCGACGAGAAGGACTGGCTGGCCGGACCGGCGCGGTCCCGGGCCGCGGTCGGCGAGGCCGGCTTCACGACCCTGGAACGGATCGGCGGCCGGCCGACGGCCGAGGTCAACGGCATGTGGGGCGGCTACACCGGCCCGGGCCACAAGACGATCGTGCCCAGCGACGCATCCGCGAAGGTGACCTTCCGGCTGGTCCCCGACCAGCGCGGGGCCGACCTCAAGCCACTGGTGCTGAAGTTCGTCGAGGAGCACACCCCGCCCGGCATCACCGCGACCGTGCGGTGGGAGAGCGACGGCGTCGCCCCGCTGGTCACGCCGCTCGACTCGCCCGCGCTCGGGGCGCTGGTGCGGGCGATGGAGAAGTCGTTCGGCCGGCCGGTCGGGTTCTCCCGCGAGGGCGGCAGCGGCCCCGAGGCCGACCTGGCCGAGATCCTCGGCGCGCCGGTGGTGTTCCTCGGCGTCGGGTTGCCGGACGACGCGGTGCACTCGCCCAACGAGCGGGTGGTGCTGCCGATGCTGGAGCGCGGCGCGGAGGCCGCCGCCTACCTCTGGACCGAGCTCGCTTCACCTGGGTCTCACCCGGCCCGGTCGTAGCCTTGGGGCCGTGACCGAGGCACGCCCACCCGGCTGGTACGACGAGCCCGGGGGCGACCGTGCCCTGCTGCGCTGGTGGGACGGGCGCAGCTGGACGCCGGTGACCCGGTCGCGGTCGGTGTTCGAGCAGCTGCCGCCGGAGCCGGTCGCCGTCGACGTGCTCGACGCCGAGCCGCCGCGCTCGCCGCGGCGCGGCTGGCTGATCGCGGCGACCGCCGTCGGGGTGCTGCTGGTCATCGTGGTGGCCGGACTGCCGGGGCGGCGGACCGAGGGCGGGCTGGCCGACCGGACGCCCGGGCCGGGCCCGGCGACGGTCATGCCGACCGACCCGGCGCCGACGACGGCCAGACCGGTCAGCGGTCGGTACGAGGACCGGGTGGCCAAGCTGTCGTACGACGTGCTGCCGGGCTCCTGGCGGGAGTGGGACCGGGACTCGTTCGAGGGCCTGCGGTCCACCCTCGGCTACTACCGGATCACCCAGGAGAACGCGCCGGGCGAGCAGACCTACTGGGCGAACGTGAACTCCGGACCGGTCGCCCCGCGGACGGCGGTCGCCGGCGACCTGGCCAAGACCGCGGACCGGCTGATCACGACGCTCGGCGACGAGTACTACCCCAAGCACACCCGGACCGGGCTGGTGCGCCGGACGCTGGTCGTGGACGGGGCGCCGGCGGCACTGGTCCGCTACAAGGCCGTCTTCGACCCGGTCGCGGCCGAGGGCTACTCGGCCAAGTCCGAGCAGGTGGTCGTGCTCGTCGTGGACACCGGGCTGGGCGTGCCGGCGGCGCTGTACGTCTCGCTGCCGGACACGGTCCGCAGCCTCTGGCCGTCCATCGACGGCCTCCTCGCCGGCGTCCGCATAATCCGCTGACCGCCGGCCGCTGGCCGCCGGCCGCTGGCCGCTGGCCGCCGGCCGCTGATCGCCGGCCGCTGATCGCCGCCCGCCGATCGCCGCCCGCCGATCGCCGCCCGCTGGCCGCCGGCCGCTGGCCGCCGCCCGCTGGCCTCCCACGCCGG
>DATBFW010000229.1:0-30526 GCA_036558285.1 Mycobacteriales bacterium | reverse complement strand
GCCTGGATGCTCGGCTACATCCAGGGCCAGGCCGGCACCGGCAACAAGGGCAAGTGGGACGTCACCACGGCCCCCGGCGGCGGCGGCAACTGGGGCGGCTCCTGGCTCGCGGTGCCGACGCAGAGCAAGCACCCCAAGGAGGCGGCCGAGCTGGTGCGGTTCCTGACCAGCCCGCAGGGTCAGGTGGCGGCGTTCAAGGCGGTCAACAACCTGCCGTCCTCGCCGGTGGCGCTGGACGACCCGGCGCTGCAGTCGTTCACCAACCCCTACTTCAACAACGCCCCGGTCGGCCAGATCTTCGGCACCGGTGCCAAGCAGCTGCAGCCGGTCTACTTCGGACCGAAGAACCAGGTGGTCCGGGACGCGGTCGAGAACACGCTGCTGGCCGTGCAGCAGGGTCAGCTGAAGCCGGCCGACGCCTGGGCGAAGGCGGTCAAGGACGCCCAGCAGGCCGCGAAGTAGGGACAGGCCCGGTGGTGCCGGCGGCGATTCCTGGCCGCCGCCGGCACCACCGTCCACACGCGACAGGCAACGACGGACCGGAGGGACGGCAGTGAGCACCGACGTCACGACCCCGGTGCCGGCGGCGACACCGGCGCGGACGCCGGACCCGGACCGCCCGGGCCGGCGGGAGCGGTTCGCGCTGCTGCGCAGCCGGGCGGACAACAAGGCCTCCCCGTACGTCTACATCGCCCCGTTCTTCGTGCTGTTCGGCATCTTCGGGCTCTACCCGCTCGTCTACACGGCCTGGGTGAGCCTGCACGACTGGGAGCTGGCCAGCGCCGAGCACCCGTGGTCCGGGCTGGACAACTACCGGCAGCTGGTCACCGACCCGGTGTTCTGGAACGCGCTGGGCAACACGGCCGGCATGTTCGTGCTCGCGACCGTGCCGCAGCTGGCGCTGGCGATGTTCCTGGCCAGCCTGCTCAACCGGCGGCTGCGCGGCCGCACGTTCTTCCGGTTGTCGGTGATCCTGCCGATGGCGACCAGCGTCGCGGCGGTCTCGATCGTGTTCAGCCAGCTGTTCAGCCGCGACTTCGGGATCGTCAACTGGGTGCTCGGCGGCGTCGGCGTGCATCCGATCGAGTGGCAGGCGACGAAGTGGTCGTCCTGGTCGGCGATCGCGCTGATGGTGAACTGGCGCTGGACCGGCTACAACGCGCTGATCTACCTCGCCGCCATGCAGGCGATCCCGCGCGACCTGTACGAGGCGGCCGCGCTGGACGGCGCCGGCGCGTGGAAGCAGTTCACCCGGGTGACCGTGCCGCTGCTGCGCCCGACGATCCTGTTCACGGTCATCATCTCCACCATCGGCGGGTTCCAGCTGTTCACCGAGCCGCTGCTGTTCAACTCCGGCTCGTCCAACTACCAGGGCGGCTCACTGCGCCAGTCCCAGACCCTGGCCATGTACGTCTGGGAGAACGCGTTCGTGAAGTTCGACTTCGGCTACGCGTCGGCCGTGGCCTGGGTGCTGTTCGTCATCATCCTGGTCGCCTCGGCACTCAACTTCCTCGCCGTCCGGCGACTGGGCGGGAAGGACTGACGACGATGGTGCTCGCAGCTCCGGTCGAGGGGACCGAGGACCTCCCGACCGCCCGGAGGCGGCGGCGCAGCCGGGAGAGCGGGGCCGAGGTCGGCAAGGCCGGCCCGCTTGTCTACACGGTGCTCGCACTGGGCGCGGCCCTGTCGGTGTTCCCGCTGTACTTCATGTTCGTCGTGGCGACCCGCTCCAACGACGCCATCGGCGGGCTGCCGCCGGTGCTCACCCCGGGCGGCCAGCTGGCCGAGAACGTGCAGCGGCTGCTGGGCAACGCCGACGCGCACTTCCTGCGCGGGCTGGCGAACTCGGTGCTGGTCTCCGGCAGCGTGACGGTGGCGGTGGTGCTGTTCTCCACGCTGGCCGGGTTCGCCTTCGCCAAGCTGCCGTTCCGGGGCAGCAACGTGCTGCTGCTGACCATCATCGCGACGATGGCGATCCCGCTGCAGCTCGGGCTGATCCCGCTCTACATCCTCATGGTCAAGCTCGGCTGGGTCGGCGACCTCAAGGCGGTCATCGTGCCGTTCCTGGTCTCCGGCTTCGGCGTGTTCATGATGCGGCAGTATTCGGCGTCGGCGGTCTCGGACGAGCTCATCGAGGCGGCCCGGGTGGACGGCTGCTCGACGCTGCGGATCTACTGGAACGTCGTGCTGCCCGCGGTCCGGCCGGCCGCCGCGGTGCTCGGGCTGTTCACGTTCATGCAGACCTGGAACGACTTCCTCTGGCCGTACTCGGTGCTCAACCAGGACCAGCCGACCGTGCAGCTGTCGCTGGCGACGCTGTCGAGCGGCTACTACTCCGACTTCGCCCAGATCTTCGCCGGCACCGCGCTAGCGACGCTGCCGCTGCTGCTGGTCTTCGTCCTGTTCGGACGGCAGATCATCGGCGGCATCATGGAAGGTGCGCTGAAGGCATGACTGAGGAACTGCTCGCCGTCCCGGCGACCGCGGGCGGCGGCGGGCTGCCGGCCGGCTTCGTCTGGGGTGCCGCCACGGCTGCCTACCAGATCGAGGGAGCGTCCACAGAGGACGGTCGCGGACCGTCGGTGTGGGACACCTTCAGCCACACGCCGGGGCGGGTCCGCGGCGGCGGCACCGGCGACGTCGCGGTCGACCACTACCACCGCTGGCGCGAGGACGTCGGGCTGATGGCCGAGCTCGGCCTGTCGGCGTACCGGTTCTCGGTGTCCTGGTCCCGGGTGCAGCCGACCGGGCGCGGGCCGGCCGACCGGCGCGGGCTGGAGTTCTACTCGCGGCTGGTGGACCGGCTGCTCGAGCGGGGTATCGAGCCGTGGCTGACGCTCTACCACTGGGACCTGCCGCAGGCGCTGGAGGACGTCGGCGGCTGGCCGGAGCGGGACACCGCCGGCCGGTTCGCGGACTACGCGGCGCTCGTGCACGGCGCGCTCGGCGACCGGGTGCACACCTGGACGACGCTCAACGAGCCGTGGTGCTCGGCGTTCCTCGGCTACTGCTCCGGCGAGCACGCGCCGGGCCGGCAGGAGCCGGCGGCCGCCGTGCGGGCCGGGCACCACCTGCTGCTCGGGCACGGGCTGGCCACGCAGGTGCTGCGCACGGTCGGCGCCCGGGTCGCGCTCAGCCTCAACCTCTATCCGGTGCAGCCGGCCGGGCCGGCCGACGCCGACGCGGCCCGGCGGATCGACGGGCTGCAGAACCGGTTCTTCCTCGACCCGGTGCTGCGCGGGGCCTACCCGGCCGACCTGGTCGCGGACCTGGCCCCGGTGACCGATCTCGGCTTCGTCGAGGCCGGCGACCTGGCGCTGATCGGCCAGCCGCTGGATGCCCTGGGGGTGAACTACTACAGCCGGCACGTGGTCCGGGCCGGCGCCGGCGTGCCGCGGCCGGGCCCGGCCGGTCGGCTGCTGCCGTCGCCGTACGCGGGCGCGGCGGACGTCGGGTTCGAGGACGGCGGCCCCGAGCGGACGGCGATGGGCTGGGAGATCCACGCGGCCGGGCTGACGGACGTGCTCACCCGGGTCGCGTCCGAGTACGCCGCGCCACCCCTGTACGTGACGGAGAACGGCGCCGCCTTCGCGGACACGCTGACCGCGGACGGGCGGGTGCACGACCGCGAGCGCACCGCGTACCTGGCCGCGCACCTTCGCGCCTGCCGGGACGCGGTGGCGGCGGGGGTCGACATACGGGGTTACTTCGCCTGGTCGCTGCTGGACAACTTCGAGTGGGCCTGGGGCTACGACATGCGCTTCGGGCTCGTGCACGTCGAGTTCGCCAGCCAGCGGCGGCGGCTGAAGGACAGCGCACTCTGGTACGCCGAGAGTGCCCGCCGCAACGCGCCGGCGCCGCTTCCGGCCGACCCGCCCGCGACCGGCACCGGAGGAGCACCATGATGGGACCGGAGACCGCAGCCGACGGGGCCGCGCCAGGAACCTGAGGAGGTGGACGGGTTGGCCCAGCCGCAGCCGGGTCCGGCGCGTCCCACCCTGGAGGCGGTGGCCGCGCTGGCCGGCGTCTCCCGCGGCACCGTCTCCCGGGTGATCAACGACTCGCCGCAGGTCAGCCCGCGGGCGCGGGAGGCGGTCCAGAAGGCGATCGACGAGCTCGGGTTCGTGCCCAACCGGGCCGCGCGCACGCTCGTCACCCAGCGGACCGACTCGGTGGCGCTGGTCGTGTCCGAGTCGGAGGAGCGGTTCTTCGCCGAGCCGTACTTCGCGGCGGTCGTGCGCGGGATCTCCGCCGGGCTCACCGGCAGCGGCCTGCAGCTGCTGCTCGCTGTGGCGCAGTCGCCCACCGAGCGGGAGCAGCTCGAGCACTACCTGACCGGGCAGCACGTCGACGGCGTGCTGCTGGTCTCACTGCACGGCATGGACACGCTGCCGGGCCGGCTGGAGGCGCGCGGGGTGCCGACCGTGCTCTGCGGCCGGCCACTGGCCGGGCAGCCGGCGGCCTGCGTGGACGCCGACAACCGGGGCGGCGCGCGGCAGGCCGTCGCGCACCTGGTCGCCGGCGGGCGGCGGCGGATCGCGGCGATCCGCGGGCCGGCCGACATGACCGTCGGCCAGGAGCGGCACGCCGGCTACCTCGACGGGCTGGCCGAGGCCGGGCTGGCCGCCGACGACTCGCTGGTCGAGCCCGGCGACTTCAGCCTGGACTCCGGCACCGCCGCGGCGACCGCGCTGCTGGCCCGCCGGCCCGACGTGGACGCGATCGTCGCCGCCTCGGACGCGATGGCGATCGGCGCCATGCGGTCGCTGCGGGCGGCCGGGCGGCAGGTGCCCGAGGACGTCGCGGTGGTCGGCTTCGAGGACTCGCCGTCGGCCGCGCACACCGACCCGCCGCTGACCACCGTGCACCAGCCGGTCGAGTCGATGGGCCGGGAGATGGTGCGCATGCTGCTCACCCGCATCGCCGGCGGGACACCGGACGACTCCCTGGTGATCCTCCCGACCCACCTCGTGGTCCGCGGCTCCGGCTGACCCGGGCCGCGGCGTCAGCGGGCGGGGCGGGGGATCGGGCGGATGCGGCGGCGGTCGAAGGTGGGGTCGGTGCCGTCGGCGCGGTAGTCGAGCAGGTCGCCGAGGCCGCCGGCGCCGCGGGCCGGGCAGGACCATGTCCCGGTCAGCTCGACCAGCCTGGTGCCGGGCTCCTCCAGCCAGTGCAGGATCCGCTCGGTCTCCTCCGCGGTCGCGCACGGCAGCGGGCCGACCCCGGGCAGCACCGACTCGGCGGTCGCGACCAGCGCCTCCAGGTACGGGCGGACGGCGGCGCCGCGGACGGCGACCCCGGCGGCGACGAGCCGGCCGTGGCGTACCACTGCCAGCTCCCAGCCGCCGTTGCCGTCCGGCCGGGCCGCGACGAGGTGCTCGACCGAGGTGAGGCCGGCCAGCCGCTGCACCCGCGCGCAGGCCCGGGCGAACGTGCCGGCCCGGTCCCGGACGGTCGCGGCCTGCTCGTACCGGCCCGCCTCGGACAGCCGTTCCACCTTGCGCAGCAGCGGATCGGTCAGCGGCCGCGGGTCGCCGGCGACCGCGTCCCGGACCAGCGCGGCGATCGCGCCGTATTCCTCCCGGGAGATCCGGCCCTCGCACGGGGCGCCGCACCGGTCCATCTCGGCCAGCGCGCAGGCCGAGCCGCCGCCGGCCTCGCTGATCTTGTCGGTGCACTGGCGGATCGGCAGCGCGTCGTGCACCGCCGCCATTGCCCGCTCCACGGACTTCCGGGACCCGAACGGCCCCAGGTACGACCCGCCGTCGTCGCGGATGGACCGCACGACCGACAGTCGCGGGTATGCCTCCGGCGTCAGCTTGAGCCAGATCCCGCGCTCCGGGAACCTCGACCGCCGGTTGTACGGCGGCTTGTACTCGGCGATCATCCGCAGCTCGCGGACCTCGGCCTCGAGGTCGTGCGCGCACACGATCGCGTCGACCCGCTCGGCCAGCCCGACCATCTCGGCCATCCGCGAGCGCAGCTCGCTGGCCACGAAGTAGTGCCGGACCCGGGTGCGGATGTCCTTGCTCTTGCCGACGTAGAGCGGGCGGCCGGCGGCGTCCCGGAACACGTACACGCCCGGGGCGTTGGGCAGGTGCTCGGCCAGGTGGCGCTTGCGCCGCTGGGCCTCGCTGACCTGCGCGGTGAACGTGCGCAGCTCGTCCAGGGACTGCACGCCGAGCGGGCCGACCCGCTCCAGCAGCCCGTGCAGCACGTCGACGGTCGCCCTGGCGTCGGCGAGTGCCCGGTGCACCGGCGTGGTGCCGGCCTTGAAGTGTCCGGCCAGCGTGACCAGCCGGCAGTCGGGCACCTCGTCGCTGGTCAGGACGCGGCGGGCCAGCAGCGCGGTGTCGACCACCCGCAGCGCCGGCCACGGGCGGTCGAGGCGAGCGCACGCCGCCTTGAGGAAGCCGACGTCGAACGGGGCGTTGTGCGCGACCAGCACGGTGTCCTGGGCGAAGTCGAGGAACGCCGGCAGCACCGTGCCGATCGGCGGTGCTGAGGCGACCATGAGGTCGGTGATGCCGGTCAGCACGGTGATCAGCGGCGGGATGCCGCGCCCCGGATCTACCAGCGTGGCGAACTCGCCGAGCACCTCGCCGCCGCGCACCTTCACCGCGCCGATCTCGGTGATCGCCTCGGTGTCGGTGCCGCCGCCGGTGGTCTCCAGGTCGACGACGACGAACGTGACCTCCCGCAGCGGCTCGTCCAGTTCGTCGAACGCGGCCTGGACGTAGACCGGGGCGGAAGCGTCGCGCACGAACCAACGCTATGTCCGGCCACCGACGAAACGTCGTCCGTACGCCTTGACTTATGTAAGGAGTCGGTTACGCTTCTGGCGTGCCGGTCTTCACGGCGCTCGCCGACCCGACCCGCCGCCGGCTGCTGGAGCTGCTGGCGGCGGGGGAGCGGTCGGCGGGCGAGCTCGCCGCGGAGTTCGACATCAGCCGGCCGGGCGTGTCGCGGCACCTGCGGGTGCTGCGGGACGCCGGCCTGGTGCGGGCCCGGGGCGAGGGCCAGCGCCGGCTCTACTCGGTCGACCCCGCACCATTGGACGAGGTCGACGCCTGGCTCGCCCGCTGGCGCGGATTCTGGGCACAACGCCTGGACGCCCTCGACACGGAGCTGCGGAGGACCCGGTGACGGATTTCGGCACGGTACGGCGGGACGGATCGTTCGGCGCGGTGCGGTTCGAGCGGATGTACGCGGCGGCGCCGGAGGAGCTCTGGGACGCCTGGACCTCGCCGGTGCGCATCCCGCGCTGGCTCGGTGCGACCGTGGTCGGCACGCTGGCGGCCGGGTCGACGGCCCGGCTGGTGTGGGGCGACGACCCCGACTCGCAGGTCGACCTGCTGGTGCAGGAGCACAAGCCGCCGCGGCTGCTGGAGTGGCAGTGGACGATCAACGGCGAGCCACCGACGCTGCTGCGGGTGGAGCTGACGCCGGCCGGCGAGGGGACGCTGCTCGTGCTCGACCACAGCCGGCTGCCGGTCAGCCAGTTCGCCGGGTTGTCGGCCGGCTGGCACGACTTCCTCGACGTGCTCGGCTCCGGGCAGCCGTCGGCCGAGGACCGGTGGCGGGAGCTGCTGCCGGCGTACCGGGCGCGGGTGGGAGAACTCTGAGCCGGGCCCGGCACCGGCGGGCTACCCTGCGCGCATGCCCGTACCCCTCCCGACCCAGACGAGCCGATGGCGCTGCACGCTGTGCGGCAACCTGACCCGGTTCGACGTGCAGCGGTCGACGCGGGCGCGGGAGTACGTGCACGTGTCGCTGGCCGGGGAGCCGGTGGTCGAGGAGCGGGAGCTGCTGTCCGAGATCGTGGAGCACGTGACCTGCCGGTGGTGCGGTCGGGCCGACTCGGTCGAGGTGGTGCCGCGGCCGGGTGAGCCGGGCGCGGACGCTGGCGCCCGTGCGGACGCCGCGGTGACGGGCGAGCCGGTGGAGCACCCGGCCAGGCCGTGACCGCCGAGCCCGCTCCACTGCCGCCGGATGCGGGCGGAGCGGGCTCGCCCGCGGAGCCGACCCCACCCACCCACTCCTGGCGCTCGGACGCCGCCGCGTCCGGCCGGGCCGATCTGACCGCCGAGCCGCCGCCCACGGCCGGCCCGGTGCTGGCGGTCGGGGCTCAGCCGGAGCCGGCGGTCGGGGCTCAGCCGAAGTCGGCGGCAGATCGGCCGGTGGCCGGCGAGCCGGATCTGGCGGCCGATGAGGCGGACGCGGCGGGCGGAGCTGAGGCGGAGCCGGCCTATGGGGCCGAGCCGGGGTCGGCGGGCGGAGCTGAGGCGGAGCCGGCTTATGGGGCCGAGCCGGAGTCGGCGGGCGGAGCTGAGGCGGAGCCGGTCGACGGGGGTGAGGCGGGCGGGGGTGAGGCGGAGCCGGTGTTGCCGGACGTGGTGCGGGCCAGGGTGCTGGCGGTGGCGGCGGCGACGCTGGGGCGGCTGCCGGCCGACCAGGTGCCGGCGCCGCTGCGGGCCGCGGCGCGGTTCACGCCGAGCAAGCGGGTCCGGCTGGCCGGGCCGGCGCTGGCGGCGGCGCTGTCCGCCGACGCGGTCTTCCGGCTACGTGCCGCCGAGCAGGTCGAGCGCGAGTCGCCGGACATGGCCGAGGCCGTCCGCACCGGCGCGCTGCCCGGCGCGGCCGATCCCGTCGAGCTGGCCGCCACCGCCTACCTGATCCGGCCGGCGGACTGGGTCGAGCTGGTCGAGCGCAGCCGGGCCGCGCTGGAGGAGCGGGTCACCCGCACCCGGGACCGCGCCCGCGACGCGGAGGTGGACAAGTTGCGGGCCGAGCTGGCCGACGCGCATGCCGCCCAGCGCGACCAGGCCCAGCGCGCCCGCGCCGCCGCCGAGGCCGCCCGGGCGGAGGCCGACACGCTGCGCCGCCAGCTGCGCGAGCAGACCGGCGCCCGGCGCGCGGCCGAGCGGGCCCGGGTCGCCGCCGAGGAGGCGCTGGCCGAGGAGCGCCGGCGGGTCTCGGCCGAGGACTCCCGCAGTCAGGGCGAGCTGCGCCGGCTGCGACAGAAGCTGGCCGAGGCCGAGGACGCGGTCGAGGGCGGCCGGCGCGCGGCCCGGGAGACCCGCCAGGCCGACGAGGTCAGGCTGTGGCTGCTGCTCGACACGCTCACCGGCGCGGCCCAGGGGCTGCGCCGGGAGCTGGCGCTGACGCCCACCGACGAGCGACCGGCCGACTCGGTCGCCGCCAGCCAGCCCCGCCCGGACGCGAAGGCCGCCCGCGGCGACGACCCCGAGCTGGTCGACCGGCTGCTCGGGCTGCCGCGGGTGCACCTGGTCGTGGACGGCTACAACGTCACCAAGTCCGGGTACGGCGAGCTGCCGCTGGCGGCGCAGCGGTCGAGGCTGATCCAGGGTCTCGGCGCGCTGGTCGCCCGCACTGGCGCGGAGGTGACCGTGGTCTTCGACGGCGCCACCCGGCCGCCGGCGATGCCGCCGGCGCCGCGCGGGGTGCGGGTGCTGTTCAGCGCGCCGGGCGAGATCGCCGACGACGTGATCCGTCGGCTGGTCGCGGCCGAGCCGGAGGGCCGGCCGCTGATGGTGGTCTCCTCGGACAAGGAGGTCGCCACCGACGTCACCCGGGCCGGCGCCTACGCCGTGCCGTCCGCACTCCTGCTCCGCCGCCTCGACCGCGGCTGACCGCCGAGCGGGCGGAATTGTCGTACCCCCTGCATAGCGTGGTTGGTGTCACCGACCCGGAGGGGGAGTTGTGAACATCGACTGTGACAGCTGCGCGGCCAAGGGTCCGGCGTGCGGTGACTGCGTGGTCACCGTGCTGCTGGGTGCGCCGCCGGAGGGCGTCGAGCTCGACGAGGCGGAGCAGCGGGCGATCGAGGCCCTTGCCGAGAGCGGTCTGATCCCGCCGCTGCGGCTGGTCCCCCAACGCCGCCCGGGCCGGCGCCGTCCACACGTGGCGTGAGCGGTAATCAACGAGAGGTGAGAGATCATTACGCCAGAAGGGTGGTTCTTGCGGAAGCACGCATACCGGTTGTGGTGTCGCTGAGAGGCCGACCGTAAGGTTCGCGCGGATCTGACGGCTCCTGTCCCGAATCCCGTGGACACCGTCGGGTTCCCGCCAGTACGGCGGATCCGCGGTCCGCCGCGGATCGTCCGGGCAGGTCGGCGGTCGAGCGACGAGGAGAGCCGCGTCTGTGGCGAGCACGGGACGCACGCAGGTCATCCGCGCCCTCACCGTTCTGGCGCTGACCGGCGCCGCGGTGGCCGTCCCGGCGGTCAGCGCCGAGGCGGTGCCGGCCCCGAGCACCTGCGCGCAGACCCGGACGCAGTTCACCGCGAACGGCCAGGCCGCGGAGAAGGTCGCCGAGCAGCTCAACGACGCGAAGATCGCCAAGGCCAAGGCGCAGAA
Source organism: Mycobacteriales bacterium (assembly GCA_036558285.1). GTDB lineage: Bacteria > Actinomycetota > Actinomycetes > Mycobacteriales > CADCTP01 > CADCTP01. The sequence continues at coordinate 20,146 of DATBFW010000229.1, read as the reverse complement.
GCAGGTCGCCGCGGCGACCGCCAAGGCCCGCACCGCCGGCGCCGCGTACGGCGAGGCCGCCCGCGACTTCAAGCGGATCGTCTCGGGTGAGCTCAAGAGCGCGCCGGCCGGCCAGTTCGCCGTGTTCTTCACCAGCCGGTCGCCGAAGGAGTTCGCCGACCAGATGGCGCTGATGGACTACGTCGCCGGCCGCAAGGGCCAGCAGATCGACCAGCTCGCCGGCATCCGCAAGGCCGCGCTGAAGGCGCAGGGCGACGTGCAGGCGAAGCTCACCGCGCAGACCAAGATCGAGCAGACCATGACGGCGAAGTCCGCCGACCTGCGCAAGCGGGCGGCCACGCTGACCGGCCTGCTGCAGAACCTCTGCGCCGACGACCAGCCGGACGTGCAGGCCGCCCGGGCCAGCCGGGACATGCCGCGGGTCGACGTCGGCCCGGCCAGCCCGGCCGCGCAGAAGGCGGTGCAGACCGCGCTGGCCCAGATCGGCGACCCGTACGTGTGGGCAGCGGCCGGTCCGGACTCGTTCGACTGCTCCGGCCTCACCTCGTACGCCTGGGCCGCCGCCGGCGTCTCGCTGCCGCACTCGAGCTCCCAGCAGTACGGCTACGGCACGCACATCTCCCGGTCCCAGGTCCGGGCAGGCGACCTGGTCTTCTTCTACAGCCCGATCAGCCACGTCGGCATCGCGATCAACAACACCCAGATGGTGCACGCGTCGACGTTCGGCGTGCCGGTGAAGGTCGCGAACATCGACAGCTCGCCGTTCGTCGGCGCGACGCGCCTGGGCTGATCCGGAGTCCGGCCCAGGCCGGTCGACCCTAGGATGCCTCGGGTGGCGGAGTGTGGTCCGGGGCGGCGGTGGGCGACCGGCCCGTTGCTGGGCCTGCTCGTCATCGCCGGCGTCTGCACGGCGGCGATCCCCGCGCAGGGCGTGTTGTCCGCCCGGCCCCGGGCGGCGGCGGTCCGGCCGCTCCCGGTCGACGCCGCCGACCTGGCCGCGGCGGCCCGGCTGCGGGCGGTGCGCACGCTGCTCTCGGCCCGGGGCAGCGCGCTGCTCCGGGCCGACCGGGCCGGCTGGCTGGCCGGCGTCGACCCGGCCGCCACCGCGTTCCGGGCCCGGCAGGTGGCGCTGCTGACCGGGATCGCCGCGGTGCCACTGAGCACCTGGCGGTACACGATCGAGCCCGGCGACGAGGCCGGCCGCGCCGACGCCGGCGGCGCCTGGACGGTCCGGGTGACCCTGCACTACGCGCTGCGCGACGCCGACCCGGCACCGACCGAACGGCCGCTGGTGCTCACGTTCGTCTCCCGTGCCGGCCGCTGGCTCGCCGCCGCCGACGACCGTCGGGGCCCGGACGGCGCGACCACCTGGCGCGGCCCGTGGGAGCACGGCCGGCTGGTGGTCCGCACCGGCACCGCCAGCCTGGTCCTCGCCCACCCGCGCAACGCCGGCCGGCTGGCCGATCTCGCCGCGACCGCGGACGCGGTGGTGCCGCGGGTACGGGCGACGGTCGGCGGCCGGCTGCCCCGCCGGGTAGCGGTGATCGTCCCCGACGACCAGCGCGAGATGGCAGCCCTGGTCGGGGAGAGGCTGGTCCTCGGCACGATCGCCGCCGTCGCGGTGGCCGACACCGTCGACACCGACCGGGACCGCGCGCTCGGCCAGCGGATCGTCATCAACCCGGCCAACATCGACCGGCTCGGCCGGCTGGGCCGGCGGGTGGTGCTCGAGCACGAGATCACCCACCTGGCCACCCGCGGGTTCACCGGCCCGCGGACGCCGATCTGGCTGGTCGAGGGGCTGGCCGACTGGGTCGCGTACCGGGACAGCGGGCTGCCGGCCCACCAGGTCGCCGACCAGCTGCACGCGGCGCTCGGCACCGGGCACTGGCCGGGTCGGCTGCCCGGGACGGCTGACTTCAGGGGCGACTCGCCCCGGCTGGCGCTGGCGTACGAGGAGGCCTGGAGTGCCTGCCGGCTGATCGCCCACCGGGCCGGGCCGGTCGGGCTGCTGCGGCTCTACCGGGCGGTCGGCACCGCGGACGACCCGCCGGCGACGCTGGACTCGCAGCTGCGCGCACTGCTGCACGCCAGCACGGCGCAGTTCGCCATGCAGTGGCGGCACAGCGTGCAGGTCGAGTTCCGGTGAGGCGCACGCTCGTCGTCACCAACGATTTCCCGCCCAGGGCCGGCGGCATCCAGGCGTACGTGCACGAGCTGGCGATCCGGCAGCCGCCCGGCTCGGTGGTGGTGTTCGCGTCCACCTCGCCGGGGGCGGCGGAGTTCGACGCGGCCCAGCCGTTCCCGGTGGTGCGGCACCCGACGTCGATGCTGCTGCCCACCCCCGGGGTGGGCCGCCGGGTCCGTGCGGTGGCCAGGGCCGAAGGCTGCACGGCGGCCTGGTTCGGCGCGTCGGCGCCGCTCGGCCTGCTCGCGCCGGCGCTGCGGGAAGCCGGGGTGGAGCGGATCGTCGCCGCCAGCCACGGGCACGAGGTCGGCTGGGCCGCGCTGCCCGGCAGCCGCCGGCTGCTGCGCCGGATCGGCGACGGCGTGGACGTGGTCACGTACCTCACCGAGTACATGCGGGTCCGGCTGGCCGGCGCGTACGGGCCGGGGCCGCGGTTCGTCCGGCTGCCGCCCGGCGTCGACACGGCCGCGTTCCGGCCGGGTGTGTCCGGCGCCGGGGTACGCGCCCGGTACGGGCTGGGCGACCGGCCGACCGTGGTGTGCGTGTCCCGGCTGGTGCCGCGCAAGGGCCAGGACACGCTGATCCGCGCCTGGCCGGCGGTGGGTGACCGCGTTCCCGGCGCGGCCCTGCTGGTTGTCGGCCGCGGCCGCGACCTGCCGCGGCTGCGCGCGCTGGTCCGCCGCCGTGGGCTGGACCGGGACGTCGTGTTCACCGGCGGCGTGCCGTGGGCCGAGCTGCCGATGCACTATGCGGCCGGCGACGTGTTCGCGATGCCGTGCCGGACCCGGCGCGCCGGGATGGACGTCGAGGGTCTCGGCATCGTGTACCTGGAGGCGTCCGCGACCGGGCTGCCGGTGGTCGCCGGCGACTCCGGCGGCGCACCGGAGGCGGTGGTCGAGGGTGAGACCGGCTGGGTGGTGCCGGGCCGGTCGGTGACCGCGGTGGCGGCCCGGGTGTCGATGCTGCTGGCCGACCCGGCCGGGGCGCGCGCCGCCGGCGACAAGGGCCGGGCGTGGGTCGAGCGCGAGTGGCGCTGGGACGGGCTGGCCGCCCGCCTCGGCGGACTGCTGCAGGAGTGAGCGAGCGCGAGGGCTCGCAGCGCGAGCGGGGCCTGGGTCCCCGGCGGAAACGCGAAGCGTTTTCGTTGGGCCCAGCCACGAGGGCCGGTCTGCTGGCGCTTGCGCCCGCAGACGTGTCCGAGGAGCGGGCGGAGTGAGCGGACCCGAGTTCCTCCGGACCAGGCTGACCTGGCTCACGTACGCGCAGCTGGCCGTGTTCGGCTACTTCCTGTACGGCTTCGGCCCGTCGGTGCCGCTGCAGCGCGACGACCTGCACGTGTCCAGCGCGATCGGCGGCCTGCACGGGACCGCGCTGGCGATCGGGTCGACATTGGCCGGGCTGACCTTCGCGCTGCTGAGCCGCCGGGTCGGGCGGACCGGCACGCTGCGGGTCGGGCTGGTCGGGCTGGCCGCCGGCACGCTGCTCTACTGCCTGGTACCGGCGTTGCCGGTGACCCTGGCCGGCGCCCTCGTCTGCGGCCTGTTCGGCTCGTACGTGGTGACGGGCAGCGTGGTGGTGCTGTCCGCGGCACACGGCCCGGCCGGTCCGGCGGCCTTCAGCGAGGCGAACGCCGCGGCCGCGGGAGCCGGCCTGCTCGCGCCGCTGCTACTCGGCCTCGGCGCGGCGGTCGGCATCGGCTGGCAGCCCGGCCTGCTGGTCGCCGCGCTCGCCGCGGTCACCGTGTGGGGGGTCTCGTGGCGCGAGTCCCGGCAGCCGGAGCCGGCCCGGGCGGCCCGGGCGGCCGTCGCCGGGTCGGACGCGCCGGGCCGGCTGCCGGCGGCGTACTGGCTGGCCTGGACCGTCACGCTGTTCTGCATAGGGGTCGAGTTCTGCATGACGTTCTGGGCCGCGGACGAGCTGCGCGAGCGGGCCGGTGCGAGCCCCGCGGCCGCCACCGCCGGGATCACCGCGATCGTGGGGGGCATGTTCGCCGGCCGGCTGCTCGGCGGCCGGCTGGCGCTGCGGTTCCGACCGGGGTGGCTGCTGCTGGCCGCGGTGGCGGTGACGCTGGTCGGGTTCGCCGCGTTCTGGGCCAGCACGGCGCCGGTGGCGGCGCTGGGCGGCCTGGTCGTGGTCGGGCTCGGCATCGCGCTGCAGTATCCGCTCGGCACCGTCCGCGCGGTCGCCGCCAGCGGCGCCCGGCCGGACCGGGCCGCCGGCCGGCTGTCGGTCGCGGCCGGGCTGGCCTCGGGCATCGCCCCGTTCGCGCTCGGCGCGCTGGCCGACTCGATCGGCACGCACGCCGCGTTCCTGCTGGTGCCGGCGCTGCTGCTGGGGGCGGCGGTCGGGGTGCTGGTCAGCGGGGACGTGCGCCGGCGGCCTCAGGTGTAGATGGCGGCGAGCTCGTCCGCGTACCGCTTGAGCACCTCGGACCGGCGCATCTTCAGCGACGGGGTGAGCTCGCCGCCGGCGACGGTGAAGTCGGCCGGCAGGATCCGGAACTCCCGGATCGACTCGGCCCGCGACACCGCCTGGTTGGCGTCGTCGACCGCCTCCTGGATCGAGGCCCGCAGCTCCGGGTCGTCGCGCAGCGCGGCCACGGTCGTGCCGGCCGGCCGGCCGTGCGCGGCCAGCCAGCCGGGCCAGGCGTCCTCGTCGACGGTGACCAGCGCGCCGACGAACGGCTGCTGGTCGCCGACGACCATGCACTGCCCGACGAGAGGGTGCGCCCGCAGCCGGTCCTCCAGGACCGCCGGCGCGACGTTCTTCCCGTTCGCGGTGACGATGAGTTCCTTCTTCCGGCCGGTGACGGACAGGTAGCCGTCGTCGTCCAGCGAGCCGAGGTCGCCGGTGCGGAACCAGTCCGCGGAGAAGGCCTCGTCGGTCGCGTCCCGGTTGTGCCAGTAGCCGCCGAACACGTTCGGACCGCGCAGCAGGATCTCGCCGTCCTCGGCGATCCGCACCGACACGCCCGGCACCGGCCGGCCGACGCTGCCGACCCGGATCGCGCCGGGCAGGTTGAGGGTGGCGCCGGCGCTGGTCTCGGTCAGGCCGTATCCCTCGTACACGGTGATGCCGGCGCCGCGGAAGAAGTGCCCGAGCCGCTCGCCGAGCGCGGCGCCGCCGGAGATCGCCGCGGTGCAGCGGCCGCCGAGAGCGGCCCGGATCCGGCCGAACACCAGCCGGTCGAACAGCGCGTGCCGGAGCCGCAGCGCGGGCGGGATCCGGCCGGCCTGCAGCGCCCGGCTGTACGCGATCGCGGTCGCCTCGGCCGCGTCGAAGACGCGCTTCCGGCCGGCCGCGTACGCCGTCTGCCGGGCGGTGTTGTAGACCTTCTCGAACACCCGCGGCACGGCGAGCAGGAACGTCGGCCGGAACGCCTGCAGGTCGGCCGGCAGCGCGCGCGCGTCCGCGGTGTGGCCGAGCTTGGAGCGCTGCAGCACCGAGCCGATCTCGATCACCCGGCCGAACACGTGCGCCAGCGGCAGGAACAGCAGCGTCGAGCCGGACTCGTCGTAGACCGGCAGCAGCGCCTTGTTCGCCGCCTTGACGTCGGCGAGCAGGTTGCGGTGGCTGAGCATGCAGCCCTTGGGCCGGCCGGTGGTGCCCGAGGTGTAGACGATCGTCGCCAGGTCGTCGGCCCGTACGGCGGTGCGGCGCTGCTCGGCCTCGGCGTCGCCGACCCGCGCGCCGGCCGCGGCCAGCTCGTCCAGCCGGTCGAACGTCCAGAGCAGGTCCGGCGCCGCGGCCGAGGCCTTGACCAGCGCCAGCTGCGCGTCGGTCTCGACGAGCGCGGCCACCGCGCCGGAGTCGGCGAGGATCCAGTCGACCTGCTCGGCGCTGGAGGTCTCGTACACGGGCACGCAGACCGCGCCGGCCGACCAGATCGCGTAGTCGAGGACGGTCCACTCGTACCGGGTGGCCGACATCAGCGCGACCCGGTCGCCGGCCCGGACGCCGGACGCGATCAGGCCACGGGCGGCCGCGGTCACCTCGGCGGCGAACGCCGCCGCGGTCACGTCGACCCACTCGCCGTCGGGCAGCCGGCGCCCGAACGAGACCAGGTCCGGCACCTCCCGGGCGTTGTCGATCACCATGTCGGTCAGCCGCTCGCCGTCGGCGACAGTCACCTCGGCCGGAACGCTCAGTTCGTGCACGAAACCTCCCAGCTGGCGCGTCAAACCTAGCTCCACCCGGCCAACGCGGGGGAAAGTGCGCGGGTGCCCGCGCTGGATCTGGTCGACGAGACGTTCGTGGCGGCCGCGCCGGCCGCGGTCGCCGCGGTGGTGCGGGACCCCGACCGCTGGCCGGCCTGGTGGCCCGACCTGCGGCTGACCGTGTTCCAGGACCGCGGCGCGGCCGGCGTGCGGTGGAACGTGCGGGGTGCGCTGACCGGGAGCATGGAGGTCTGGCTCGAGCCGTGCCTGGACGGCGTGCTGCTGCACCATTACGTGCGCTGCGACCGCAGCGACGGCCGGCCGGTGAGCCGGCGGGACCGCCGCCGCCGGGAGACCCATGCCAAGGCGATCTTCTGGGCGGTCAAGGACGAGCTGGAGGGGGACCGTCGGCCCGGCGAACCGCGGGCCACATAGCCTGGGCTGGTGCGCGTCCACGTGGTGTCCGACGTCCACGGCAACGCGGACGCGCTGGCCCGGGCCGGCGACGGCGCCGACGCGCTGCTCTGCTTGGGCGACCTGCTGCTGTTCGTCGACTACGCCGACCACGCGCGCGGCGTGCTCGGCGAGCTGTTCGGCGCCGAGGCGGTGGGCCGGTTCGTGGCGCTGCGGACCGCCCGCCGCTACGACGAGGCGCGGGAGTTCACCCGGTCGCTGTGGTCCACGGTCGACGACCGGGAGGCGGCGGTCACCGCGGCGGTGCGCGAGCAGTACGAGCAGATGTTCGCGGCGTTCCCCGACCCGACCTACGTCACGTACGGGAACGTGGACCTGCCGCGGGTGTGGGACGAGTTCGCCCGGCCGGGCGTGCGGGTGCTCGACGGCGAGGTGGTCGATCTGGACGGGTGGCGGTTCGGGTTCGTCGGCGGCGGGCTCCCGTCGCCGATGCGCACGCCGTTCGAGGTGCTGCCGGAGGACTACGCGGCCAAGATCGCCGCGCTCGGCCGGGTCGACGTGCTCTGCTCGCACATCCCGCCGGCGGTGCCGGAGCTGCTCTACGACACCGTGGCCCGCCGGTTCGAGCGGGGCAGCAGCGCGCTGCTCGCGGCGATCCGGGCGACCCAGCCGCGGTACGCCCTGTTCGGCCACGTCCACCAGCCGCTGCAGCAGCGGATCCGGGTCGGTCGCACCGAGTGCGTCAACGTCGGTCACTTCCGGGCCACGGGGCGTCCGTGGGTGCTGACCTGGGGGCGGTAGCCTTCCGCCATGGCCGACCAGTCCACCCAGTCGATCACCATCGACGCGCCGCCGGCGGCGATCATGGCGGTCATCGGGGACTTCGCCGCATACCCGGAGTGGGCGGCGTCGGTGAAGTCGGCCGAGGTGCTCTCCACCGGCCCGGACGGCCGGGCCGAGCAGGTGAAGTTCCAGCTCGACGCCGGGCCGGTCAAGGACGAGTACGTGCTGGCCTACACCTGGATGGGTGACGACCGGGTCGACTGGAACCTGGTCTCGGCTGGCATGCAGAAGAGCCAGCGCGGGTCGTACGTGCTGGTTCCGCGCGGAGCGTCGACCGAGGTGACCTACCAGCTCGCGGTCGACCTGGTGATCCCGATGCTCGGCATGCTCAAGCGCAAGGCCGAGAAAGTGATCATGGACACCGCGCTCAAGGAGCTCAAGAAGCGCGTCGAGGGCTGACGCGTTGCGCGTGCTGCTGTTCGCGGGACAGGGCGGGGTCGGGCGGACCACCGCCGCGGCCGCGACCGCGGTGCTGGCCGCGCGGTCGGCCAAGGTGCTGCTGGTCTCGTCCGGAGCGCTGGGCGTGCCGGCCGGGCCCGACCCGGTGCCGGTCGGCGAGCTGCAGGTGCTGCACGTGGACATGCGGGCCAGTTTCGAGGCCCGCTGGCCCGGGTCGGCGACCGAGCTCGCGCTGCCGCCGGGCGCGGCCGAGCTGCTGACCCTGCTCGAGACGCGGGACCGCGCGCTGGCCGGGAACTGGGATGCGGTGCTGCTGGACGGGCCGCCGCTGGACGCGCTGCTCTCACTCGGCTCGCTCGCCGGCACTGTGGAGCGGTTGTGGCCGGAGCACACGCGGGTGGTGCACAGGTCACCGTTCACCGACGTGGTGGGCTCGTTGCAGGCGGCGCTGGCCGTGGCCGGCGACCTGCTCGCGGCCGCCTCGGTGCGGCTGGTGATCGACCCCTCGCCGGCCGGGGTCGACGCCACCCGCGCGGCGCTCACCGCGCTGGCGCTGCACGGGTACGCGGTCGACTCGCTGATCGCCAACCGGCTGCTGCCGCCGGAGGCCGGCCGCTCGGCCTGGGCGCGATCGGTGCGGGCCGGCCAGGACGACGCGCTGGCCACGCTGGACGTCGACGTGCCGGTGCGGCGGGCGCCGTACCTGGCTGCGGCGCCGGTCGAGCCGGCGGCGCTGCTCGCCCTCGGCGAGGCCGTGTACGGGCCGGACGACCCCCTCGCGCCCGGGCCGGCCGGGGTCGAGCCCGCGGTGACGCCGGCCGGATCGGGGTACGAGCTGACCGTGCCGTTGCCGTACGTGCGCGGGTCGCAGGTCAGGCTGGCCCGGTCCGGGGACGAGCTGGTGCTGACCGTCGGCGATCAGCTGCGCCGGCTGGTCCTGCCGCCGGTGCTGCGCCGCTGCATCGCCGTCGGCGCATCGGCCGGGGACGGCGCCGTCCGGGTCCGGTTCCGTCCCGACCCGGCGCTCTGGCCGCGGGAGGGGGACCGGTGACCGCGCCCGGATCGGGGCCGCTCGGCCAGGAGGCGCGGGCGCTGGTGGACGCCGCCAGGGAATGGGCGGCCCGTACGTTCCCGGAGTCGCACTCGGCCGAGTGCCAGTGGTGCCCGGTCTGCCGGACCGTCGCCGCGCTGCGCGACCCGGACGTGGCCGACCGCGTCGCCGGCGCGGTCACCGCGGCGGCCGGCACGCTCGCCTCGCTGCTCGACGCGTTCACCCGCCCGGCACCGGCGCCGCCGCCCCCGCCACCGGCGGCCGCGCCGGCCGTGCACGAGATCCCGGTGGACGAGGACCCGTGAGGCTCGCGATCGGGGTCGACATCGGCGGCACCAAGGTCGCCGCGGGGGTGGTCGACGAGGAGGGCGGCGTGCTCGCGCTGGTCCGCCGCCCCACCCCTGGCGACGTCGCCGGCACCGAGGACGCGATCGCCGGCTGCGTGGCCGAGCTGGCCGACCGGTACGACGTGGTCGCGGTCGGCATCGGCGCCGCCGGCTGGATCGCCAACGACCGGGCCACCGTGCTGTTCTCGCCGCACCTGGCCTGGCGGGACGAGCCGCTGAAGGAGTCGCTGGCCGGTCGGATCGGGCTGCCGGTCACCGTGGAGAACGACGCGAACGCGGCGGCCTGGGCGGAATACCGGTTCGGCGCCGCGCGGGGCGAGCGGGTCGTCTGCATCGTCACGCTCGGCACCGGGATCGGCGGCGGCCTGGTCGTGTCCGGCACGCTCTACCGCGGCGCGTTCGGGGTGGCGGCCGAGTGGGGCCACATGCAGGTGGTGCCGGACGGTCGGCGTTGCGCCTGTGGCAACCGCGGCTGCTGGGAGATGTACGCCTCCGGCACGGCGCTGGCCCGGGACGCCCGCGAGCTGGCCGAGGTCTCGCCGGTCGCCGCGCACCGGCTGCTGGAGCTGGCCGACGGCGACCCGGCCGCGATCACCGGCACGCTGGTGACCACGGCGGCCCGGGAGGGCGACGTGGCCGCGGTGGAGATCTTCACCGCGATGGGCCGCTGGCTCGGCCGCGGGATCGCCAGCCTGGCCGCGGCCCTCGACCCGAGCGTCGTCGTGATCGGCGGCGGGGTGTCCGAGGCGGGGGAGCTGTTGCTGCGCCCGGCGCAGGAGGAGTTCGCCGGGTCGCTGACCGGGCGCGGGTTCCGGCCGCTCGCGCCGATCCGGCTGGCCACGCTCGGCCCGGACGCCGGCCTCGTCGGCGCGGCCGACCTCGCCCGCCGCCGGGTATAGGCTGCCTCGCGTACCGCACCGGCAGCGGCCCTCGTCCCCGTACGGAGAAGGGCCCGCGATGTCCGGAATCGAGGTGCGGCCGTTCCGCCGGTCCGACCGCCAGCAGCTGACCGACCTCGTCAACGCGCACGTGCAGGCCGTGGTCCCGGGTGTGTCGGTGTCGGTCAACGCGGTGCTCAGCCAGCTCGAGCGGGAGCCGGGCGAGGTCGTCGTCGACCAGTGGGTGCTCGAGCGGGTCACGCTCGTGGCCGAGCAGCGCGGCCGGGTGGTGGCCGCCACGCACCTGCTGCGGTACGGGTCGGGTCCGGAGGTCGGGGCCGCCCTGCGCGGCGCGGCCGAGATCCGCTGGCTGCTCTGCGCGGTCGACGCCCCGTTCTGGCCGGACGCGTCGGCCGCCGGGCTGGCGCTCGCCCAAGCCGCGGTCGCGCGGCTGCGGGCGTGGCGACCGGCCCGCGTCGGCGCCGACGGCACGCTGCCGGCGCCTGGCGTCTACGGCATCCCCGAGCAGTGGCCGCACGTCGCCGACCTGCTGTCCCGGGTGGGGTTCCGCCGCGGCGAGCGGACGGAGGTCGTGCTGCTGGCCGACGTGGCCTCGCTGGCCCGGCCGGAGCCGCCGCCCGAGCTGCGGGTGGTGCGGACGCTCGGCACGGTCGGCACCAGGCTGGCCGCGCTCCGCGGCGACTGCGAGGTGGGCTTCGTCGAGGTCGACACCGGCATCGGCGGGTCCGGGTCGATCGCCGGCCAGCCCGGCTGGGCCGACATCGGCAACCTCTGGGTGCAGGAGGCCGACCGGGGCCGCGGGATCGGGTCCTGGCTGCTCGGCGAGGCGGCCGAGTGGCTGCGGCTGGCGCGGGTCGACCGCCTGCTCGGGTACGCGGACCCGGGTACGCCGGGGTTCCTGGAGCGGTCCGGGTTCCGCCGGCTGACCGAGACCGCGCGGGACTGGGAGCTGCCGGCGTCCTAGCGCTCGACGACGGTCATCTCGATCGAGTAGGTCTCGGCGTTGTAGACATGGCTGCCGAGCTCGACCGCGGCGCCCGAGCCGTCGTAGGTGACCCGCTCCATCGTCAGCAGCGGCGCCCCCTTGCGCAGCTGGAGCAGCCTGGCCTCCGGTGTGGTCGCACCGCGGGCGGCGATCCGCTGGGTGGCGATCCGCAGGTGCACGCCGGTGCCGCGCATCAGCTCGTACAGCCCGCGGGTCTCCAGCGCCTCGGCGGTGAGCACCGAGCCGAGGTCGGCCGGCAGCCAGTTGCGCATCACGGCGAGCGGCTCGTCCCGGGCGCAGCGCAGCCGCTCCAGGTGCAGCACCTGGGTGCCGGCCGGCACGCCGAGCCGCTCGGCCACGGCGGCCGGGGCGGCGACCAGCTCCCGCTCGAGCACCCGGGTGGTCGGCTTCTGGTCGGACCGGGCCAGGTCGTCGAACAGGCTGGTGAGGTCCATCGGGCGCTTCACCCGGCCGTGCACGACCTGGGTGCCGATCCCGCGGCGGCGCACGAGCAGGCCCTTGTCGACCAGCTCCTGGATTGCCCGGCGCATCGTCGGGCGGGACAGTCCCCACCGGTCGGCCAGGCTGATCTCATTCTCCAGCCGGTCGCCGGGGGCGAGGTGACCGGCGTCGATGGCGGCCTCGATCTGCCGCGAGACCTGGAAGTAGAGCGGCACCGGGCTGGACCTGTCCAGGTCCAGCGTGAGCTCGGACATCTGACCCCCCTTGACGGTGGCAAGCCTACCCCATAGGACCTCACCTCAGGACTGCCGTATGTCCTGACATTCTGACGAATGCTTGACAACAACTCGTTACCTGCGCGACGCTCCCGAGCAACGAGCCGGTCCGACCCCCGGGAGGTGCTCGTGGATCCCCGTTACGACGTGGTCACCGTGGGCCGAGCCGGTGTCGACATCTACCCGCTGCAGGTCGGCGTCGGCCTCGAGGACGTCGACGAGTTCGGCAAGTTCCTCGGCGGCACGGCGGCCAACGTCGCGGTCGCCGCGGCCCGGCACGGGCTGCGGGCCGCGCTGGTCAGCCGGACCGGCGCCGACCCGTTCGGCCGGTTCGTGCACGCGGCGCTGCGCGAGCTCGGCGTCGACGACCGGTACGTGACCGCCGTGGCGGACCTGCCGACACCGGTGACCTTCTGCGAGATCTTCCCGCCGGACGAGTTCCCGCTGTACTTCTACCGCCGACCGGCCGCGCCGGACATGCAGCTGACCCCGGCCGAGCTGCCGGCCGAGCTGGTCCGCGGCGCCGGCGTGTTCTGGACGATCGGGTCGGCCCTGTCGGAGGAGCCGAGCCGGTCGGCGATGCACTCCGCGTACGTGGCCCGCGGGCGGGCGCCGCTGACCGTGCTCGACCTCGACTACCGGCCGATGTTCTGGCCCGACCGGGCGGCCGCGACCGCGGAGCTCGAGTGGGCGCTTGAGCACGTCACGGTCGCGGTCGGCAACCTCGACGAGTGCGTCACCGCCGTCGGCGAGCGCGACCCGCACCGGGCCGCGGCCGCGCTGCTGGAGCGCGGGCTCGACCTGGCCGTGGTCAAGCAGGGCCCGCTCGGCGTGCTCGCCGCGACCCGGGACGAGGTGGTCGAGGTGCCGCCGGTCCCGGTCGACGTGGTCAACGGGCTGGGCGCCGGCGACGCGTTCGGTGGTGCGCTGTGCGCCGGCCTGCTGGCCGGGCGGCCGCTGGCCGACACGATCCGGTTCGCCAACGCGGCCGGCGCGATCGTGGCGTCCCGGCTGGAGTGCTCCACCGCCATGCCGACCAGCGCCGAGGTGGAGGCGGCGCTGGCCGACGCGGCGGCCGGCCGCACCGTGCGCTCGGCGCGGCCGTCGCCGGCCCGGGCGCCGGCCGGGACCGTCCCGACTGCCGCCGGGGCGGCCGGGACTGCCGCGGGGGCGGCCGGGATTGCCGCGGGGGCGGCCGGGATTGCCGCGGGGGCGGCCGGGACTGCCGCGGGGGCGGCCGGGACTGCCGTCGGGGCGGCCGGGACTGCCGTCGGGGCGGCCGGGACTGCCGCCGGGGCGGCCGGGACTGCCGCGGGGGCGGCCGGGACTGCCGCGGGGGCGGCCGGGACAGAGTCGGCCGGTGCCACGGGGACCGGCCGGGATGCGGGGGGCGACGGGCGGGTCGGTGGCGGCGGGGGTGCGGGCGCATGGCTGAGGCGGTGACCGTCGGCACGGTGCGGGAGCTGCGGGCAAGGGACCCGCGCGCGGTGGCGCGGGCCGCGGCGCGCCGCCGGCGCCGCCCGCTGCTCCCCGGCGCCGGCGGCGGGCTGATGCTCATCGCGGCCGACCACCCGGCCCGGGGCGCGCTCGGCGTGCGCGGCGCCCCGGCCGCCATGGCCGACCGGACCGAGCTGCTGGACCGGCTGGTGCTCGCGCTGTCCCGCCCCGGCGTCGACGGCGTGCTCGGCACCGCGGACGTGCTGGAGGACCTGCTGCTGCTCGGCGCGCTGGAGGGCAAGGTGGTCATCGGCTCGATGAACCGCGGCGGGCTGGCCGGCGCGAGCTTCGAGCTGGACGACCGGTTCACCGGCTACGACGCCGACACGATCGCCCGGTTCGGCTACGACGGCGGCAAGATGCTCTGCCGGATCGACCTCGCCGACCCGGCCACGGTATCCACCTTGGAGGCGTGTGCCCGGGCGGTCACGGGGCTGTCCGGTCACGGGCTGATGGCCATGGTGGAGCCGTTCATGTCCCACCGCGTCGACGGGCAGGTCCGCAACGACCTGTCCGTCGAGGCGGTGGTGACCTCGGTGGCGATCGCGTCCGGCCTCGGCGCGACCAGCGCGTACAGCTGGCTCAAGCTGCCGGTGGTGCCCGGCATGGACGCGGTGATGGCGGCGACCACGCTGCCGACGCTGCTGCTCGGCGGCGATCCGGATGGCGACCCCGAGGAGACCTACGGCCAGTGGGAGAAGGCGCTCGCGCTGCCGGGCGTCCGCGGTCTCGTGGTCGGCCGCACCCTGCTCTACCCACCCGACGGCGACGTGGCCGGGGCCGTGGACGTGGCGGCCGGGCTGGTGCACCGGAAGGCGGCGGCATGACCGGGCGGGGGACGAGCCTGCACCGTCCGAACGGGACACTCGCCCGGGACGGGTGGGCCTGCGTGGTCGACCCGGAGACCGCGGGCTGGGCGTACTCCGGACTGCGGGTGCTGGACCTGGCGGCCGGCGGGTCGGTCTCGTTCGACACCGGGCCGGACGAGATGCTGCTGCTGCCGCTGGCCGGCTCGGCCACCGTCACCTGCGGCGGGTCGGCCGCGGCTCTGGACGGCCGGCCGTCCGTCCGGAGTGGACCGACCGACTTCGCCTACCTGCCGGTCGGTTCGGCCGTGACCGTGTCCAGTGTGGACGGCGGGAGGTTCGCGCTGCCGGCGGCGCGGGCGTCGCGGCGGCTGGACTTCCGGGTGCAGCCGGCCGGCAAAGTGCCGGTCGAGCTGCGCGGTGCGGGCTCGTGCTCCCGGCAGGTGAACAACTTCTGCACCCCGGAGGCGTTCGAGGCGGACAAGCTGATCGCCTGCGAGGTGCTGACCCCGGCCGGCAACTGGTCCTCCTACCCGCCGCACAAGCACGACGAGCAGCGGCCGGGCGAGTCGGTGCTGGAGGAGATCTACTGGTTCGAGGTGTCCGGCGGCGGGATGGCCTACCAGCAGGTGTACGGCAGCTCGGCGGTGCTGGCCGAGGTGCGCACCGGCGACGTGGTGCTGATCCCGGACGGCTGGCACGGCCCGTCGATGGCCGCCCCCGGCTACGACCTCTACTACCTCAACGTGATGGCCGGTCCCGCGGCCGAGCGGGCCTGGCTGATCAGCGACGACCCGGCGCACGCCTGGGTCCGCTCGACCTGGGCCGACCAGGCGATCGATCCGCGGCTACCGTTCGGGAGGGACGCGTGAGGCTCACCGTCGGGCAGGCCGTCGTCCGGTTCCTCGCCGCCCAGCGCAGCGAGCGGGACGGCGTCACCCAACCGCTGTTCGCCGGCTGCTTCGGCATCTTCGGGCACGGCAACGTCGCCGGCGTCGGCCAGGCGCTGCTGGAGGCCGAGGTCCTCAGCCCCGGCGCGCTGCCGTACGTGACCGCGCGCAACGAGCAGGGCATGGTGCACGCCGCCGCCGCGTACGCCCGGCACCGCAACCGGCTGTCCACCTGGGCCTGCACGGCCTCGATCGGACCCGGCTCGTCGAACATGCTCACCGGCGCGGCGCTGGCCACCGTGAACCGGCTGCCGGTGCTGCTGCTGCCCAGCGACGTGTTCGCGACCCGGGTGTCCAGCCCGGTGCTGCAGGAGCTGGAGTCGCCGGCCGGCCAGGACGTCACCGTCAACGACGCGTTCCGGCCGCTGTCGCGGTTCTTCGACCGGGTGTGGCGGCCCGAGCAGCTGCCGGCCGCGCTGCTCGGGGCGATGCGGGTGCTCACCGACCCGGCCGAGACCGGTGCGGCCACGATCGCGCTGCCGCAGGACGTGCAGGCGCAGGCGTACGACTGGCCGGAGGAGCTGTTCGCCGAGCGGGTCTGGCACGTGGCCCGGCCGGTGCCGGAGCCGGCCGCGCTGACCCGCGCGGCCGAGGTGATCCGGTCCGCGCGCCAGCCGCTGCTGGTCGCCGGCGGCGGGGTGATCTACAGCGAGGCCACGGCCGCGCTGCGGGCGTTCGCCGAGGCGACCGGCGTCCCGGTGGCGGAGTCCCAGGCGGGCAAGGGCTCGCTGCCCTACGACCACCCGCTCTCGCTCGGCGCGGTCGGCAGCACCGGCACCACCGCCGCCAACCGGCTGGCCGCCGACGCCGACGTGGTGATCGGCGTCGGCACCCGGTGGAGCGACTTCACCACCGCGTCCCGGACCGCCTTCGGCGCCGACGGGGTGCGGTTCGTCAACGTCAACCTGGCCGCGGTGGACGGCGCCAAGCAGGCCGGCACCGCGGTGGTCGGTGACGCCAGGGTCGTGCTGACCGCGCTCACCGACGCGCTGGCCGGCTGGCAGGTGCCGCCCGGGCACCGGGAGCGCGCCCGCCGGCTCGCCGCCGAGTGGGACGCCACCGTGCAGCGTGCGTACGACCTCGGGCACGGCCCGCTGCCGGCGCAGTCCGAGGTGATCGGCGCGGTCAACACCGGCACCGGACCGCGGGACGTGGTGATCTGCGCGGCCGGCTCGATGCCGGGCGACCTGCACAAGCTGTGGCGCACCCGCGATCCCAAGGGCTACCACGTCGAGTACGGCTACTCGTGCCTGGGCTACGAGATCGCGGGCGGGCTCGGCGTGGCGCTGGCGCTGCGTGACCTGGCGGCGGCAGACGCGGGGGAGACCGACCGCCGCGCGGTCGTCATGGTCGGCGACGGGTCGTACCTGATGATGGCGCAGGAGCTGGTCACCGCCGTCCAGGAGGGCGTCGACCTGCTCGTGGTGCTGGTGCAGAACCACGGCTTCGCCTCGATCGGCGAGCTGTCCGAGAGCCTCGGCTCGCAGCGGTTCGGCACCCGCTACCGGTTCCGCGCCGCCGGCAGCGGCCGGCTGGACGGCGACGTGCTGCCGGTCGACCTGGCCGCCAACGCCGAGAGCCTCGGCGTCCGGGTGCTGCGGGCGAGCGGGATCGAGGAGTTCCGGGCCGCGCTCGCGCAGGCCCGCGCGCACACCGGCGGCCCGGTGCTGGTGCACGTCGAGACCGACCCGCTGGTGCCGGCGCCGTCGAGCGAGTCCTGGTGGGACGTGCCGGTGGCCGAGGTGTCCCGGCTGGAGTCGACCACCCAGGCGCGCAAGTCGTACGAGGCCGCCAAGGCCGCCCAGCGCCCGTACCTGGACCCGAGGGGATGACGCGTCGTATGCGGACGATCGAGCACTGGATCGACGGGACACCCACCGCCGGCGCGGGCACCCGCCGCGGACCGGTGTGGAACCCGGCGACGGGCGCGCAACAGGCCGAGGTCGTGCTGGCCGAGCCGAGCGACGTGGACGCCGCGGTGGCCGCCGCCACGGCCGCGTACGAGGACTGGTCGCAGACGTCGCTGTCGCGGCGGACCAAGGTGCTGTTCGCGTTCCGCGAGCTGGTCAACGCACGCATCGACGAGCTGGCCGAGATCGTCTCGGACGAGCACGGCAAGGTGCTCTCCGACGCCCGCGGCGAGGTGCAGCGCGGGCTCGAGGTGGTCGAGTTCGCCTGCGGGCTGCCCACCCTGCTCAAGGGCGACTACTCCGACCAGGTCTCCACCGGCGTCGACCTCTACTCGATCCGCGAGCCGCTCGGGGTCTGCGCCGGGATCACCCCCTTCAACTTCCCGATCATGGTGCCGATGTGGATGCACCCGGTCGCGATCGCCTGCGGCAACGCGTTCCTGCTCAAGCCGAGCGAGCGCGACCCGTCGGTGTCCGGGGTCGTCGCCCGCCTCTGGCAGGAGGCCGGCCTGCCGGACGGCGTCTTCACCGTGGTGCACGGCGACAAGGTCGCGGTCGACGCGATCCTCGGCCACCCTGGCATCGCCGCCGTGTCGTTCGTCGGGTCCACCCCGATCGCCCGCTACATCCACCAGAAGGCCAGCGCCACCGGCAAGCGGGTGCAGGCCCTCGGCGGCGCCAAGAACCACGCGGTCGTGCTGCCCGACGCCGACCTCGACTTCGCCTCCGACCACCTCGTCGCGTCGGCGTTCGGCTCCGCCGGCGAGCGCTGCATGGCGATCTCGGCCACCGTCGCGGTCGGCTCGGCCGCCGACGCGCTGGTCGACGTGGTCAGCGAGAAGGCCGGCAAGGTGACCGTCGGCGCCGGCCGGGAGGCCGGCAGCGAGATGGGCCCGGTCGTCACCGCCGAGGCCAAGCAGCGGATCGAGGGCCTGATCGGCGCCGGCCAGCGGCAGGGCGCCCGGCTCGCCGTCGACGGGCGCGGCCTGGTCGTGCCCGGGTACGAGCAGGGCTTCTTCGTCGGTCCGACCGTGCTCGACGCGGTGACCCCGGAGATGGACGTCTACCGGGAGGAGATCTTCGGCCCGGTGCTGTCGGTGCTGCGGGCCGGCTCGGTGGACGAGGCGATCGCGCTGGTGAACGCCAACCAGTACGGCAACGGCACCGCGGTGTTCACCGACTCCGGCGAGGCCGCGCGGCGGTTCGTGCGCGGCGTCAAGGTCGGCATGGTCGGCGTGAACGTGCCGATCCCGGTGCCGATGGCCTACTACTCCTTCGGCGGCTGGAAGGACTCGCTGTTCGGGGACAAGCACGTGCACGGCCCCGAGGGCGTCTCGTTCTACACCCGCGCGAAGGTCGTCACCTCCCGCTGGCCGCACGTCGAGCACGCGTCGGGCGCCAGCTACCACTTCCCGACCGCTCAATAGCGAGCGACGCCCCAACGATCAGGAGGACGGACATGTCCAGGAACACGAGGCTCCGCTGGGCGGCGCTGGTGGCCGGGGTCGCCCTCGTGCTGGCCGGCTGCAGCAGCACCGGCGGCAAGCAGGCCGAGGAGAGCGCGGCCAACGCGGTCAGCGCGGGTAAGGCGGATACTCCCAAGATCACGATCGCGATGGTGACGCACGGCGCGCCGGGCGACACGTTCTGGGACATCATCCGTAAGGGTGCGCAGGCGGCCGCGGCGAAGGACAACGTGACCTTCAAGTACTCCTCGGATCCTGATTCGGGTAAGCAGGCGACGTTGATCCAGAGCGCGATCGACAGCAAGGTGGATGGGATCGCGGTGACGCTGCCGGACCCGCCGGCGATCGCGCCGGCGGTGAAGAAGGCCATCGCCGCTGGGATCCCGGTGGTCGCGTTCAACGCCGGCATCGGCAATTACGCCGAGTCCGGGGCGATGTCGTACTTCGGGTCGGATGAGAGCCTGGCCGGGCAGACCGGCGGGACGCGCGCGACCGAGGACGGGTTCAAGCACATGCTGTGCGTCGTGCAGTTCCAGGGGCAGGTGCAGCTCGAGGCCCGCTGCGCCGGTGCGCAGTCGACCTTCAAGGGCAAGTACGACAAGATCTATGTCAACGGCTCGGACCTGCCCTCGGTCCGCAGCACGATCGCGGCGAAGATGAAGCAGGACCCGAGCATCGATTTCGTGCTCACCCTGGGTGCGCCGATCGCGCTGAACGCGATCGATGCGATCAAGGACGCCGGCAGCACGGCGAAGGTCGCCACGTTCGACTTCAACCCGCAGATCCCGCCGAAGATCGAGTCCGGTGACCTGCAGTTCGCCATCGATCAGCAGCCGTACCTGCAGGGCTATGAGGCGATCGACTCGCTGTGGCTGTACAAGGTGAACGGCAACATCCTCGGCGGCGGCAAGCCGACCCTGACCGGGCCGTTCCTGGTCGACAAGAGCAACATCGCGGTCGTCGGCAAGTTCGCGGCCGGCGGTACCCGGTAGCCACGCGCCCGGGGGAGCCGCCGCGGGCGGCGGCTCCCCCAATTCCTAGGACCTTCGGAGGTCTTCATGAGCCAGACGCTCGAAGCCGGCGTCGCACCCCCGCCAGCCTCGCCCGATGAGCGGGTCGCCCGGCGTTCCCCGCTGGCCCGACTGCTGACCCGTCCGGAGGTCGGGGCACTGCTCGGCGCCATCGTCATCTACCTCGTCTTCTTCTCGGTCGCGCCGCCGTTCCGGGACGCGAACTCGCTCGCGACCATCCTCTACGTCAGCTCCACCTACGGCATCCCGACGGTCGCCGTGGCCCTGCTCATGATCGGCGGCGAGTTCGACCTGTCGGCCGGTGTCGCCGTGACCGCCTCGGCGTTGTTCGCGTCGATGTTCGCCTTCGAGTTCACCACCAACATGTGGGTCGGCGTGGCGCTCGCCCTGGTCTTCGCGCTGGTGGTCGGGTTCATCAACGGGTATCTCGTGGTGAAGACCGGGATACCGAGCTTCCTGGTCACGC